>JAFPYW010000066.1 GCA_017394405.1 Alphaproteobacteria bacterium
ACGAGGTAGCCAAAATCCGTGATTTGTCAGAGCCAAAAGAAACATTGTTGGTCGTGGATGCTTTGATGGGCCAAGATGCCGTCAATGTGGCCAAAGAATTTAAGGAAAAAATCGGCATTACAGGCGTTGTTTTAACCCGTGTGGATGGCGATAGTCGTGGTGGTGCCGCCCTTTCAATGCGTGCAGTAACTGGTATGCCAATTCAATTTTTGGGCGTTGGCGAAAAGGCGGATGCAGTGGAACGCTTTGATGCAAAACGTGTAGCCGATCGTATTTTGGGCATGGGTGATGTGGTTGGTTTGGTTGAAACAGCCATGGAACGTGTGAATCAGGAAGATATGCAAGCCCAAGCCATGAAGATGATGTCTGGCGATTTTGATTTGAATGATTTACTCAAACAATTACAGCAAATGGATAAAATGGGCGATATCAAGGGAATGATGAAGATGATCCCCGGTATTGCCAAATTTTCAAAACAGATTGATCAAGCGGATGTGGATAACCGTTTGATGAAACGACAGGCGGCCATCATCCTGTCTATGACACCGGCGGAACGCAAAAACCCCGATATCATAAAGGCCTCTCGCAAACAGCGGATCGCTGCCGGCGCCGGGGTGAAGGTGGAGGATGTGAACAAGCTGTTACGCTCATACGAGCAAATGGCCGATGTCATGAAAAAATTAAAGAAAATGGGCCCCTTTGGCATGATGTCCATGATGAAAAAAATGAAAAACATGTTCAATGGTGGTCAAATAAATGACGGTGGTTTTCCGCCGTTTAAGGTCTAACTTACAACAGAAAGGATAAACAAAATGTCAGTTAGAATTCGTTTAGCCCGCGGTGGTGCCAAAAAGCGCCCTGTGCATAAGATTGTCGTGGCAGACAAACGCTGCCGTCGCGATGGACGGTTTATTGAAGAATTGGGTTTCTATAACCCACTTTTGCCAAAAGATAGCAAAGATGCTTTGCGCATCAATGTTGAAGCCGCTAAAAAGTGGATGGCCCAAGGTGCTGAAATCACAGAACGCGTGCAAAAGTTGTTTGCATTAGTCGGTTTGTGTGAAAAGCCCGCTATTCATGAAACACCGAAAAAATCTCAGCCAAAAGCTAAGGCTCAAGAACGCATGAAGGCCGAAGCTGAAGCCAAGGCTGCTGCTGAAGAAGCTGCACGTCAGGCCGAAGAAGAAGCCAAAGCCGCCGCAGAAGCCGCTAAGGCCGCTGCCGAAGCACCAGCTGAAGCACCAGCCGCCGTAGAGGAAGCCCCAGCTGCTGAAACACCAGCTGAGCCAGCTCCGGCAGAAGTTCCTGCCGCAGAACAACCGGCTGAAGAAACAAAAGCTGAATAAGGATTCAAAATGACCCTGATTGCTGTTGGAAAAATTGTAAATGTGCATGGGATTAAAGGCGTGGTGAAAATCAAGCCGTACCTCACGCATGGCAAAAATTTGCCACAATTTAATCCATTGACAGATAAATCAGGCAAGAAAAGTTTTGAGGTCTCTATTTCAGGCACACAAGGCGAATGCTTGTTGGCAAATTTGAAAGGTATTACTACGCGCGAAGTGGCAGAACAATTCAAGGGTTTGGAACTATATGCTGATCGCTCTAAATTACCCGCAACCGAAAGTAACGAATTTTATTGTTGCGACTTGGTGGGGATGAAGGTGATCAAGGATGGTGCCGAATTTGGTAAGGTTGTATCTGTGATGAACTTTGGAGCTGGTGATATTCTGGAGATTAAAACAATGAAGGGTAAACAATTGGACTTTGCATTTTCTAAAAAAACCTTTCCGCGGGTTGATACCACGAAAAAGGAATTGGAAATTGTGATTCCCGAGGGTATGGAAGGGGCGATAAAATGAAAGCAAACATTTTAACACTTTATCCTGAAATGTTCCCGGGTCCATTGGCTTATTCATTGGTTGGCAAAGCATTGGCTGATAAAAAATGGGAAATGAACGTGATCAATATCCGTGATTTTTCAGACAACAATTATAAATCCGTGGATGACACACCCTTTGGTGGTGGAGCAGGCATGGTGATGTTGCCTGAAGTTTTGGATAAAGCATTGACCGCTGTTCATAAACAAGGTCCTATTTTCTACCTTTCCCCACGTGGCAAAGTGTTTAATCAACAAATTGCCGCCGATTGGGCAAAGACGGATGAGATGACTTTCATCTGTGGTCGCTTTGAAGGTGTGGATCAACGTGTGCTGGATAAATGGGATGTGCAGGAAATCAGTATTGGCGATTGCGTTTTGTCTGGGGGCGAATTAGCTCTGATGACAATGTTGGATGCAACCGTGCGATTGATTGACGGCGTGCTTGGAAATGCTGAATCATTAAATGAGGAAAGTTTTTCCAATGGCTTGCTGGAATATCCGCAATATACAAAACCTCAAAATTGGCAAGGACGCGAAGTGCCGGAAGTTTTATTGTCCGGTCATCATGCGAAAATTGCCGAGTGGCGTAAAGCCGAATCCGAAAGATTAACTAAAACAAGACGTCCAGACTTGTATGAAAAATATCTGGCGAACAATGAGAAGAAAGGAAAATAACATGACCAAAAAAATCATTGAAGACTTAAAGGCTGAGCAAATTGCAAAGCTGAATAAGAAAATTCCTGAATTCAAAGCCGGTGACACAGTCCGTGTTGTGGTCAGAATTGTGGAAGAAAAAAATACCCGTAATCAAGCCTTTGAAGGCGTTGTGATTGCTCGTCATAATGACGGCGCAAACTCCACCTTTACAGTGCGCAAGATTTCCTTTGGTGAAGGTGTGGAACGTGTGTTCCCATTGTATTCCCCGAATATTGTGGAAATCAAAGTCACCCGTCGCGGTGTCGTGAATCGTGGCAAATTGTATTACCTCAGAAAATTGTTTGGTAAAAAAGCCCGTATTACGGAAGACAGCAACAAATCCGCTGAATAAGTGGTGGTTGCTTAAAATCAAATCCCCGAGGCCTTCCCCGGGGATTTTTTTATTGACAGAGAGAGTTTTGTTGCCTAAACTGGCTTTATAAAAACTGTTTTTAGGAGAATGAACATGGCAGAAGAAAATGATACTAATACAGATCTTGCACAACTTCGTGTGCGGTTGGTGGATTTTGATGGAGCGGTTTGTGCTGTTGTTGAAAATGCAGTTACTGGTGCGCGAGATATAAGACCTTTAACAAAGGAAATGATGGGAAATGTTTTGCCACATGATGTGTTGGAAAAACTTTTACGCCGCAATCAAAAAACATGGAATATTATGTGGCAAAAGGCAGAGCAACTTTCCAGAAAATTAGAAAAAGATCCTGCGCTGATTGAAAAATATCTGAATATTGATTTGGGGGCCGCAAAAAATACCAGTTACACCCTTAGTTTCTTGGAAGAGACTTTGGCAAACTCCAAAAATATCCGAAGAAATTTTGCCATACAGCTGATTAATACTGACAAGATTGATATATTGGTAGACCCTAAAAATGTTAATGCTGCTGCTGTTGGTGGCGTGGGGTATGTTAAGATATTTTGGAAAGAAAATGTGTTTGATCCAGCAGGCAGATTGCTTCCCAATGCAGAATCTTTTTTGATTCATGAATCCACGCATGGGGCACAGCCAGAAGCCGCTTGGGAAAAAGAAGTGCTTGCAAGGTTTGGACACTCTAATTTTTCCGCCAGGGATAATTGGTTTCGACTTGCGGCGCGTGAAAGCGAGGCCTCAATAACGGATGGTTTTGCACAATTTGAAAAAAATGGTGTCCTTGTGGCGCCAAACTCCAATGTTTTTGGTGTTCAAAAGGCTTTAGATGATGTGTGTGAAAAACACCATTTATTACAAGAACAATTATGGGAATTAAAAGACACTAACCCGACAAGATATCAAAAGTTGTTGGCGGAGGCAAAACAAAATGCTTTTATTATGCATCTTTTAAACAAAGGCACTGATCGCGGTTATGTTGGCGAAATACTTACACGTTCATATGGAAATGGCAATATTCCAGGCGTTAGACAGCTTATGGATGCAAGTTGTTTAAGATTAGGAATTGATCCTGATGCCGTATGGAAACAAGTTGAAGATTATGTGGCTGGAAAAAAAGAATTAAAAGGTTTGGAGGGTATGTTTAGAAGGAATGGTCGGCTAAATATTCCAGATTCTTGGGACGAATCTCAGTTACACACAATATGGTGGGGGGTGGATAAGGAGACTCGTGATAGAATTAAGGATTTTCAATCCAACAGCCACAGGCTTGAAGATATCGTGGATCACCTTTCTCCAGAAGAACGGATTCAGTATAATCAGTTGTTGAAAAAAGCTAAGAGTATTGATCCTAAACGAGCAGGTCTATCGAACGATATTGAAGAATTAATTCATTTTGAAAAATCTATGTATGAAAAATACATTGGCAAATATGCAGACGAAATTATGGAAATGGCGGATAGTAGAAATAAGTTGTTGATGTTGCAGGAGAAATATGGACATGCAAATGTGATGAAGTTTTCCCCCGCAGATCGAGATATGGTTTGGAAAATACTAGATATAAATAAAAAAAATCCGGAATATGAGCAATTTGGTTTGCAGATGCGAAAGAAGTATGGAGCAAATGCTTTTGCAAATAATGGAGAACTTCTTTCCAAAGCTGAACGAGAAAGGTGGCGGTTATTGTATCAACAAAGGTTTAAATTTGCGGAAGATATATTGACCGAAGTTCAAATAAAGAACCAATTGAAATTAGCAGAACAATACAAATTATCTGTTCAACCTTCACCCAAGATGCAAGTGGTAAATGCTGGTTTGCAGGTCACCGGACGTTTTGTATCAATTATTGGTGCGGGGCATCTGGGGGCCAAATATCGGGAGCATAAGGATGCAATGGCAAATGGTGGCCGTTTGATGTATCTTGAGGAAAAGGAAAAGACTTTGGCCAGAAAACGCGCTGATTTGGCCGTGCAAATTGGTGGTGTAACGGTAATTGGCTCGGGCCTTGTGATGACAGGAATCAGGGCCGCAGGTAAAGGAACGGGTAAAGTTGCCGGAATGATTGCAGAAAAAGGAATTCCAGGCGTTGGCGTTGGACTGGGCGCTGCGTATGGTACTATTCGTGCAAGCGATGGCGATTGGTTGGGGGCGGCATTGGAATGGACATCCGCCGGATTGGATGCGGCCGTTGTGTTTGGTTTGGGGGCTTCTGCAACTGGTGTTGGTGCTGTGGCGGGGGTTCCTGTTGCAACTTTGTGTGGTGGCGCCAGTATGGCAATAGATACTTTTTTGGCGGCACGTGATGGTTGGCGACATCCCGACGGGACGAATACCTTTTGCTTGGAAAAGGATGGCCAGCCCGTTATGATTAAAGACGAAAACGGTAAAGAACATCCTGCCGTTGGGGCCGTTTTGAATTACAAAAATAACCGCCGAGAAGGTGATGCAGTATTTTTTGATCAAACACCGGATGGTCGAGTGATACCCATTATGGAAGGAAGCTATAAAAACGACAAAAAAGACGGGGAATGGATTTATCGTAACGAAAATGGTGATATTATTGAGATTGCTCATTATAAAGACGGACAATTGGTTGGAGAATATGAGCGTTTTGATGCAAATGGTAACCTTATTGCAAAGGGAAACCTGACAAATGGTGATTTTGAAGAATGTTGGGTTGATGAAAATGGTTTATCAACAGGAATTGTACATCGATCCGGTCAATTTAAGGAGGGTAAGCCAGTCGGTGAGTGGTATTTACTGACAGAACAAGGTCAAGAGTTTTCTGTTGACACAAAAAATAGGACGATCACCACAAAGGGTGATGATGGCAAAAACTATACAATTAACGCCCAAGGAAAGGTAGAAAGATGGGATGGGGATATGACCGAACGAGAAGAGGGATTCTTAAACGAGAATAATGAAATTGTTTGGAAGAAAAGAACGCCGTTTGCCGAGAGCGTGGAGTGGAATATTGAGCACGGGCGAGATCCGGTGCATTATCCAACAATAGGAGATCCAGATTATATGCCGTCTATGATACAAGGCGGATCGGTAAGAAATGCACCACCAATGGCCGTCAATCCGTCAATTCGTTTTCGTGACGAGAATTCGGGGACGCATGTGGATCCACAACCGGGACGGAATGAAGAATTTAACGTGAATGTTCTTTCAAATACCGAGGAAAAACCAGAATTTTCGCCGAAGAAAAAGGGAAAGACTGAATCAAAAGAATCTCCTCGAATGCGCCATGAAATGGGAATAAAGGATTCCCCACAGAAGAAAAAAACCGAGCGGAGGCCAGAAGGATATACGGCGGCCAAAAACGAAAATAAACGTTATTGCGGGCGGCGGCCGGGCGGAATGGATGACGCTATTATAGAAGGAATGGCGAAAGAAGTGACCAAAACAAAATTTGCATCTGATAAAACTAAGAAATGTTAAAGAATCTCGGTCAAATGACCGGGGGTTTTATTTTAATGAAACTATTTTGCCTTTTTGGCTTTGCTGGCAAATTCAGCCAAACGTTTAGTCAATTTCTTTTTGAATTTATCAATCGGCCAACCGGTCAAAACCTGGATACCTTCATCCACGTTATCAACGGCCCACAAATGAAAGCGTTTAGCCGCCACAGCATCACGGACGCGTTCATCTAACATCAACGATTGCACGCCGGCTTTTGGAATCATCACACCCTGATTGCCGGTCAGGCCTTTTTGCACGCACACGTCAAAATATCCCTCAATTTTTTCATTTACTGAACCCACGGCCAACACTTCGCCCAACTGGTTGATGGCCCCTGTAACAGCGATAGATTGATTCAATGGCACGTCTGAAATGGCCGACAACAATGTGTATAATTCGGCGGTACTGGCGGAATCGCCATCGATTTCGTTATAGGATTGTTCCATCACCAAGCTTGCATCCACGGGCAATGGCATATCTCGACCATAGGTACCGGCTAAGTATGCAGCCAAAATCAAAACGCCTTTGGTATGTAAGGCGCCACCCAAGGCCACTTCGCGTTCAATATCTGTCACCTTGCCGTGTCCCAAACGAATTTGGCACGTCACACGGGAGGGACGACCAAACGAGAAGGCACCATATTGATGAATGACCAGCGAGTTCAATTGACCGACTTTCCATCCATCTGTTTGGATCTGTAAAGTACCGCTTTTAATGGCTTTCATCATTTCTTCTTGTGGCGCCCCCAAACGATAATAACGTTGCACCAAAGCGTGTTCTAAGTGGGCTGGTGTCACAGTTTTTGCACCCACCGTACGGGCTTCAAAATCTGCTTCCCGCATCAAATCGTGAATATAAACCACGTGCATGGTCAAGCTGTTTTTATCTTGAGCATGACGGGCGGCTTTTTCCACCAAAATTTTTAATGTTGTCGGGGCAAACGGCAACAATTTTTCCCGAATACGAAATTCCATCAAAGATCCGATAAACACTTTTTCCAAATCTGTTGTGCGATTGGTTTTTTCTGTAAATTGGGCTTCCAACTTGAATAATTGGGTAAATTCGCTGTCTTTAGTGCTGAGCGTATGATAAATGGCCGCATCCCCAACCAAAACGACTTTAATGGAAAGTGGAATTGGCATCGGATCCAACGCCACATTGGTAAAGACGCTGCTTTCTTCGGCTGTATCCATTTTGATTTGACCGGCAAATAACACGCGTTTCAAAACCGGCCACAAAATCGGATTGTCCATCAATTCTTGGGCTTCAATAACCAAAATACCGCCGTTGGCAATATGCAACGCACCGGCGCGGATCATGGAATGATCGGTTGTGGTGGAAGCACCAAACGGAATACGTTCAATGCGGCCCAACAAATGCGGGATGGTCGGACGACCTAAATGAACCACAGGTGCGCCAGCTTTAGGATCATTACAAACAAACGGATTGACGGCCAATCTAGCCCAGAAAAAACGAACTTGATCGGCGGCCAAGGATTTGTCCGGGGACAAGAAATTCAAATTGTCCAACAAATAATTTTTGACGTCGTTCAGGTATTCGCGCACGCCGGCCACATGTTCAAAATCTTTGATTAAACGTTTTAATTTATCATCCACAACACGACAGGTTAAATGTGTTTTTAATTCGGCTACCTTTTGGGCCTGTAAGTTTTGCCATTCAGGGGTGGATTTCAAGGCGACTTCCAATCTTTCCTGGGCCGTTTTCATTTCTGATAACATGGCCTTGCGTGTTTTTAATGGCAATGCATTGAATTGTTCCGGGGATAAAAATTGGCCATCCTTAATCGGTGCAACAATCAATCCTGAAGGTAACCGATTCAGGGCGACACAATCTGTGGCTACGATTTTTTGCAATTTTTGGAAATAACTTTCACGTTCTGCGGTAAATTCTTGTTCAATATGCGCCAATTCGATTTTATAGGCCTCATCATTAAACGTGTTAGCCAATGTTTGTTTAATGGCAATAGCGGTATGATTCATCATCCGGGCAAAGATCTTACCTTTTCCCGCCGGGAAAGCCAACGCCTTCGGGCGGTTATAATCATCAAAATTTGTGACATAGCACCAATCGTTTGGCGCCGGTAAAGTTTTAGCATGTTCGCGGACGATACTCAAACTGAGGGAGGTACGACCGACGCCCTTTGGCCCCACCGAGAAAATATGGTACCCGTTGGGTGGCATTTTGATGCCGAAGGTCAGGGCGGAAACAGCCCGATTTTGCCCCAAAATGGTCTGTTTGGGTTGAATTTTTTTAATATCTGCCGCACTCAGCGTGCTCGGGCGGTATAAATCGTCACCTTTGAGTATTTGAATGGTCATAAAATCCCCCTTTTGATACCTCATCATACCCCTTTTTTGAAAATAAAAAAAGAAAAATCTTCAAAATGCATTTTTTTTATGGTTTTTTTCAAAAAAATAAAGTACAATTTGCCTATAAAAGAACAAAACGAGAAAGGATATGCAAAAATGATGAAAATTACAATCGAACAAAGCGCTTTATTAAAGGCGTTGGCACATGCTCAAAGTATTGTGGAAAGACGGCAAACTATTCCTATTTTGGCCAATGTTTTAATGGAGGCAACCGCTGGGGTGGTACAGTTAAAGGCCACGGATAATGAATTAGAGATTGCTGAAAAAGTTCCTGCCAATGTGGAAGAACCCGGTGCCGTGACGGTTCCGGCCCACAAGCTGTATGATATTGTTCGTCGTTTGCCTGAAGGATCGGCTTTGTCGATGGTGTATTCGGAAGAAACCAGCCAAGTCAATATCACATCCGGTCGTTCCAAGTTTTCTTTGGCCAGTATTGCACCAGAGGGTTTCCCCTCTATGGCGCGCGAAGATACGCCGTTTTCTTTTGAATTGCCGGCCGCGGAATTGTTGGGGTTAATCAACCAAACTGGATTTGCAGTATCGGTGGAAGAAACGCGTTATAACCTGAATGGTATTTATTTGCACGAAAAAGATGATGCCTTGGTGGCTGTGGCTACGGATGGGCATCGTTTGGCCTGTGCAAAAACAGCTGTTCCCGCCGGTGCAAAAGGGATTCCCGGTGTGATTGTTCCGCGTAAAACCATTGGTGAGGTGGCAAAGCTAGCCGCTGAAAATGTGGAAACAATCAAAATAGCATTGTCGGCTAATCAAGTGCGTTTCCAAATGGGAGATGTTGAGTTGTCTTCTCGTTTGGTGGATGGGACATATCCTGATTATGAAAAGGTGATTCCAGCGAATAATGATAAGGAATTAGAGGCAGACGCAAAGGCATTGGCCAGCGTTATTGAGCGCGTGTCAGTTGTGTCCGAAAAATCCAGAGGTATCAAGTTGTCGTTGTCTGAAAATTTGTTGCGCGTTTCTGCCGCGGCATCTGATGAAGGATCTGCTGAAGACGAGTTGGATGCAGTTTATACAGGCGATGCCTTGGATATCGGCTTTAACTATCGTTATTTGTTGGATATCTTGGCACAAATTCAGGGTCAAAATGTGAAAATTATGTTGGCAGATAGTGTTTCTCCAGTTATTTTGAAAGATGCGGAGAATACATCGTCTTTGTTTGTTTTGATGCCAATGCGGGTATAAAAGATGGATTTGGTCAAGACAGGCATTTTGCATTTGCGATTGACCAATTTTCGGTCGTATGATTTTTTGGACTTGGAGTTGCCTGCTGATTTTCAACCAATACTTTTGGCTGGGCACAATGGAGCTGGAAAAACCAACATTTTAGAGGCCATTTCTTTGCTGGCTCCGGGTAAGGGGCTGCGTTCGGCGCGGCTTTCGGATGTGGCGCGGCGCATGGGCGAAGACGTGCATCCCCTGTGGAGTGTGGCAGCCGAAGTTCAGTCGCCTATTGGGGTTAGTAAAATCGGCACAGGTATGGTGGAAGGCTCCGAGCGGCGTCAAGTGCGCATTGATGGTCGGACAACGTCAAAACAAGCGGAATTGGGCGAAGTTTTTCGTTGTTTATGGCTTACCCCCGCACAAGATAGATTGTTCTGTGGTGATCCCGCGGCACGTCGTCGGTTTTTGGATCGTATTGTGGCAACTTTTGATCCAAATCACGCCAACCGGTTGGCGGATTACAATGCTGCGTTGAAAGAGTGGAATACTTTGGTGCGTGAGGGGCGTGGCGATAATGCTTGGTTGGATGGATTGGAAACACAATTAGTGGAAAATGGCATAGCGATTTCTGCCTCGCGTTTGGATGTAGTGGAACGAATTAGCCAGTATTTGAATGTAACGGAAGATGCTTCTTTCCCTGCTGCGGAAATTCAGCTAACAGGCCTGCTTGAAAAAGCTCTGTTAAGCCAAAGTGCTGTGATGGTGGAAGATGCGTTTATGGGGCAATTAAAAAATGCACGAAAAATTTGTGCCGAAGGGGGTAATTTGAATGGCCCACATACTGCTGATTTTATCGTGATTCATAAACAGCAAAATCGGTCGGCGGATCTTTGTTCCACTGGCGAGCAAAAGGCGTTGTTGTTATCCATTATTTTGGCAGAAATGCGGGCTCAGATGGAAGAACAGGGGCATTGTCCGCTTTTGCTCTTGGATGAAGTTTCAGCGCATTTAGATGACCGCAGACAGCACACTTTATTCGAGATTTTGCGGACCCGTCCGACACAGGTTTGGATGACCTCAACAAATTCGCAATTATTTGCAGATTTTTCTGGACTTTTTTCTCAATTTGATGTACAAGAATCTAAGATAATAACTAAGGTTGCATGAAAGGATAACGAATATGACAGAAAACGCAGAAATGATGGAAGCAGAAGCCAAATATAATGCCGATTCAATCAAAGTGTTGCACGGATTGGAAGCGGTCAGGAAACGCCCTGGTATGTATATCGGCGATACGGATGATGGCACTGGGTTGCATCACATGGTGTATGAAGTGGTAGATAACTCCATTGACGAGGCGTTGGCTGGTTATTGTGATCGTGTGGATGTGATCTTAAATGGGGATGGATCTGTGACCGTGATTGATGATGGTCGTGGTATGCCGGTTGATACTCACAAGGAAGAGGGAGTTTCTGCAGCCGAAGTGATTATGACTCAATTGCATGCTGGTGGTAAGTTTGATAACAATTCCTACAAAGTTTCTGGTGGTTTGCACGGTGTGGGTGTTTCCTGCGTGAACGCTTTGTCCGATTGGTTGGATTTAACTGTTTGGCGCAATGATAAAGAATATTATGCCCGCTTTGAAGATGGTAATACCGTCAAACATTTAACCGAAGTGGGCGAGGCAGAAGGCAAGCATGGAACACGTGTGACCTTCCATCCATCCGCTGAAATCTTCACCAAAACAGAGTTTGATTTTGATACATTGGAGCACCGTTTGCGTGAGTTGGCATTCTTGAACTCGGGCGTACATTTGCGCTTGACAGATGAACGTTCCAGTGAGCCTAAGACCATTGATATGGAATATGAGGGCGGAATCAAAGAGTTTGTGAAATATTTGGATGCGTCCAAAAATTCTTTGCATGGCGAGCCCTTTTTCTTAAAAGGTGAAAAAGATGGAATTACCGTTGAGGCCGCTTTGGAATGGACGGATTCTTATCACGAAACATGTTTGTGTTTTACCAACAACATTCCGCAACGTGATGGTGGTACGCACTTGGCGGGTTTGCGTGGGGCTTTGACAAGAACCGTGAATAACTATGCGGTGTCCAGTGGTATTGCAAAGAAAGAAAAGGTGGAATTAGCTGGCGAAGATATGCGTGAAGGTTTAACCGTTGTGCTGTCTGTAAAAGTACCTGATCCGAAATTTTCATCTCAGACAAAGGATAAATTGGTGTCATCCGAGGTGCGCCCTGTTGTTGAAGGCGTTGTGGGTGACAAATTGGAGCAATGGTTTGAAGAACATCCGACTGAGGCCCGTATGGTGATTGGCAAAGTGGTGGAAGCCGCTGCTGCTCGTGAAGCTGCTCGTAAAGCGCGTGAATTGACACGGCGCAAGGGTGCTTTGGATATGGCTTCGTTGCCAGGAAAATTGGCCGATTGTCAAAGCAAAGATCCGGCCGATTCTGAAGTATTTATCGTTGAGGGAGATTCTGCAGGTGGCTCTGCAAAACAAGGTCGTGACCGTGCGCATCAAGCGATTTTGCCATTACGTGGTAAGATTTTGAATGTAGAACGTGCCCGTTTTGATCGTATGCTTTCTTCCGCTGAAATCGGAACGATTGTGACGGCTTTGGGCACGGGTATCGGACGCGATGATTTTAATGCCGATAAATGTCGTTATCATAAGATCATTTTCATGACCGATGCTGATGTGGATGGTGCGCACATTCGTACATTGTTGATGACGTTCTTCTTCCGTCAAATGCCAGAATTGATTGAACGCGGTTATGTGTATATTGCACAACCGCCTTTGTATCGTGCAAAACGTGGCAATTCTGAAACGTACTTGAAAGATGATGCCGCGATGGAAGAGTATTTGATTGGATCGGGTACAGAAGGTGCTGTGTTGCAATTGGCCGATGGTACACAAATTGCCGGCGCCGATTTGGTAGCCCGTGTGGAACAGGCTCGCGTGGCGCGTAATTTAATTCTCGCCATGTCTCGTCATGTGCCATATCGTATTATTGGTCAAATGGCCATTATGGGCATGTTCGGTGGTAATAAAGTCTATGATAACGACTTTGCCAAACGCTTAGACATGATGGAACCAGAATATGAACGTGGTTGGAAGTGCGAATACAATGAAAAGAACGAGTTTGTGTTCCGCCGTGTATTGCGTGGTGTGACGGAAAAACACGTAGTAGATGAAACATTGATGAACTGGACAGAAGCGCGTCAATTGGATAAAATGGCCGCCGAACTCAGGGAATTTTATGCCAAGCCATCTGTCTTGAAAGTGAAAGATGAAGAATTCACGATTCAAGGCCCTGTGTCTTTAGCCGAAACAGTGTTTAAGATTGGTAAGAAAGGTGTTGCCATCAACCGCTATAAAGGATTGGGCGAAATGAACCCAGAACAATTGTGGGAAACGACTTTGGATCCAAACAACCGCCGCTTGTTGCAAGTGAAAATCACACACCAAGACGAGGCCGAGCAAGTGTTCTCGACCCTGATGGGCGATGTGGTGGAGCCGCGTCGTGACTTTATCCAAGAAAACGCGTTAAATGTAGCCAATTTGGACGTGTAAAAATTATTTTAGCGTATCATAAACGCGACGGATTTCTTGAATGTCCTGCCACATTAGCCATTTTGGGGAACCTTTTTCGTGGGATTGGTTTCGCAGCAAATAAGATGGGTGAAAAATAGGCATCATTTTTTCGCCGTGCGGTCCATCAAACCACCGACCACGCAATTTTGTAATGCCTTCTTTTGTATCCATAAACGATGTCAAAGCAACTTTGCCACACAACAGGATAATTCTGGGTTTCAAAATTTCCAATTGTTTGTCCAAATATTCACGACAGGCCGCCTTTTCTTCTGGCAACGGATCGCGATTATTTGGCGGGCGACATTTTAATGTATTACAGATATAGATATTTTCCTTGCGACTGAAGCCCACAGATTCTAAAATCTTGTCCAATAATTGGCCGGCGCGACCGACAAAGGGTTCGCCGGTTTGATCTTCGTTAAAGCCCGGCGCTTCCCCAATCAACACGATTTTATTGTTTGGAACGCCCGCTGAAAATACCGATTTTGTGCGTGTGGCCCCCAAGGGGCATTTTTGACATACAGCACATTGTTGGCGAATTTTTTCCAATTCTTCAAACATTGTTTTCTCCTTTCAGGGCTCGGCGAGCCACATCATAACTGAATCCCGCGCGGGCCAGTTTTGCCAGGTCTTTTTCGTAATCTTTGCCCAAGTGTTTTTTTGTAACAAAAGTTTGGGCGCGGGTTAAATCATCATCAATTTGTAAAAAAGATTGAATCAAATCGGCATCTAATCCTTCGGATAATAATTTTTGTTGAATAAAGCGTGCAGATTTTCCGCCGGCTGATAATCGTCGCACAGCGTTTTCTACATATCGTTTGTCATCAATATAACCTAAATCAACGCATTTTTGAATGACATTTTCAATCCATTTTAGTGCATTCGGATCAACGGGTGTATCGGACATTTTTTGTTTTTGAAGCCGTCGCAAAAGGACTTGGCGCAACTTTGTGCTAGATGCATCAAAACGATCCAAATAATACAAGGCGATATTTTCTAATCTCTTTGGTGTCAGGGGTTTTTGCATTGACAATTATTTCCTTTGTTTGTATGATAACACGGGCAAAGGAAAAAGGCAAATGAAAATCAATTTATGGGCAGAATACCCGAACAGACGGCTTTGGTATTTTATGGCATTTGCCTTTGGTTGCGCAACCTATTTTGGATTAAATTTTGAACCCGATTTGGTGTTATGTTGTGTACTAAGCATTGTGTTGGGAATTTGGTCATATTGCTATAAAACCGCATGGCGGTGGGTGTTATTTTTCTTTATATTTGGAATATCTGTGGCCACATGTCGCACACATTTTATACATACAAATATCATTTCCGAGCCCTTGTGGCGTCAAGAAATCGGCGGTCGGGTGATTGCTGCTATGCCGCGTGAAAACGGACAAAGTGTTATCTTGGATGATATTCAAATTGTAAATAATACGCAAAACATAAAACGGGCACGCTTTAATTTTTCTGAAAAAACACCAGCAATACAGGTGGGGGACGAGATCCAACTTTTGGGGCATTTATATTCTCCTTTGCAAATGCAACGACAACGTTTCTTTTATCAAAAAATTGAAGCACAAGGACGAGTTTTGCAACTGCTCAATCACACGCCCAAAAATCGTAATTGGATTGATGATTGGCGTCATAAAATTATGTTCAGATTACAAGAATTATTATCCTCCGACCAAGCACAAATTGCGGTTCCATTGGTTGTAGGAGAACAACAGATTGTTTCCCAAAAATTATACGATATTTATCGTAAAGCGGGAATCGCTCATATCTTATCAGTATCTGGCTTTCATATGGTGTTGTTGGCGGGCTTTGTTTTCTTTTTGATTCGAGGGTTGCTCTGTTTGGTTCCGGCGGTAGTATTGCGAATCAATACGAAAAAAGTAGCGGCAGTTGCTGCATTAGCAGTGACGGGGTTATATCTGCTGCTTTCTGGGTGTCAAGTTCCCGCGATCAGATCTTTTTTGATGATTGCGTTAGTGTTTTTGGCCGTTTTAACAGATCGTCGAGTTTGGTCTTTATATAGTTTATTATTGATTGGATTTGTGTTATTACTTTTTCGGCCAGAGTGGATTGCATCGGTCAGTTTTCAATTATCTTTTGTGGCTGTTTTGGTGTTGGTTGGTTTGTTGGAGTCTGTGTATCGATGGCTCCCCGCAGCAAAATTATACCAATGGTTTTTGGCTGCTTTGTGTGCCAATATGATGGTGACAATTGCTTTGGCGCCTTTCATCATTTATCATTTTAACCAATTTAATCCGTATGGTGTTGTTGGTAATTTGCTAACAACAATATTCTTTTCTTTTTGCATTATGCCATTGTTGTTTGTTGGAACAATCTTAATGCCGTTTGGATGGGATGCGCCATTTATTAAGATGGCTGGATTTGTGTTGGATAAGATGACTAATGTGGCAGAAATGGTGGCATCTTGGCCGGGCGCAGAAATTTTATTGCCTAAAATTTGTGCTGTTGGATTGGGCGTTTTCACATTGGGGTTGAGCGTTTTATGTTTATTGAAAAATAAGTATAAGTTGTTGGGGGTTCCGGTTTGTGTTGTGGGTATTTGTGTGGGTTTTTTCTTCGCTGAATCACCCGACATTTTGGTGTCTAATAAAGGGCGCGTTGTTGCCGTTCGTCAGCGTGATTCTTTGGGTGTTATCGGGGATTCAAGTTATTGGCAGGTGGCACGTTGGGCTCGTTTGTCCGGAAATAAGAAAGTGGAGCCACTTGCGGGGGCCGATTTGACGATAAAGGGGTATAAAATCGCTTTTCAGACAGATTCTTGTCGTGGAGCAGATTTGGCCATTGTCCCTTATAAAAAGGGATGTTTTGCAAAACGCGTTTTGGTTCCAAAGAAAAATGAAACATACCAAATTTATTTGAATAAGGGAATTCGCATTTTGAACGAACGATTTGTGGATAAAAATCGTCCGTGGGGTGCAAAATATGAAAGGAGCAAAAATGAAATATAGTCTTTTATGTGCCATGTTACTTTTAATGGGCTGCACACATGCAGTACTAGGATCATTGTACAACAAATCTCAAGAGGAGGTTCATGCTACATGGGGAGAGCCAACGACTATTGTTTTAGAAAATAAGCGGCAGATGTGGGCTTACAAGCGGGGTGAGTGTACTAAAATAGTGTTTTTTGATGAGAATGGTGATGCCAAAGAGGGACAAGAAATTGGCGTTTGTCAAAAAAATGAATGATTTTTCTTGCAAAATTTTGAAAAATATGATAAAAAAGCAGACTATTAAAACAAGGAGAATAAATGCGTAAAAAGTTGATTGCAGGAAACTGGAAAATGAACGGATTGAAAGCCGATGCAGTGGCGTTGGCAACGGCCGTCTTTGAAAAGTTTGATGGCGTTCAAAATTGTCCATTTGATGTGCTTATCTGTCCGCCTATGAATGTGTTGGGTTTTGTGGCTGATGTGCCGCACAAATCTGTGTTTGTCGGGGCTCAAGACGTGGCAGAAGCGACAAAACCAAATGGTGCTTTTACGGGGGATGTATCTGCAACAATGGTAAAAGATTTAGGGGCCACATGGACGTTGGTGGGCCATTCGGAACGCCGTACTTATCATCATGAAACAGATGCTGTTGTGCGCCAAAAAGCCGAAAATGCGATCAACAATGGTTTAACTGTTGTTATTTGTATTGGTGAAACATTGGAAGAACGCGAGGCGGGTAAGGCCTTAGATGTCGTGACGCGCCAGGTACGTGAATCCACACCGGCTATTGCAAATGCAACCAACTGTGTGCTC
>JAFPYW010000067.1 GCA_017394405.1 Alphaproteobacteria bacterium
ACCATATTTGATAATAATTTTTAATTATATTTGTTAGCAAAATTGATAATTATTATGATATTTTGTAAGTTTAATTACTGTAATTATTTCAGAAACGAAAATAACATAAAAAGTTTGCCCTATTATTGCCCCCATTTTTACAAGGCAAAAAACACATAACATACTACCAATCGTAAATAGAAGATTTTTCTTTTTCCAGACCTCGAGCCTACTCCATTCCACCACAGTCTCCGGTTCTGCACAAACGTCACGCTATAACGCGCTCTTTCGCCGCTTGTGCAGAACCGGAGACTCATCAGCTTCAATTTCGCAAATAGCTTTACGAACAATACTAATGATAACAGCACCCCGTGTTCCGGCAATTCGGTTTTGCCCACCTTTTTTTCACTGACCCTCTATCGGTCGAATTCCTTGCCAACGTAGCGTCGGCGGCCGGTCATCAAACAGAACAATCTTTAACCTTTCCATTCATCACCAATACGCCCCGTATGCCTTTCTCGTTTGCTTCCTGTACATTACGGGGGATATCATCAAACAACACGCACTCACGGGCGTTAAATCCCATTTCCATTATCTTATCCGCTTTGGTCACATGTAAGTTGGCTAAAGAAATGATATCTTCAAAACAGCCGTCCAATCCCCAATGCGTCAGGAAAAACGACACGATTTCATACCGCTGGTTGGTAATCACAAACTTTCGGTTCGGCAATGTCCATACCAATTCGGCTATGTCCGGATACGGCTGAAGCCCTGCTAGGATAGCCTGTTCTTTGAATATCCGCAACTTATCGTCTATTGCTGCCGTAACATCCATATCTAAATGGAATCGATCCGTTAATGAAGAAAAAATGGATAAATCGCTATTGCCGAGATACGGCCCCCAATCGGAAATATGTACCCCAAATGATGCCAACACGGTATCTCGTGCATAAATATGATATGGTTCTGTATCCGCCAATGTAGAATCGAAATCAAAGAATACGGTTTTATCTGGTGTTATAGACATCATGGTTATCTCTCCACTTTCTCATACTTATGTACCTTCGCATAAAAAGTAGCCGGTGCCCAACCATATTTCCGTATCAGACTAACAGCAGTACATTTACCATTACGCCAACTATCATAATCCGCATTCCACGTCTCGGGATATGCAATAGCCTTACGCCCGAACCGCACGCCTTTTGCCTTTGCCACAGCAATACCCTGCTTCTGCCGTTCACGGATATTCCTACGTTCCATCTCCGCCATGTATCCCAAAACCTCAATTAGCAAATTCGTAATCATTTCCATTGTGGCAGCCGTAATGTCGTCCCTGGTCTCCATCATTGTCGTCGGCAAATCCAACACTCGAACCAATACGCCGTTCCTCTTGAAGTCCTCAAGTATCTGCTTGATGTCGGCCTTGTTTCTTCCCAATCTGTCCAAGCTTACTACATATAATACATCACCGGTGGTAAGGGTTTTGCATAACCCCTTTAATACATCCCGTCCTTCTATGTCCTTGCCGGAAGCCTTCTCAGAGAAAATCTTATCGCTATCGTTATCAACATACGGAAGCAACGCCTCGTACTGCCTGTCCAAATTCTGATCCTTACTGGACACACGGGCGTATCCGAATTTCCTTGCCATACAATCACCTCCCACTTTCAGGCAATATTATACCACAACTGTTCAAAAACCACAAACCGATTATTGAATATTTATTTATACCATTTTTAACATTTTTGAACAGTCTTTCTTTTTCAATAAACCGCCTGAAATGAGGAAAATGTAAAACGGGATACCTTTGTTCATTAAAGTGTACTTTTTTATTCACTTCGAATACATATCCCTGTCGCATTTTTTGAAATCATATTAGAAAAGCATTAAAACAATATCTTTCAGAGTTACGTTTTTTGCCTTTTCTGCCCAGGGCAATTTAAACATACCCCGCGCAAA
>JAFPYW010000068.1 GCA_017394405.1 Alphaproteobacteria bacterium
AATTAAAATACAAAAAACCGCGCAGCCACCATCCGAAGATTATGGCTACGACGATTCCTATTATTGTTCTTCTATGCCATTCCTTTTCTTGCATTTAGCCCTTTTTTGTTCCTCTGTTTTGTATTATACAAAAAACAAAAAAGATTTACCAGCAAAAAATTTATAATTGGGTTAAATATGTTGCAAAACGAAATTGGGGTTAAAATCAAAGCCCAAGGAAGCATTGACTTTTTCATATTTGTTCAGCACAAATCTGAAATATGTCAGTACGAACAATCGGGTGGCAGATGACAAGCCGGATTGTCCTTTTACGGCATCAATTTTGGAGCATAATTCATGGATGGTCAAACCCTCCCGCTCACAGATATCGGCTAACGACACCCATGTTTCTCGATCCAAACGCATACTTGTTCTGCGTCCATTTACAATAACATTTTTACACACTAACATTTGTTTTCTCCTTTCATTTTGAATAAAAATACATTATACTTATGGGTAGGGAAAGGAATTTTTGCAACCTACGCGTGTATTATTTTTGCGAAAACAACTAACAATATGAGAAAAAAACAAGAAAAAAAGATTTTACATACCTGCGAATTTCCCGGCTGTAATGAGCCGGCAGAGTATCGTGCGCCGAAAGACAGATCTTTGCGTTCTCATTATTGGTTTTGTTTGAAACATGTTCAAGAATACAACAAAAAGTGGGATTTTTTGGCGGGTTTAACGCCCGAACAAATTGAAGCCCAACTGCAAAACGATGTGACATGGCAACGCCCCACATGGAAATTAGGAACGGGCGCTTCGCACAAAGTCGTGCACGGAAATGTCAAAGATTCATTTCATTTCTTTGATGAGACACAACTGGGAATGAGCGGGCATTACAATCCGCCGATCACAGAAACACCTTTTTCGCGCAAAATTCAGGATGCGCTTTCATTTATGCAAATGACGCCACCATTTGATTTGGCAGCTCTAAAAAAGCAATATAAAAAATTGGCCAAGCAATATCACCCGGATGTCACTCAAAATGACGCCACCTTGTTCCAACGCTTGACACAAAGTTATACGGCTTTGGTGGCATATTTAGAGAAAGGGGAAGAATGAAAAAGTATTGGCTTCATCGATTATTGCTGATTCCCCTCACCTTGTTTGGCATTGTGGCATTGAACTTTGCACTGATTCAAATGACACCGGGCGGACCTGTTGAACATGTTATGATGAAGTTGCAACAAGGATCCAATTCTGCTGAAGGCGCCACTTTGCGCGATAGCAAACAAAGCGCAATGACCAAACAATTGCGCACTGAATTGGAAAAACAATTTGGCTTTGATAAACCGGCGCTGCATCGTTTTGGACAAATGCTCAAAAATTACCTGACTTTTGATTTTGG
Organism: Alphaproteobacteria bacterium; assembly: GCA_017394405.1. GTDB lineage: Bacteria > Pseudomonadota > Alphaproteobacteria > CAAHEQ01 > UBA3637 > UBA3637. Next base: position 1,391 of record JAFPYW010000068.1, read on the forward strand.
TAAAAGTTTTTATCAAGACAAAACAGTGATACAGTTGATCAAGGAGAAGATGCCCGTTTCCATTTCTTTGGGCGTTTTCTCAACACTGTTGATTTATTTGATTGCCATTCCACTCGGCATCAAAAAAGCAACAAAGGCCGATTCTTCCTTTGATAAAGTGACAACGGGATTATTGACCATCGGATATGCTGTTCCCTCCTTTTTATTGGCGATTTTATTGGTTATTTTCTTTGCCGGCGGTCATTATTTAGGATGGTTTCCGTTGCGTGGGCTGATCTCTGACAACTGGGAACAACTATCATTTTTTGGCAAAATCACAGATTATTTATGGCACATTACATTACCTGTTTTGGCCATCAGTGTCGGGGGCATTGCGGGCCTGTGTTTCTTAACTAAAAATTCCTTTTTGGATGAGTTGGGTAAGGCCTATGTTGTCACCGCTAAAGCCAAAGGATGTTCCTCTAAACGGATCTTATACGGCCATGTTTTTAGAAATGCTATGCTGTTGGTTTTGTCCGGATTCCCGGCCATGTTGATCGGTATGCTTTTTACTGGATCTGTTTTGATTGAGGTTATTTTTTCATTGGATGGGTTAGGGTTACTCGGATATGAAGCCATTCAAAACCGCGATTATCCGGTGGTCTTTGGCACATTATATTTATTTTCATTATTAGGATTATTGTTAAATGTGCTCAGCGATTTTATTTACACATTAGTTGATCCTCGCATTCATTTTGGGGGGCGTCGATCATGAAATCTGTTTCACAAAAAAGATGGACCATTTTTTGCAAAAACAAACCCGCCGTTATTTGTTTGTGGTTTTTATTGGTCATATTGATTTTATCCTTATTGTCCCCGATATTAGCCAATGACAAGCCCTTGATTGTCAAATATGATGATCATTTTTATATGCCGATTGTTCAAAATTTGACCGATGAACAATTAGGCGGTAATTTACCGACAGCCGCCGATTATACAGATTCTTTTACACGCGAACAAATTCAACAGCACGGGTGGCAACTCACTGCGCCGATTCCTTACACAGCCCAAACGATTGATTATTTTGCGACACAGCCCTTCCCGATTGCCCCATCCCAAAAGCATTGGTTAGGCACGGATGATCAAGGTCGCGATTTGTTGGCGCGCATTTTATACGCATTACGACTGAATTTAATTTTTGGAATTTTATTGACATTAGTGGCCTCGTTTATCGGCTTTTGCATCGGGGCTGTTCAGGGCTATTTCGGAGGAAAAACAGATTTAGCCATTGGTCGCTTTATTGAAATATGGGGCAGTTTGCCACAATTATTTATTTTGATTATTTTGGCTGGCTTTTTGAAGTTGAATTTCTGGACTTTGCTGTTGATTTTGGTCTTATTCAGTTGGCCCAATCTGACCAGCGTTGTCCGGGCAGAATTTTTACGCACACGCGGATTGGACTATGTGCGGGCGGCCAAAGCCATGGGGGCCAGCGATATCAGCATTATGTTCCGACATATTTTACCGAACGCCTTGATTGCCACGACAACCTATTTACCTTTCATTTTATCGGGAGCTATTGTGGCCTTATCAGCGTTGGATTTTTTGGGGCTTGGTCTGCCACCGGGCACCCCTAGCTTGGGTGAAATTATTCGCGAAGCAAAGGAAAACCTGAATGCGCCATGGATTGGTTTCAGCGTATTTATTATCATGACACTATTATTGGCGGCTCTGCTTTTAATCGGGGATGGCGTTCGCACTGCCTTTGATCCACATACAAAGGAGGACAAATGAAACTATTAGACATCAAACATTTGTCTGTTCATTTATCTAATGATTTTGCCCCGGTCAGATCCGTCAGCTGTTATGTCAATGCCGGGGAATGTGTTGCTTTGATTGGGCCCAGCGGATGTGGTAAAACAACGTTAGCGCGCGCGATTTTGAAATTGCAAGCCCACACGCGTCTGACCGGGCATATTTTCTTTAACGGACGTGATTTGGTACCGATGGATGAAGCCGACATCCACACGATTCGTGGGGGAGAAATTGCCATGATTTTCCAAGAACCCATGACATCGCTAAATCCCCTACAAACCATTATGACCCAGATTTTGGAAGCGTTAAAATTACACAACAACACGCCCACCAAGCACCACGTGAAAGAATTATTAGAATTAGTTGATTTGACCCCCACACGACGTATTAGCCACAGCTATCCACATCAATTATCCGGCGGGCAACGACAACGCGCAATGATTGCCATGGCTTTGGCGGGGCGACCGAAATTATTGATTGCGGATGAACCCACCACGGCGTTGGATATCCAAACACAAGACCAAATTTTAACACTCCTCAAAAAATTACAACGTGAATTAAATTTGGCGATTTTATTTATTTCCCACGACATTGAAGTGGTGAAATCAATTGCTAATCGGGTTTATGTGATGCACCATGGGGCTATTATCAGCACAAAAGCCCCTGCGCCGTTGGATTTAGGGCATCCGAATCCTTTACCGACCGAAACAACGCCTGTTTTACAAGTGCAAAATTTGAACATCAAATACGGCGATTTGCATGTGGTAAAAGATTTTTGTTGTACCCTGCATGCGGGCGAAACCTTGGGGCTAATCGGACCCAGTGGATCCGGCAAAAGTTCCATCGGACTGGCGCTGACACGATTGATTGATGCCACCGGAAAGGCGCTGTTAAACGGCAAAGATTTTTTAACATTAAAAGGCGCCGAATTAAAGCAAGCGCGCGGTCAATTACAAATGGTTTTTCAAGATCCGTTTTCGTCCTTGAATCCCCGGTGGAACATCCACGATATTATTGTGGAGGGCGCCCGTATTCACCATTTAGATAACATTTCCGAACGCTTAAACGAAATTTTGAATCAAGTCCATTTAAGCGAAGATATTTTATCTCGCTATCCGCACGAATTGTCAGGCGGGCAACGGGTACGAGTGGCATTGGCTCGGGCCTTGATTTTGAAGCCACAGATATTGATTTTGGATGAAATCACGACGGCATTAGATATTCACACGCAAGCGCAAATTATCGCTTTGTTACGGCAATTACAATTACAACATCATTTGGCATATTTGTTTATCACACACGACCAACGTGCTTTGAAAGCATTGGCGCATAAAACGATAACGCTTTAATTATTTTTGGGTGGCTTTTTCGTTTTCAATTATCTCGTGCAAATCGCGTTCTATTTGATTCATGATGACCTTACGATCCGTTCCTGAATACAAGCGCACGACGTTTCCGCGGCGCAAAGCGATAGTCGGCCATCCTTGCACTTGATACAACTCAATTTGGCGCAAGATTTGCGTCAACACTTCATCCACAAACTCTTGATCATTCACGCATTTATCTATTGTTGATTGGGCCATCCCGATTGAGCGGACATAATTGTACAAAGTCCGTTCATATTTATCGTTATTCCATTTCATTTGATTTTCAAACAACCACGCCATCATTTTGGGGGCTTTTTGCGGGGCGATACAGCGCAACAATAAAACGGCCCGTTTGGTTGGCGGAGAATGGGGGACATCCACAAAAATAATCTGAGCCCGTTTTGTATTGACAAATTGCTTGATTAAATCGGGCAAAACGCTACGATGCCAATCGCGACAATGCGGGCAATCCGGCGAAGTAAAAGCATACAGCATTGTATCCGAATCTGGCCCTAATTTTCTGAATTGAGTTGGGTCGTGGGCGGCATGCGCGGCGACACTGATTCCCAACAAACAAGCCAACAAAATTTTTAACATATTATCTCCTATTCATAAAATACAACATTAAACGGAACAGGTTGATGAAATCCAAATACAACGACAAAGCGCCGTGGATGGCCTTTGCCTGAACGATTTCGGCGGAATCATCCTCTTGGTATGCGGCCTTTAATTTATTGGTATCGTAAATGGTCAAAGCCACAAAAATCACCACGGACAAGATATTCAACACGAAATTGACCTTGCCGGATCCAACGAAGATATTGATCACGCTGACGATAATAACGCCGATCAACCCCATGACGGCAAAACGGCCGATACTGGTCAAATCGCGTTCTGTTTTGAATCCCACTAAACTCAGGCCCAAGAACATCGCGGCAGACGCCAAAAACGCCTGGGAAACCGCTTGAACATTAAACATCAGCAAAATACTGCTTAAACTGACACCCATCAAGGCGGAAAACACCCAAAACCAAAATTGAGCCATTGCTACATTTAATTTATTAGCGGCATGTCCGATTAAAAAGATCACCAACAACGGCGAAAAAATGGCAATCCATCCCCAAATGGAATATGTAATTTGCCCCTCACCTGTTATTTTGTAAAACCATTGAATCATGGGTTCGCGCACGGCCAACCACGCCATCAAAGCGGACATAATCAAGCCACCGCCCATATAGGCATAGATTTTGGTGAAATAATTTTGCAAACTCATATCCCGGCGGCGTGCAGGATTCAATAAACTTTGTGTCATTATGGACTCCTTTGTTGATTTCGTTAGCAATATAACACCGCTTGTGGAAAAAATCAAGGAAATTATGTTTTTCCAACCCCACCCAAAAGATTAAAAAAAGGTTAAAAAAGGCGCTTTTTTTACAAAAAGAACTCATGATTGATGATTTTTTCTTGATTTTAGTTTCAAAAGTTGCTTAAAATGAATGTGTCGAATAGTGCTTTTTGCGAGGATACATAATGTGATTTTTGCGACAAAGTGCGAAAAGTTTAACGTTAAACCAAGAATTTTTTTAAGGAGAATGAATATGAGAAAAACAAATGAATCCGGCCGTTCAATGGTCGAAATGTTGGGCGTTTTGGCCATTATCGGTGTGTTGTCCGTGGGTGGTATCGCCGGTTATACAATGGCAATGCGTTCCTATCAAGCAAACGAAATTTTGCAA
>JAFPYW010000069.1 GCA_017394405.1 Alphaproteobacteria bacterium
ACGCGGCTCATATCATACATGGTGGAAGTAACGGTGGCCTTGATACGTGTATCCATTGCCGCCGCATTGAGGGCCATGCCACCCCAACCACAAATACCGATAATGCCGATTTTGTTCGGATCTACATTGTCTTTGGTGGACAAGTAATCAACCGCCGCCGAAAAATCTTCGGTATTGATATCAGGGGAGGCAACATATCTTGGCTTGCCCCCACTTTCACCGGTAAAGGATGGATCAAAAGCAATTGTGATAAATCCTCGTTCTGCCATATGCTGGGCATATAGTCCGGAGCTTTGTTCTTTAACCGCCCCAAAAGGTCCTGAAACAGCAATGGCTGGCAACTTTTCACCTTTTTTAATCCCTTTCGGCTCATATAAATCAGCCGCCAATGTGATACCATAGCGGTTATGGAATGTGATTTTACTGTGGTTGACCTTTTCGCTTTGCGGGAAAGTTTTATCCCATTCTTGCGTTAATTTTAATTCTTCTGCCATGACATGACCTCCTATCAGCAGGGTTAAAAATGTTAAAATAAGTCCTTTGTGAAATATATTCATTATAGTCTCCTTTCACTAACTTGGGTATGCGGATAATATATCCCAGACCGAAAAAAATAGCAATTATTTTTCACAGTATAAACGAAAGATTAAAAGTCCTCCTCATCATCATTTGCCATCCGCCAATGGCTGGCCAGTGATTGCGTCAGGTTATTGTCTTGTGGTTCTTCACTTTGAGAAGGTGGCTCATCAAACCCCATTAGTTCGGCACAGTGTTTTAAGATAGGCCCTGTATCCAGCCACCCTAAACTGTCTGCTTTACGGACAAGCTCTGTATAACCGCCATCTCGAAGTTCCGGATAGGCCACCCGGACATCATTTAAAACTCTGCGGGCCGCATCCTCATAAAAACCGGGCAAGACTTTTCGACCTCGAACATAAAAAGAGCCGGCACGCTTGCGAATAGGATCTGTTTCCACCCGCGGTTCAGCAAGGCGCTTTTTTAATTCTGCCAATTGTTGTTGTATTTCTGCATCCTTAGATTTATCAAATAGTTGTGCCCGCATATGACTGATTGTCGGAAACTTCATTGTGCGTTGATTACGGACAATGTTAAAGGCGGCTTCTTCAATTTGATGCTCTGAATACCCCTTCAAAGTTTCATTCCACAGTTTAATGATCTCGTTCCTATTTTGCCCTTCTTTGGGGTTGTTTTCCCAACTTGGAAAGCCGTAAAAATCCACAAAGATTTTCAAAGCAGTTGATGTTTGTAAATTTGGTTGTTCATTTGTCATGTTAGATTTCTCCCTTCATCCACGCTTCTTTTTGAGAATCGGATATGTATGTTTTGTTTGTTTTCGTTTGATTACGTTCCCATGTTCTGACGCAACACTTCCATTTTTTGATGTGATTTTTGCCAAGCATCCAATCTTTTGCCTCATAGAAATTGTAGAATTGTTCTGCATCAATAGGACTGTTGATAGACTGACAATAGGCCTTGACCTCATCTAATGTCGGTCTTTGAAAACTTACTGTTTTCTTAGTTTCAGTATTATTTTTAGTATCATTTTTAGTTTTATTATCAATCTTAGTATCTGTGTTATTCTTAGTATCAGTATTACTATCCATTTGCATGCCATTTTTAGGTGACCTAAGGTTACCTTGCCAACGCTTGCGTGCCGCGACAGAATTTCGCTCGCACTTTTCTTGATACTTTTGAATACTGATATCTAATAAACCGGAAATCATTTTCCAAGCAAAAAAGCACCTTTCAGGCAATTGACTTTCCTCAATGGGACTTTGATTGATCAGTTTCAAAATGCAGGTAAATAGGTATCCCCGTTCTTCCATGCTCATGAATTGAATAAAATTCCACCAATCTCCATGAATAACGAGAGATTTAGGGTAATGTTTTAATTTATCCATTTAAAAACTCCTTATTGTTAGATTAAATTTTTGGAAAACCGAATAGTTTTCTTTGTTCGGGCCAACTGGCCGGGATAGAGGCCCTCAATAATTCCTTGGCGGTCATTGTTTTGGGCTGAGCTCCCCGTAAAATGGCATCAATAATATCCGGTGCCAGAAAAGTAAGCCGAATTTGCGCCCCGATATAGGCCGGATCCTGATGATAGATTTCGGCCAGTTCGTGCAAGTTTAAGTTCTTGGCTTCCTGGGTTTCGCGATAGGTAAAACCGTTGGCCAAAATCTTAATGAGATAGCGGTCCTCTTTCTTGGAGTGCTTTTCGGGCGGGCTTAAAAACAACATATCCGATACAGCTTCGGGTAGGTGAATTTCTTTGGCCCCGCGGTGGGTAATCAGGTCAATGGGAACTGTTGATTCCATCAGTTCCGGCTTTGATTCGTTGGATTTCAAACTGGCTTTCAGGCGTTTGTCCATCAGGTGAATAGCCAAAGGTTTCCAGACCACAACAATTTTATCGGCGAAAATGGTTACCCCTTGAACCAGCAGGCTGACTATTTTTTCCTTTTGCGTGCCGGTCAGTTGTTGAAAGACAGAGTCAACTTCACGCATTGCATAAAAGACTTCGCTTTCTTTCAGGTTTGGTTGCACTTGGCAGGCTTCCTGCGCCAGCGCCTGTAACACATAGGGGGATTTAATCAGCGGATTGAGCAAATCCATCACCAAATTATCCAACAGGTGCATGGGGACGGCACTCAGCCGACATAAATGAGGCCCATATTTTTTGTGGGTATTATCGGTATAATAATAGTATCGTTTGCCATTTTTCAAAGAATACCTGGGATACAGTTTGCACCCGCAACACCCGCAAGACAAAATCCCGCGGAGTAATCCGATTTCCTCATTTTTACTGACCGGTTTTAAGTGCCGCCGCCGTATTTTTTGTGAATTCGAATTGAATAATTCCTGGGCGGCTTCAAAGGTTTTCTTATCAATAATCGGTTGATGCAGGCCCGGGAAAGAAGTCCCTTTATGCGTAATCTCGCCAATATAAACACGATTAGTAAGCATACTTCTTAAAAAGGTCCAGCCGGGAACTTTCCCCCTAAAGGTGCAATTTTCCCGTAACAGGGCGTGGCCCACCATGGATAAATTACCGGATGACAAAAACAGTTCATAGACGTGTTTGACCTTTTCGGCATCTTCCGGCACAATCACCAATTTTTTATCTTCGCCTTTATAGCCAAACGGGGGAACGCCACCGACCCACATGCCCTTTTTCTTGGAGGCAAGAATCTTATCGCGGATACGCTCACCGCTGATTTCCCGTTCAAACTGCGCAAAAGAAAGGAGCACATTCAACATCAATCGGCCCATGCTGTCCGCCGTATTGATATTTTGTGTCACCGATACAAAAGAGCAGTGGTGCTCATCAAAAATTTCAATCATCTTGGAAAAGTCCAAAAGCGATCTGGTTAACCGGTCAATTTTATAAATAACCACCATATCCACTTTATCCGCCCGAATATCGTTCAGTAATTCTTGAAAAGCCGGTCGGCACATATTACCGCCGGAATAACCGCCATCATCATAATGTTTATCTATCAATTCCCATCCTTGATGATGTTGCGCTTTGATATAGTTTTCCCCGGCTTCCCGTTGAGCCTCCAGGGTATTAAATTGTTTTTCTAATCCTTCGTCTGTTGATTTACGTGTATAGATTGCACATCTCATTGTCCAACTCCAAAAAAGCGTTTTCCCGAGGTGCGTATGCCTGTAATATGCTGAGCGGCCGCCGATAAACTGGTGTAATAGGTGCCGTCCATATCTACGCCCCTTTCCAAAATAGTGACACGATAGTCCGTCCTTTTATAGGTGCGGACTATCACTGTTCCCACCGGATATAAACTTTTCTTGCGTTGTTGCTTTTCAAAGAGTTTTTTAATCAGACTTTTTGTCTTTACGGATAATCCCCCATGGCGTAATTCTTGCAAACGGTAAGAAACGCGCAAGATGTAAAACTCTTTATTGCCAATGCGGGTTTCTTGATTATACAGTTGCATATAGTACTGTTTCAGGACATGAAAAGGCAAATCCGGCACAGTGCTAATATCAATGTTTAAGTCAAGATTTGTATCAACCATAGCGACTCCTTGTGAACACAATAACGCTCTTTCAGTAACTTATATCCAGTTAATTCTGATGATTTTCGGCACTTTCTGCCCCCTGATTGAAAACTTTCAGCAAAGTGGGGAGTATGACCAGCGCCAATTCGTGTAACGGATTATTCATGGCCTACCTCTTATCAAAAGTGATTGCTGTTTTTTCGGCCGATTCCACCCAAGCATCTAAATCCGCCACATCATAAAAACTGTGACCGCGTACTTTTCTGAACTTGGGGCCGGAACCATCCACTCGGTATTTTTGCAAGGTACGCGGGGCCAACCCTAAATAGGTGGCGGCATCTTTTGTTGTATAAAAGCGTTGCGTTACTTTTCTGTTTTCCATCTTTTATTTCTCCTTAATTTATTGTTGACATTGCTCGCCTTATGCGAACAAGGGAAAAATAAAGCTTAAAAAGAAGAATAAACATTGAGATTTTTTTGAAAAAACTAGAATTTTTCAAAAAATCCCAGTCTGCAAAAAAAGTATTTTTATCCCATGAAAAATATTGCCTTTTTATCGCCTTTTGACTATATACTATAAATATAGGAGTCTTTGATGAAGAAATTTTACAGGAATTTATTTCAAGTATATTTTTTTATGGCTCGGGCTTTATTTCCGAAAGATTCTGCCCTGCAACGCGAATTTTTACTGATAAAGGTTTCGGCCCTTGAAAAGGAAATGCCCGAAATTTTTGAAAAATTGGGTGGAGTACGGCTCTTACGTCATTGTCGATCGGCCCAAGAGATGAAAAAATTGGTAGAGCATATCAAAGAAAACGATTGGTTTTATGTAATGAAAATGTTGAAGACAATGCAGTCCATGCAAGAAGATCCCAAATTAGCCAGCAAAATCAGCCTCAACAAAGCAGCATTTGTTTTGGATCAAGATATCAGAGAGGGAAAAGCCGAAGATTCCGAAGAAGACAATGATTCCAGCTATGAGGAAAAAGCCGAAGATTCCGAAGAAGACAATGATTCCATCTATGAGGAAAAAGCCAAAGATTTCCAAAAGATCAATACTCCCCGCTATAAAAAGATCTGGCGTCAATATCGGGGTGTGGCTCATCTGATAGTTGGCCTTCAGATTATGAAATTGCAGTATCTGGAATTGACCGGGGATCCTATCCCTTTTGAGGCCTTTTTGGCGTTGGCGCTGGACCACCTGAATTTAGCTGCCTATCAAGAAGGGGAAGAGCTGAAGAAAATGTACGAAGGGCATACCAAAAAGCCCATTGTGCCGGCGGATGAGTTTTATGCGATAAAAAGACCCAAACTGGCCGAAAATGAGTTAGCAACACTCCTGTTGAAAAAATGTATTTTGACAGACTCGGAACTCCGTAAGAAAATCAGTAAATACCGCGCCCCGGTCTTTGATTATGGGAACTTCGACATTCCGAATGATAATTAAAATTGCCTAGCGGATAAAGATACGAAACAGAAAAGGCGCAAAGTTATGCCTTTTTTATGGATTACCTAGCAAAGCTAAATTCGGGTCGGTTCATCTGCTCAAATAGCACTTTTGCTTTCTTTCCCAAAAAATTGCGGATGAATTGTGGTAAACGGGCATTTTCAAATAAACGTTCCAATTCATCACAAGAGCCTTTATAACTTAGCTTTCATCGCCTCATTTCAGGCACGAAAAAAGCCCGCTTCAAACGGGCTGAATCTTAAATTGGTGGAGGTAAGGAGGGTCGAACTCCTGACCTTTGCAATGCCATTGCAACGCTCTACCAACTGAGCTATACCCCCACAAAGGTCATTTAATGGAATTTATTATACACAAATTAAAATAAATTGCAAGTGTTTTTTTCGTTTTGCAGTGAATTTATGTTCTAAAGTCGGGTTTGACATAAAAAGTATTGAAAGCCACCTAAAATAAGAGGTGTGCTGATGAAAAAGTTTATCCTGTTATTAGTGGGGTTGATTGCAGCGTGGAGTGCTATATGGGTTTTGTGCTCCAAGCAATCCAAACACGCGGTTATCCCATTTATGCCCAATGAATTGGCTGTTTCTGTTAAAAAAATTGAACCAGAGCAGGTTGTTGTAACACATGAATATATCGGTCACGTGATTGCAATCCAGGCGGTTTCTGTGTTGCCCTATATTTCCGGATTCATAGATCAAGTTTTAGTGTCGGGAGGAGCCAAAGTACGCCGAGGACAAACATTGTTTATATTAAAGCAGGATCAGTATTTGGCGGCCATAGATGTTGCTAAGGCACAATTATCTCAAGCCAACGCAGATTTAGAAAAGGCGCGATTATATTTTGAACGCATTGAACAAACGCCTAATGGAGCAATTTCAAAAACAGAATTGGATAATGCTCGCAGTAATTTTTTGGCCGCAGAGGCGGTTGTAACTAGTGCAAAGGCCCAACTCAAATCGGCCGAAGTCAATTATGATTATACTATCATTCAGGCCCCTATAGACGGCATTGTCGGAAATATTACCGCAACGCCGGGAGAATATGTCAGCCCGCAATTAAATCCGTTGGCCTATATTTTGCAATATAATCCCATTCGTGTCGTGTTTTCTATGCCGGATAAAGATTTTCTGAATTTGGGAACAGATGTCAATTTTTTCAAAACAGGGCTGTTAAAATTGAAGTTGCCAAACGGACAAGTTTGGACGGGTAAAGGTAGCGTGAAGTTCGCAGATAATAAGGTGGCAGCCAACACTTCATCTATAGATCTGTTCGCAGATTTTGAAAATGCTGAACATAAATTATTGCCGGGCGGGTATGTTAAAGTGCTATATGAAGAACAAATTGCTGATGCGATTGTGGTCAATCGTCAGTGGATTACAACACACCCTAATGGTGATTTCGTTTATGTGCTAAAAGATAATATGATTACAAAAGTTCCCGTGAGGTTAGGGGCCAGTATTCAGAAAAGGGTTTTAGTTGTGTCCGGATTAAAACAGGGCGATTTGTTGATTGTTGACCCGATTACCACAAATATGGTTGGGCAGAGGGCAACCATTGCTGTGCCAGAGGGGAATTCTTCATGACATTTTCCGAATTTTTTATTCGCCGTCCGCGTTTTGCCGGTGTCATTTCCATTGTGATGGTATTATTGGGCTTGATTGCATTGGTGCTTTTGCCGGTTTCTCAATATCCAGATATGACGCCACCGCAAATTATCGTCAAGGCGGTTTATCCTGGGGCTAGTGCTTCTCTTTTAATTGATACAGTCGCTATTCCTATTGAAAATGAAATCAATGGGGTTGAGGGGATGTTATATATGTCGTCAACGGCCACAGATAATGGTATTTATGAATTGACGATCACTTTTAATGTTGGGACAGACGCTGATATGGCTCAGGTAAAGGTGGAAAATAGATTGGAACAGGTAAAGGCATTGCTACCACCAGTTGTGACACAGGAAGGATTGTCTGTTCGTTCCCAATCATCCAATATGTTGGCCTTTTTAGTTTTAGATTCCCCCAATGGAACCTATGATACATTGGCACTCAGCGATTTTGCTTATAGCAGAATTCAAAATCCATTAAAGAGAATTGCAGGAGTTAGTGACGTTAATATATTCGGACCGGAAAAAAGTGTGCGCATTTGGTTGAATCCCCAGGCATTGAGTTCAAAAGGGTTGTCTGCTGAAAGTGTTGTTCAGGCTATTATGTCCCAAAATACACAATCGGCGGTGGGCAGCATCGGTTCGGCCCCCATGCCAGATACAGATCAAATGGTTTTAGCTTTAACAACAACGGGCTTATTATCTAGAACAGAAGAATTTGAAAATATCGTTGTCGCCGCCGGAGCAAATGGTTCTGTTGTCCGTGTGAAGGATGTGGCTCGCGTAGAAATGGGCGCGGACACTTACCAATTAAACGCGCAATACAATGGCCACGGTGCGGTTGTGATGGAAATCAATCAAAGTCCTAATTCCAATTCGTTAAAAATTATGTCTGATTTACGTAAAGAAATTGCCGCATTAGAACAATCTTTTCCGCGAGATATGGCATTTAGAATTGCGTATGATTCAACGGCCTTTGTAAAAGTTTCTATTGAAAACATTGTGATGACGTTATTGATAACATTTTTATTGGTAGTCTTGGTTGTATATGTGTTTTTACAAAATATATGGGCGACCTTTGTTCCGATGATAACCATTCCGGTATCGCTGATTTCAACATTTGCAGTTTTATACGTGATAGGGTTTGATTTGAATATTTTGACGTTGTTTGCCTTGATTTTAGCCATTGGATTGGTGGTGGATGATGCTATCATTGTGGTAGAACGAGTTTCCTATTTAATGGAACATGAAAAGATGAAGCGATTGCCGGCCAGTATTTTGGCTATGCAGGAAATAGGCAGTTCCGTAATTGCCACAACATTGGTGTTGCTGTCTATTTTTATCCCAGTAGCAATGATGGCTGGTATTACAGGCAAGATTTATCAACAATTTGCCGTAACGATTTCAACCGCAGTTTTTTTTTCCTCAATCAACGCTTTAACTCTAAGTCCCGCCCTGTGCGCCTTATTATTGCCAGAGAAAAAATCAACAGGATGCAAATGTTTTTTGTGGTTTGATCATTTTTTGAATATTTTGGAGAAGATATATTTGATTTGTGTGCGTTGGCTGTGCGATCATTTGTGTGTGATGGTATTGATTTGTTTCGGAGTTTTGGCTTTATTGATAGGATTGTTCAAAAGTACACCGACATCATTTTTACCTGAGGAAGATCAGGGTTTTATTTTGGCTAATGTGCAATTGCCGGATATTGCTGGTATCAATCAAACACAAGCCGTCTTAAAGGAAATGGCTGAAAAAGTAACGGCCGTGCCGGGTGTTCAATATATGATCGGTATTGCGGGAAATAGTATGTTGAGTGCCGGGGGTGAAAATATCGGAATGGCGGCAATTGGATTGGATCCTTGGGATGATCGCAAAAAACCGGATTTGTCACTGAGTGCCATTACAACGCGTTTAACCAATATGTTCGCTAATTATAATCGTGGTAAGATTGCTTTTTTTGCCATGCCAGCTATTCCTGGGGTTGGAACAAGCGGTGGTTTGAGTTTTCAAATAAATGCGCTCAATACAAATATATCTCCCGCAGAATTGTATCAAGCCCAAGAAAAATTATTGACGCTGATGAATCAAAATCCCCAATTTGAATATGCTTTCAGCACTTTTACAGCCGAAACGCCCCATGTGTATTTGGATGTTGATCGCATCAAATTAGAATCTTATGGAATAGCAGTTTCAGATTTGTTTCAGGTCTTGCAAAATAATATGGGATCTAAATACGTGAATAACATTACCAAGGAGGGACAAACACATAAGGTTATTGTGCAGGCAGATCACGAGTACCGCGATTCAATGGAAGATATTGGGCGTTTATATGTTTTGAATCAACAGCAAACACCGGTTCAAATTCGGGAATTTTTGGATTTAATGATAACCATTTCACCTAAAATTATTTATCGTTTTAATCAGTATTTAACATCTGCTATTACGGCAAACACAGCGCCTTTTGTCAGTAGTGGAGCGGCCATTCTGGAGGTGGAAAAATTGGCAAAAGAGCTGGGGAATGAATACTCCTTGGCATGGACGGGTTTAAGTTTGCAGGAAGTTAAAACCGGAGGATTGGTATATATTTTAATCGCATTGGCTGTTATATTCACTTATTTGTTTTTGGTGGCTTTATATGAAAGTTGGCGTATCCCGTTGGCGGTTATGACAACCAATATTTTTGCGGTGCTCGGGGCATTGATCGGGTCAAAATTGATGCATCAAGCATTGAGTATTTATGCTCAATTGGGTATTGTTTTGTTGATTGGTTTGGCTAGCAAGAATGCCATTTTAATTGTTCAGTTCATTTTGGAAGCCAGACAACAAAAACGAACATTGTTAGAAGCAGCATTATATGGGGCAAAGGAAAGATATCGTGCTGTTTTGATGACGGCTTTTACCTTTATTTTGGGTGTTTTACCGATGATTTTGGCGACAGGAGCCGGGGCGGCCAGCCAAATTTCCATGGGTAGTGTGGTCTTTTTCGGAATGATTGTGGCAACGATGATCGGTATTTTGTTTGTCCCCGGTTTGTTTTTATTGTTTTGTTTCAAGAAAAGGAAAGCACATGTATCCATGGATAAACAAGATTAGTTTGGTTGTGTTGATTGTTGTTTGTGCGTGTCATTTTGGTCCTAAATTTGAACGGCCGGAATTGTTTTCTAATGCAGAAATAAGTCGTTTATTAGATTTGAAAACTTCAAAAGAAATCAAATTGCCTTTTCAAATTCAAGATTTTC
>JAFPYW010000070.1 GCA_017394405.1 Alphaproteobacteria bacterium
TTCCGCTTTCTCGCCACCAAATGACAGACTTGTGGATTTGGGGTACGATTGCGGCAGTTTCTATGTTGCCTATGGTTTATTGCAAAAGAATTTTTAATTCTTATACATTGACAGATAAGCGTTTAATTATCATTTCGGGCATTGTTACAAAACACGTGGATGAAATTGAATTGTTCCGTGTGGTTGATAGTACGGTGCGCCAATCTATGGTGGATACATGGGTTGATTTGGGAATGGTACGTGTGACGTCTGAGGATTTGACCGGTACGATTCGGATGGAAAAAATTCCAAATCCGATGCGTGTGCGCGAAACATTGCGTGAAGCATATATTGCAGCGCGTAACGCAAAGGGCACACTGATTATGGAAAGTGTCAATAGTCCCTGCGCGCATCACCAACACTAATTGTTTTATAAAAATGTTCTAAAAGGGGGAGTGATTCCCCCTTTACATTTGTTTGATTTTATGCTATAATTTCGCATATTTTTAGTAAGGGAAAAGAGATTTAAAATGAGTCAGAACATGCGGAACATTGCCATTATCGCCCACGTGGACCATGGCAAAACGACTTTTGTAGACGCTTTTTTGCGCCAATCTGGTGCGTTTCGTGAGAATCAACAGGTGGCTACTTGCGCCATGGATTCCGGAGAGTTGGAACGTGAGCGTGGGATTACGATTTTGGCAAAATGCACATCCGTGGAATGGCATGGCTATCGTATCAATATCGTAGATACGCCGGGGCACGCCGATTTTGGTGGCGAAGTGGAGCGCATTTTGTCCATGGTGGATGGAGTGATCGTGTTGGTGGATGCTGCCGAAGGTCCGCTTCCTCAAACAAAATTTGTGGTTGGAAAAGCTTTGAAATTAGGCTTACGTCCAATTGTGGTCATCAACAAGGTGGATCGTCCAGATGCACGCCCTGTGGAAGTGAATAACGAAGTATTTGATTTGTTCGCTAACTTGGGTGCAACGGACGAGCAGTTGGATTATCCGGTGTTGTTTGCCTCGGGTCGTGATGGTTGGGCGGTTGAAAATTTGAACGATGAACGCATTGATATTGAGCCGCTGTTCAAAAAGATTATTGAGCATGTACCGGCCCCAGAAAGTGATATCAATGGGCCGTTCAAAATGTTGGTGACAACATTGCATATGGATCCATTTGTGGGGCGAGTACTCACTGGTCGTATTACTTCCGGCAAAGTGAAAACAAACGAGATGATTAAAGCCATTTCCCGCGATGGACAGACAATTGAAACTGCACGGGTCAGCAAAATTTTGGCTTTCCGTGGCTTAAAACATCAGGCGATTGACGAGGGCTTGGCGGGTGATATTGTCAGCATTTCCGGTTTTCAAAAAGCAACTGTGGCCGATACCCTGTGCGCTCAGGAAGTGACAGAAGCCATTCAAGCGCAACCGATTGATCCGCCGACTTTGGCCATGACTTTTTCCATCAACACAAGTCCGTTGGCTGGTCGCGATGGCGATAAAGTGACATCACGTATGATTTGGGATCGTCTGGAAAAAGAAGCCGAGGGTAATGTGGCCTTAAAAATTTCCCGCACAGATTCCACCGATGCATTTGAGGTGGCTGGTCGTGGCGAATTGCAATTGGGCATTTTAATTGAAACGATGCGCCGTGAAGGGTATGAACTTTCTGTGTCGCGTCCGCGTGTGGTTTTCAAAGAAGAAAACGGCCAGAAATTAGAGCCATTTGAAGAAGTGGTAATTGATGTGGATGATGCTTATTCAGGCGTTGTTGTGGATAAGATGAGTCAGCGTAAGGCAGAAATGACACAAATGTCGCCATCCGGTGGTGGTAAAACGCGTCTTGTTTTCTTGGCGCCGTCACGGGGGCTCATTGGTTATCACAGCGAATTTTTAACAGATACCTGTGGTACGGGCGTAATGAACCGTATTTTTGACAGCTATCAACCCTATAAAGGTGAAATTCAAGCGCGCCGTAATGGTGTTTTGGTTTCAACAGAGGCTGGACAATCTGTGGCGTATGCGTTATGGTATATTCAAGAACGTGGACCACTCTTTATCGGAGCGGGCGTGGACGTGTATGAAGGGATGATCATTGGTGCCAATGCCAAACCAGGCGACATTGATGTGAACCCAATTAAAGGAAAGAAATTGACGAATATGCGAGCAGCAGGAAAAGATGAAGCGGTGACTTTAATTCCACCGGTCAAGATGTCCTTAGAGGCGGCTCTTGCATATATCGCAGACGATGAGTTGGTGGAGGTAACACCAAAGCATATCCGGTTACGTAAAAAGTATCTGGATTTAAACGAGCGCCGCAAATTTGAGCGCGGCAGATTATAAACAAAAAGGGAGGATTAAAATGGGTTTTCGTTTTCGTAAATCAATTGATGTATTAGGTTTGTTCAGAATCAATTTCAGCAAATCTGGAATTAGTTTCAGTTATGGATTGCCGGGCTATCGTGTGACCAAAATGGCCAATGGTCAAACACGCAAAACAGTGTCTATTCCGGGAACAGGTGTGTCACATGTGACAACATCCGGTAAGACCAAAAAAGCAAAAGCAGCTGAAGAAAAAAAGACAAAGAAAGTTGCTTCTAAAAAATAACAACTCCTTTAACACGGGGGGATAATGGCAGAAGAAGAAACCAAACAAATTCCGTTCAAAGAATTTGTAAAAGAGGTATGGCAAGTTTGTTGGGGCGCTCCAGCGAAATTGAAGCGTGGGTTGTTGTTTTGTTTGATAAGCGTTGGCGCGAGTGCTGCCTTTAGTGCGCTTGTTCCTGTTTTTGCGGGATACCTGATGAATGCCCTGAAAGACGCTGTGTCCGTTCAAGTTTTAACGGGCATTTTGATTTTTTGGAGCGTCTTTTATGTATTGTTTGATAAATTGGGTGACTTCTTTGATATGTTATGCGATACCTTTTCCCGTATTGTTTTTGAACGCTATGCTTTTTTGATCCGATTGTATAAAATTAGATTAGCGTTACACATGCCGGTTGCGTTGGCGTCTTCCAGTTTTAAGCAAAAATTGGTGGCCTCAATTCCCAAATTGGGCAATTTAGGGGCTGACACGGCTTATAGTGTTGTTTGGAATTCTTTTCAACAAATATCTTTTTTAAGCGCCTTTGTGGCATTAATGTGTTATACACCATTATTTTCTGTGGGAATTTTACTGATTTCCATCATGCAAGGTGGTTGTTTGCTTTGGATTAACAATCGTTTGAAAAAACGCGAAGAAACATTCACCAAAGAGGAAGTAAATAACAATACATATCAACAAGATGCCTTGGAAAATTTGGGCAACATACAAATGTTGCATACGGGAAATAAAGTATTGACAGAGTTGGATCAAGCACAAGAGAAGTATTTTCAAGAATTTCAGAGTTATCAAAAAAAGCAAATTTCTTTGGGTTTGATTCCAGAGTTTTTGAATTTTATATGTGCCGGTATCGTGATTTATGTGTCTATTAAGTTAGCGTTAGAAAGACAAGATGTAGGTTTATACGTAGCGCTGAGTGGCTTGGGTGCCAACGTTTTGCGGCGCGCAAATCTGATTGTCCATCGTTATAAATGGCTGCATCATTATGGAATACAATACATAACGTTGAATAAAGAATTATCTTATGATGAAAAATTGCTACCAAAATACGGACGCAAAAAAATCAAAGGAGATGGAAACATTGAATTAGAAACGGTATGTTTTACCTATCCCGAAGAAAAAGAACCTGTGTTGAAAGATTTGTCGTTGAAAATTAAATCCGGGGATCGTGTGGCCATTATCGGTAACAGCGGCATGGGTAAATCAACCCTGATCAACGTGATGAAACATTCCTATGAAATTCAGGGCGGAAAAGTGATGATTGATGGTCAAGATGTGCGGACGGTTAGTGAGGCATCATTGTGTGAGTGTATTACCTATGTGGATCAACATCCGACCTTTTGGAGTCAGAAAAATATTCGCGAAAACTTATTGATGTTTAACCCGAAAGCCACGGAAGTTGAATTATACCGTGCCTTGAATGCAGCGAATTTGTTGGATGAAATTACGCACAAAGAAAAAGGTATTGAATCAAGCGTGACCGCTTTGTCGGCGGGTCAAAAACAACGCTTGGCGATTGCGCGCGCATTGTTGCGTCAAACCCCAATTATTATTATGGATGAACCCACGGCCAATTTGGACACACACGCCCAAACAAAGGTGTTGACCGGCATTCAGAATTTATCAAAGGTAAAGGGCCACAAACCAACCGTGGTCTTTGCCTCAAATGTGCCCGCTGAAATTGCTAGCGCGAACAGAATTTTGTTGTTGGAAAAAGGTAAAATTGTGGAAGACGGAAAGCCGAAAAAATTGATGGCAAATCCGAATTCAAAGGTGTATAAGAGATTAAAGAAATATGCTGCATTGTTTAAGGGGGAATAATGAAATTTTTGAACAAACTAATCAAATCATTATGTAATCCGCGGGTATGGCCGTTTTTGGGGTTGGGTATTGCATCGCAAGCCCCGGTCAATTTAATTGGCGGTACCTTAAAATATTGGTTTTCCACAGAAGGTGTGGATTTAAGTAAAATTGGATTGTTTAGTTTGGTACTCATTCCCTACGCTGTAAAGTTTTTATGGGCACCGTTGGTGGATCAAATCAACTTGCCCCTTTCAAAATATTTGGGGCGCAAAAAGACTTGGGGTCTTGTTTGCCAATTATTGATGATTGGCTTTTTGTTTTTATTGTCGTTTTCTCATCCTGCCGAGCAAATTGGTTACATATTTTCTTTGTGTTTAGGCATCGCATTTATGTCCGCGACCCAAGATATTGTGACGGATGCGTTGCGTATTGATACGTTGGACGGGGACGAATTAAAACAAGGAACAACCTTGTACTTAGCAGGTTGTCGATTGGGTCAATTGGCGGCCGTTGCTGGAATGATTTTATTGTCGGCGCATATTGCATGGCAATACGCATATCAAATTTCAAGTTTGCTGGTTGTAATTGGTTTTGTGTCATTTTTGGGAATACGGGAACAAAAAACGAAAAAAGAAATTATTTCTTTGGAAGAATTTGTTATCAAGCCCTTAAAAGACATGATTTCTAGATCCCGTTTTGGAACGTTATGTTTGTTTGTGATAATGTATCGTTTGTGTAATTGTATGTTGGGGCCGATGGCGTATCCATTTTATTATGATATTGGATTTACAGCAGAGCAAATTTCCATTGTTTCAGGTACGTTTGGTGTCTTTGTGACAATGGGTGGTGTGTTTTTGGGTGGTTTGGTGATGATGAAATTCAAATATCGCCCATTGTTGTTTTGGTTGGGATGTTTGGAAATCTTTACATCTCTTGCATTTGCTTGGTTGGCGTGGTTAGGACCGAGCATGTCTGCCTTTTTTGCAGTTATTTTGTTTGATAATATTTTGGCCGGTATGGGTGGTGCTGTGTGGGTGGTGTATTTATCAAATTTCTGCTGCAAAAAGTTTTCGGCGACTCAATATGCCTTTTTAAGTGCCATCAATATGGTTCCGTTGTCTATTTTGGCTGGAGCCAGTGGTTGGTTGGCAGATAAAATGGGTTGGCCGTTGTTCTTTACTTTCACCGGTTGGTTGATGATTCCAGCGTTGTGGATGATTCACAAAAATTGGATTGGTCTAAAACCTAATCAAAAATAACCAAATTGTTCGTATGGGTTTGTCCTAATACGCGTAGGGCCTCTTCCTCTAAAATATCTATGTCAATGGTTTTTGCACTTTTAAGAGCGTTGGTTTTATATTGCAAATTCTTTTTTTCTTGTTCTGTTTCTTCCGCTAATTTTTGAGCGGCTTGGATTTGTTCGCGAATTTCAAGTAACCGAAAAAAACCACGATTTCCCCAAATCGTATGATAGGAAAAATAGGCAATAACTAAACAGCATAAAAACGGAAACAACCAAGATCGCATTATCTGTCAGACTCCAAATCAGTGGGCATTTCAGCAAACTCCTGTGAATACAAGGTAACCTGATTGCGCCCATTTTCTTTTGAATGATACAAGGCCAAATCGGCTTCTTTTTGGATGATGGCAATATCCGGTACTTGACTGAGAGAAACGCCCAAACTGATGGTAAAGTTGATTTCTTTGCCATCGGCAGAAACGGTCATGGCTTGGACGGCTTCGCGTAACTTGTTGGCCGGATTTAAGGCCTTGCGTGGATCTGTGTCCATTAAGAATATAATAAATTCTTCACCGCCCCAACGAGCAATGATATCCGATTTGCGCATGGTTTGTTTCATTTTTTCTGCTAAGTTTTTCAAAACAATATCGCCCGCATCGTGACCATAGGTATCGTTGATGTTCTTAAAATGGTCAATATCCAACATTACCACGCAATAAGGTGTTCCATCACGGCGGCTGAGAGCAAATGCCTGTTCGGTCATGGCGGCAAATTGCCGTCTGTTGTACAAGCCGGTCAATGTGTCGGTAGAGGCCTGAATAAACAATTCTTGTTCGGTTTCTTTTTGTTCGGTGATGTTTGTAAAGTTAATGTACAAAACTAATTCACCTTCTACTTCAAATACACGCGAAGAAAGCGTAATCCATAAAGTTTTCTTTGCATTTTGAACATTGAGTTCAACTTCAAAACCATCAACCACGCCTTTTTCTTTTGTCTCTTTTATAAGTTCATCTCGCTTTTTTGTATCCACAAAATAATTGGAAAAGTGTAAGTTTGCTTTTTGGGTATCATCCAATCCCAATACTTTTTGACAAGCGGAATTCATATAAACCACAGAATCGTCGATCAGTTTCGTCAGCAAAATCGGAAAAGGTGCAACATCCCAAAACAGAGTCTTGCGTTTTTTTTCTGTTTCAAATGCATGTTGGGCGGTAATTGCTGCGGTTTCCATGAAGCGTAATTGGGCAATCAAAACAATGATAGCCACTAATCCGTATAACATCACGGGAATACTTGCTGCGGGGGTGATCAAATTAAAGGCGCGCAAAACGAAATAACCCCCCAAAGACAACAGACCAAATCTAGGGGCGGTAAAAATGGCCTTGTGTGTAATAGTGGGTATGGTATGAAATCCCATCGCGGCAACCAATAAGGAAATACCTAAAATTAAATTTGGAATTTGGTCTTTTTCCAGTGATCCTAGACGTAAAAACAAAATGCCATAACTGACGGCCAAGCAAATAATGACAAAAAAGACGGGCATCGCAAAATTCCGTGCCAACGGGGACAAAGACGGAAATAAACTAGCCAAAAATAATCCGCTAGCGACAGCATAAAAAATGTTTGTGTAAATATACATTACAGAATCAGATATCTGAATGGCTGGATTCAAGGCGGGAAGCAAAGGAATCAAAATGTTTGTTAAATTGACTAACGCCACCACCCAAAAACCATAACTGATAAGTTGAAAACGGGCATATTGGGTATTTTTTCCATAAAAAACATTAAAGGCTATGGCTACCATAAAGGCGCCGAACAAATGTGGCCCGTACATCATCAATTGGTCTGTGAATGTTTGAAACATTTGGTTAAAAATCCTTCCTTTTTTATCTACTATAATAAAAAAAATGCAAAAATTAAAGAAAAAAATGATTTTACCTGTTGCAAAATACAATTGTATGACCCATATACTATTCACAAGGAAAAAGAAAGGAGCAAAAAATGAGTAAAATTTTAGGTATTGACTTGGGAACAACAAACTCCTGTATGTCAATTATGGATGGCAAAAATGCCAAAGTTTTGGAAAACCGTGAAGGGGCCAGAACGACTCCATCTATCGTGGCTTTTACGTCAAAAGGTGAACGCTTGGTTGGACAGCCTGCCAAACGTCAAGCGGTTACCAATCCGCAAGGAACGCTTTATTCTATTAAACGTTTAATTGGTCGTCGCTATGATGACAAGATGGTAACCAAAGATAAGGAAATGGTGCCTTATAAAATTATTTCCGGTGAAAATGGAGATGCTTGGGTAGAAGTGGATGGCAAAAAATATGCGCCAAGCCAAGTTTCCGCTTTTGTGTTGCAAAAATTAAAAGAAGATGCTGAAGCTTATTTGGGTGAAAAAATCACCGAAGCCATTATTACGGTGCCCGCTTACTTTGATGACAGCCAACGTCAGGCCACAAAAGACGCTGGTAAAATCGCTGGTTTGGATGTGCTCAGAATCATCAACGAGCCAACAGCTGCAGCGCTCGCCTATGGTATGGATCAGAAAAAATCTGGCACAATTGCTGTGTATGACCTGGGCGGTGGTACGTTTGATGTGTCCATTCTGGAAATTGGCGATGGCGTGTTTGAGGTGAAATCCACCAACGGAGATACGTTCTTGGGCGGTGAAGATTTTGATGCCCGTATCATGGATTATTTGGCCGATGAGTTCAAAAAAGAAAATGGCATTGATTTGCGTGAAGACCGTATGGCTTTGCAACGCTTGAAAGAAGCGGCCGAAAAAGCCAAGATTGAATTGTCCAGCGCCAATCAAACAGACATCAACTTGCCGTTTATTACGGCTGATGCCACGGGTCCAAAGCACCTGAATGTGTCCATGACTCGTGCCAAATTGGAAAGCTTGGTGGAAGATTTGCTTGAACGCACTAAAGGCCCAATGGAAAAGGCTTTGAAAGACGCAGGACTTTCCAAAGACAAGATTGATGAAGTCATCTTGGTGGGTGGTATGACCCGTATGCCGGCTGTGCAGAAATTGGTCCAAGACTTTTTTGGCAAAGAACCCCACAAGGGTGTGAACCCTGATGAAGTGGTGGCCATGGGTGCCGCTATTCAAGGTGGTGTGTTAAAAGGCGATGTGAAAGACGTCTTGTTGTTGGATGTGACCCCGTTGTCACTGGGTATTGAAACATTGGGTGGCGTGTTCACACGTTTGATTGACCGTAACACAACAATTCCGACAAAGAAATCGCAAGTGTTCTCTACTGCTGAAGATGGTCAAACAGCTGTGACAATTCGTGTGTTCCAAGGTGAACGTGAAATTGCCCGCGATAACAAATTGTTAGGTCAATTTGACTTGGTGGGAATTCCTCCTGCACCACGCGGTATGCCACAAATTGAAGTCAGCTTTGATATTGATGCCAACGGTATTGTGAACGTGTCGGCAAAAGATAAAGCAACTGGCAAAGAACAATCTATTCGTATTCAATCTTCTGGCGGTTTGACCGATGCAGACATTGAAAAGATGGTGAAAGATGCAGAAGCGCATGCCGAAGAGGACAAAAAGTTCAAAGAGGCTGCTGATGCGAAAAACCATGCGGATGCTTTGATTGCCAGCACAGAAAAAATGCTGAAAGAAAACGCAGACAAGATTCAACCGGCCGACAAAGACGCCATTGAAGCCTGCGTGAAAGAGTTGAAGGAAGCGTCTGAAGCCAATGATACCGCGCGTATCAAAGAGAAAACAGAAGCTCTTCAAAATGCTAGTATGAAAATGGGTGAGGCCATGTATAAGGCGGCTCAGGCAGCACAAGGTGGTGCTGATGCGGCAGCCGGAGCAGGGGATTCCGCTGGCGCGGAACAACCAAAGTCTGATGAAGAAGTGGTTGATGCCGACTATGAAGAAGTGAAAAAATAAACATTATAGGGGTGGTTGAAAGCCACCCCTTTTTATGCTTTAATGTGCATAAAGGATGATGTAGATGGCGGATTATTATGAAACTTTGGGCGTAGAAAAAACAGCCTCGTTTGATGAAATCAAGCGGGCTTTTCGCGTTAAAGCAATGAGTTGCCATCCCGATCATCATGCTGGTGATCCAGAAGCAGAAAAAAAGTTTAAAGAATTAGCCGAAGCCTATGAGGTCTTGAAAGACGAAGAAAAACGGGCTACCTATGACCGTGTGGGACACGAAGCCTTTAAGTCCGGTATGGGTGGACATGGTGGATTTAATGGATTCGATTTTTCCGGTATGGGTTTTGAAGATTTGTTTGCCGAAATGTTTGGGATGCGGCGTGGTCGCCCCCGTGGTGGAAAGGCACAAGGTGCCGATGTTCGCTATGATTTAGATGTTTCGTTAGAGGAAGCCTATCATGGCCTCAAAAAAACAATCAATGTGAATACTTTTGTGGCTTGTGAAAGTTGCAAAGGCCTTGGTGGCGAAGGATTGGACACCTGTGGCACATGTGGTGGCATGGGTGTTGTGCGGCAACGCCAAGGCTTTTTTGTGATGGAGACCTCTTGTCCCATTTGTCATGGAACAGGAAAAGTGATTAAAAAGCCATGTAAAGATTGCTCGGGAACAGGACGTGTACGTAAAAAACGCGATTTGGAAATAACAATTCCCGCTGGCGTGGATACAGGTGTACGGATGCGCTTGGCAGGTGAAGGCGATGTGGCACCAAATGGCGGAATCGCTGGCGATATGTATGTCTTTATTAATGTCAAACCTCACAAATTATTTGAACGCCAAGGCGACGATTTATATGTGACGGTGCCAGTGCCAATGGTAACGGCAGCTTTAGGCGGCGACGTATTTGTGCCAACTTTGGATGGCAAGGGTGAAAATTATACCTTAAAAGCGGGCTTGCAATCTGGTACGCAAGTGAAAATTAAAGGCAAAGGGATGCCAGTATTAAAATCCGATAGATTCGGCGATTTGTATGTCACTTTCCGTGTGGAAACGCCAACGAATTTAACAAGCGAGCAAAAAGAGCTGCTGAAAAAATTTGATGGAATGAGCAAAAAGAATTCGTCCTTATGTGACGATTTCAAAAATTTAGTCAGTAAGATTTTTGGCTAACGTAAGATGGGCTTGCCCAAATCGGGATCATAAATAATTGATAATTTCCCTTGTTGTACGGCGATAGCTGCTTCGCCAAAAACTTTTTTACGCCACCCGGTCAAAAAAGGTGCTTTCCCCGTTTGAATAAAGGATTGAATATCGCTTTGAGTAGCAACCAATTTGGGGGCTACGCCATAATTTTCTGCACAAATATTCAAAACCAAGTGTAAAATTTCTGCTAAATTATGTTGTTTTGTGGTCAATGGTTTTGTATGAACCGGCTGCTCAAATGTGGCAGGATCGTCCTTCATAGCACTTTCAATAATGGTGATAATTTCTTTTGCTGTTGTGCTTTTCCCATAGCCGTCAGAAAAAGACCTAAGCGCATCGATTTGTTCCGGTTTTGTGGGCATAGAGATGGCCAATTCTACCAACGCTTCATCCTTCATAAAATGTTTTTTGGGACGATCCTTTTGTTGTGCCATTTTTTCACGCCAAGCATACAATCGCGCAAAAATATGCAAATTCAGAGGCTTTTTGAAAGGAACCTTGACTTTTTTCCATAATTCGTTTGGGTCCGGTTCATAAGTTTTTGGATCCACCAAATCGGCCATTTCTTCAGTCAGCCAATCTAACCGATTTTGCGCACAAATTTTTTCCATCATCTTAGTATAAACGTCTTTTAATTCCACCACATCATGCAAGGCATATTTGATTTGTTCTTCGGTCAGCGGCCGTTTGGACCAATCGGTCACGCGCATGGTTTTGTCCAGCGAAACACCAACAAAATCGTTGACAAGTTGTTGATAACTGACATTATCGCCATAACCGCAAACCATTGCCCCGACTTGGGTGTCAAAAACGGGTACAGGAATTTTGTGTGATAAATGATAGAAAATTTCAATATCTTGACGACAGGCATGAAAGACCTTGATCACTTTTTTGTTTTGCAATAAATCAAACAAGGGACTCAAATCTAATCCTTTAGCCAAAGGATCTACGCAAACAGCTTCCTCGGGGCTGGCGAGCTGAATTAAACATACCTGCGGATAATAAGTCTTTTCCCGAATGAATTCAGTATCCACCGTCACAAACGGATGTTTTGCCAAGCGGCCACACAATTCGATTAATTCTTTTGTTGCTGTTATCATCATGGCCATAATTATACCGATTTTCCACTTGATTTGCAAGAAATCTTTGTTTATCATAAGACTATGCAAAAATTGTGGGATAAAAAAGCGCTGTTGTTAAATCAAATTTTGGACGGACAAGTACGCTTGGTCGGCGGATGTGTTCGGGATTATTTATTGCATAAAAAATTTGAAGATCGGGATATGGCGACAACATTGACGCCGAATGAAGTAGTTCAACGCCTGAAAAAACACAAGATTCCTTATTTAGAAATTGGACGTGCTTTTGGTACCATTGTGGCAAAGGTGGACGGTACTCCATTTGAAATTACGACGCTTCGTAAAGACATTGAAACGGATGGCCGTCATGCCGTGGTTGGTTTTACAAAATCTTGGGCGGTGGATGCGCGCCGTCGTGATTTTACAATCAATGCGTTGTATGCAGATGTCAAAGGTAAAATTTATGATTATGTGGGGGGTATTTCCGATTTGAACGCCAACCGATTGCGGTTTATTGGTCCCGCACTTAAACGGATGCAGGAGGATTATTTGCGGTTGCTTCGTTATTTCCGTTTTTGGGCAAAGACAAGGGCCAAAAAAATAGATACAGATATCGTGAAAGCGTTACCCAAAATTATTCCTCAAATACCAACATTGTCGGTTGATCGGCGCCGGGATGAATTGTTCAAAATTGTGACAGGGCCGCGCGCCAAGACAACCCTAAATATGATGAAAAAATATGGTGTTTTGAATAAAAATTTATTAGATATTTCTTTTTCCAAACGCCAGCGAAACTTGATTGCCCAAAAAGGGTTGGAAATGATGCTTGCAAGTTTTTCTTTTTCGGGGTATAAAGGGAATAAAGGAGATTGAAATGAAGCATACGGTGAATGAACTCGGTCGGACCATGTTGGAAATGTTGGGGGTCTTAGCCATCATGGGTGTGATCATGTATGGAGCCATCGCCGGAATCGGGTTCGGTGTTGAAATGTATCAAATCAACGCAGCTTATCATCAAATAGAAGAAATTTCCGAAGGGGCATTTGAGTTATATTCATGGCGCCGTTGGTATTCTCCAGATATGACCACGGAAATTTGTAGAAATGATATCACGGATTGCGACTCAACAACAAATGCTATTACCGCCTCCTTGGGGGGGGCAAGAGTGGAAGTTAGAGGGGCTAACTGTAATAACGCGGGCCAGTGCTTTAAATTTCAAATCAGGTATAGTCAAATTAGTTTTTTGGCTTGCACTAAATTGCTAGATAATGACGGGACAAGATATAAGTATGTGGCTTGCGTGGCTAATGGTAATGCCGGATGCCAATCAAATCATGCAAACGTGGTGGAATGCACGTCTGAATAGGTTTTCCATAAGACTCAAGTGGGGGCTCGTGTTTTTGGGAAAAAGTACTTGCAAGTTTTCGTTTTTCAGAGTATAAGAAAAATAAAGGAGATTAAAATGACAAATAATGTAAATGAATCCGGTCGGACCATGTTGGAAATGTTGGGGGTTTTGGCCATCATGGGGGTGATTATGTATGGGGCCATTGCTGGAATTAGTTTCGGTGTTGAAATGTACCAAATTAATGCAGCGTATAATCAAATAGAAGAAATTTCCGAAGGTATTGTTGAATTGTATTCATGGAGCCGCAGTTATGGTGGTGCGAATGATGCTGATGAAGATTTAGAAACATTGGTATGCAGAAATGATATAACAGAATGTTATAGTTCGGAAAAACTACGTCCTGCCCTGGGTGGAGCTAGTCTTAGCGTTGGAAGGAGTAGTTGCGGAGGCAATGGGTGTGAACAGTTTGTTATCATATATGGTGGGCTCAGTTATTTAGCGTGTAATAGATTGCGGGATAGTGCCAATGGTCGGCAGTATAGACACGTGACGTGTAAGGTAGAATCATCCGCTGGAGTTGCTGTCGGAGCCGCTGCTTATGTGGAAGATGAATGTGTAGAGGGCAATGGAAACAGACTGAAATGCACCTCGCGATGAAGGTTATTTATTGTTCAATAATTGTTTGATGAACGCTTTGTTTTCATCTTTATAAACAGAATGTTTCAATAACATTTCCAATTGGCATTGTTCGTATAAAGCCAAATTGCCTGTATCCAACATTTGATCTTCATCAGGTTTTAAGAACATTTCTACACCAAAACCGGCGGTTTCGCCACCTTGATCCAAAAAGTCATTTAAAGAATCCATATACAACCACTCTTTATGTTGCTGTTTAGCTTCTTTAATTTTAATGTCTGCTTGTCCAATTAAGAATTTAACAACCTCTGATGGCAGGACAACGGGGGAATAACCCGCAACATGACTGGTGGCTTTCTTTGGCTTTTCCACGACGCGATTGTTGACCAAGATAGCATTATTGCTGACATCCTCTTTAATAATGCCGGTCATTAAAGTAACTTTTGGGTTGACGAAAAAGGCATCTAATAATTTTTTCATATAGGGACATTTGGGATCTTTTGAAATAATCAAATCGTCCGGAAAAATCAAAACGGCATGGCGATTTTGAATGGTTTTTTGTGCCGAATATATGACATCGCCCGTGCCCAATGGCTCGTCTTGAATCACAAATTTCAAATCAATATCGTCTGGCAAAAAAGTGTTTTTTAACACATCTGCAATATCATTTTTACCTTTTTTACGTAACTTTTGTTCAGTGGCGGTATCTGTGGCCAAAGCGCGTTTGAAGTCGTCAATAACCGCTTGATTGGAACACACAAAGGTAATATGACGCCCGCCTATCCGAACAATATCTTGCAAGGTGTAATCAATGATGCGCATATCACCCATCGGCAACAATGATTTATGAGCAATGGCCTTGGAATGAGGAAAATTGCGGGTGCATTCTCCAGCGGCAGCAATGATAAATTCAATATTATCGTACATATTACACTCCTTTTGTTAATTCAATAAAACTATATTGTCTGGCGGGATTTTCCTTGTCGCGGCGATAACTGTTATATTCCGGATTTGTATAGGTGTCTAAATCAAATAGCTCGACATTATTTATTCCAATCCGATCCAGACGATGACGCACATAACCGGTGAAATCAAAAAATGTGCCATTTGGTGTTTCGTGAAAAAATTGTTGTTCGTTAGGTGAAAACAAGGTTTGCATATCTTCCTGAACTTGAAAACTTTTTTGTGTCAAATGCGGGCCAATCGCGGCATGTATGTTGTTCAAAGAAGCCCCCATCTTTAACATGGCTAAAACGGTGGTTTCTAATACCCCCTGAAAGGCTCCTTTCCATCCGGCGTGTGTGGCGGCAATTACTTTTGCCACGGGATCTAAAAACAAAACTGGCGTGCAATCGGCGGTCTTAACGGTCAATCTTAACGAGGGTGTTTTGGTGGCTAATGCATCACATTTGGGTGGTTCCGATGGCACTTCGGTCAATACCAACACGTCTGCACTATGAACCTGTTTCATCAAAATAGGATGCTGTAATTTGGCACTTTCTTTGGCGTTGCAAAATCCCGCTTGAACAAAAGGAAATTGTTGAAAAACAGAAATCATTGATGTAATTCCTCTAAATGCTTTTGTAACTTTGCCAATCGCCGTTTTTCCCGCAAAATAGCATAATCTTTTAGGATTTGCATTGTCAGATGCGTCCCCAACCAATAGCCGATAATCATCCATGGCAAACAACCAACCACCATAGCAATACCCCAATCTTTCAATAATAATTTGAAAAACAACGCCCATTCTTCCCAAAAGGATAAATCAAATAAAAATGTTTGATGAATGATGTCTTTTAAGTGACTATATCCACTGATGGAATCCCAATGTCCCATCATCATTTGTCCTGTTACATAAAAAACATAGTAAATTGGCACCAAAGTAAAGACATTGGAAATCCATGTAAAGGCCAGCCCTAGTGGCAAAGAAAATGATTTTTTTAATACTTTTTTGTAAAAAATCCATGTCATAGAAACAAGCCACATCTGAATGCCAACCAAAGGAGTCATGGCCCACATGGTGCCAATGGCGACACCTCGTGCAGAATATTCTGCTGGGTGTGGGGAACGCAAGATAGGCACAACCAAACGCTTTTTGCAAGCGCGTCCTATATTTTGAAGCCATGAGTGTCTTTGCGCCATTATTGCTCCTGATGATAAATCGGATTTTTACGAGAAATTAAAATAAGCAAAATGCCAAGTGCCACCATCGGTGCGCATAAAATTTGTCCCATACTGAAGCCACCCCAAATCAAACCCAGATGTGCATCTGGTTCGCGAGTGTATTCCAGCAAAAAACGTCCAATGCCATATAGGATGAAAAAGAGCCCGCTCAAAACACCACGCCGGTTCCGGATGGCTGGAACAAACCACCAAAGGGTATTTAAGATAACGAATAATAAAATACCTTCCACGCCTGCTTCATATAACTGGCTGGGATGTCGGGGGTCTGGACCGCCCTCTGGGAAAATCATGGCCCAAGGAACCGCGTGTGTCACGCGCCCGAACAATTCACCATTGATGAAATTGGCTAATCGTCCAAGGAATAAACCGATGGGGGCAACACAAACTAAGATATCGCCCATGGACAGCATTGAAATTCGTTTTTTGAGTGCAAATAAAATAGTAGCAACCATAACGCCCAACAATCCGCCATGGAAAGACATGCCACCTTGCCACACGGCCAAAATTTGTGCGGGAAATTCTAAATAATATCGTAAATTATAGAACAAACAATAACCAATGCGGCCTCCGAAAATAATACCCAAAGTGGCCCAAATTAAAAAGTCATCGATTTTCAAAACGGTGAAAGTGCTCTGTGATTTTTCGGACATTTTTCTTGCCATCCACCACGCACCTAAAATACCAAAAATGTAAGCCAAAGAATACCAACGCACAGCAAACCATCCCCATTGAAATAACACGGGGTTGATTTCCGGAAAAGGAATACCTGGATACATAAAGCCTCCTTGCTTAATTACAATGTACTTAAAATATGGCCAAATGTCAAGTAAAACCAGCCGACAAATGCAAAATAACTTGACAAATTTTGAAAAATAAAGTACAATAAACGCCGTTTTTTTATAAAAGGAGCATGCATGATTGAGATCGAAAGAGAATTTGATGAACGCAGCCGGTTTTGGGGAATGGTTGTCAGAACTGATGAAGGGCAAAAATTACAAGTAGAATGTAATCCCAGCCGCAAAGGTGAAGTGCGGAAGGTGTTGCTGTTTGACAAAAACGGCGCCTGTACGGTTTGGAGTAGAGAAGCGATGCAAGGGCGTTGTGTGGATATTTCTGACGACGCAATGCATCACACGGGCGTTCGTGTTTATGTGAGCAAAGAAGGTCGTTTGGCAAAATTAGAAGCCCATGATGAAGCCGTTGTTAAAATGGATGGCGTTATCATTGATGAAGCTTCAATAAAAAGACGTAAAAGAATGCTGAATCCGTATGATAAAAAACTGGGTCCGCAAAAAGATTTGATTATGCAACGTTTAGCAATCATTGCGGCCGTGAAAAAAATTGATGATATTCAAAAATTGGCGACTATTCGCGCTCGGGCCGAAAAGGTTTTGAATCAACAAAAGAAAGCTAAAGCGCGCTAAGGAGAACAATATGATTGAAATTAGTCGCAAATGGAATGATAAAGGAAGATTAGAGGGAGCCCGTATTTGTACAAGCGGTGGCTATGACGTGAATGTTACTTGGGACAAAAAGGGTGAAGCAACGGTTGTTTATGGACAAATTGGGAAAAAGCATCGTCGATTGGTCGGCTTGCCATCGGACGGATTGGAATTTGGCGATTCCATCAGAAATCACCGCAATTTTTTTAACGGTTTTATTATAAAAGGTCAAAGCGTTATTAAAAAATGCCAAGCATCTTTGATTTTGGACGGAAAAGAAATGCCCAGCGATCAAATGGTGTTTGATTTGAATCGCTCTTATATGTCGCGTGAAGAAAAAAGAATTGTTGATTCAGTGATGTCGGGAATCGAGACGACCGATGAAAAACAGAGTGAATTACGCAAATTAGCCCTTGTGGGAAGATTATTTAATTTGTCCCAAGAAGAGGCCAAACAAGTGGTTGTTTTTGCAACACATTTGAAACAAACAAAAACAAGTTGCCAATAAAAACCTTCTTGACAAATAAAAAGTTTGTGTTATAATATAGAGCGTGGTCGGTCGATCACATTCTTATACATTTTTCCAAAGGACGAATATGCAATTACAAGATTTGAAACAAAAATCTCCGGCAGAATTATTACGTTATGCTGAAGAATTAAACGTTGAAAATGCGGCCAGTTTGCGCACGCAAGATTTAATGTATGCTATTTTGAAAAAACTCACAGAAACAGAAAACAATACTCTTTATGGTGAAGGTGTGTTGGAAGTGATGCAAGATGGTTTTGGTTTCTTGCGTTCTCCAGAAGCGAATTATTTGGCGGGACCTGACGATATTTATGTGGCACCTGCTCACATCAAGCGTTGGGGATTGCGTACGGGTGATACGATTTCTGGTGAAATTGTGCCGCCGAAAAATAATGAACGCTATTTTGCTTTGGAAAAAATCAATACCGTGAATTTTGTTAAGCCAGAAGAATTAAAATATCGTATCAACTTTGACGATTTGACACCGCTTTATCCGGAACAAAATATCAAAATGGAACATGAGCCAACAGGAAAAGAGGATGATAAAGATTTAACAGCTCGTATTATAGACCTTATTTGTCCACAAGGATTTGGTCAACGTTCTTTGGTGGTGGCTCCGCCAAGAACCGGGAAAACGGTGATGTTGCAAAATATTGCACATGCCATTTCCGCTAATTATCCGGAAGCGCATTTGATTGTTTTGTTAATTGATGAGCGTCCGGAGGAAGTGACGGATATGGTGCGTTCTGTGAAGGGTGAAGTGATTTCTTCCACATTTGATGAGCCCGCAACACGTCATGTGCAGGTGGCTGAAATGGTGATTGAAAAAGCAAAACGTTTGGTGGAACACAAAAAAGATGTGATTATTTTGTTGGATTCTATTACGCGTTTGGCACGCGCTTATAATACAGTTGTGCCATCCAGCGGTAAAGTTTTAACCGGTGGTGTGGATGCCAATGCGTTGCAGCGTCCAAAACGTTTCTTTGGTGCGGCCAGAAATATTGAAGAAGGTGGTTCTTTGACTATCTTTGGTACGGCTTTGATTGATACTGGTTCGCGTATGGATGAAGTGATTTTTGAAGAGTTCAAAGGAACAGGCAACAGCGAAATTATCTTGGACCGCAAGGTTTCTGACAAGCGTATTTTCCCAGCCATTGATATCACAAAATCGGGTACACGTAAGGAAGAATTGTTGGTGGGTAAAGATCGTTTGCCGAAAATGTGGATGTTGCGTCGTGTATTGATGCCAATGGGCGTGACTGATGCTATGGAATTTTTGATTGAAAAATTAAAAGCCACCAAAACAAATGATGATTTCTTTGATAAGATGAATCAATAAGGAATAAAATATGTCAGAACAATCAAAAGTCAGTCTATTGGTAGATGGCGAAATTTTAAAACAACATATTTTGAGATCCGGTGAACAACATACGGCTCAAATCGTGTTGCAATATCTGCACCACATGGTACAAAAAATCAAAGAAAATTTTCCAAATACAGATGTTCGTGTCAATTATTTTGGTGTGCGTCCCGCGGATAATATTAAAAAACCAATTTCGGGCGAACCATACGAAGATCCAAACATTAAATTGGCTTTGAACTATGCCAAATTCCCTGACGCGGAGTTGAAAACATTTTGGAGCCGGATGTACTATCCTTATGAGATGCCATGGGCCATTAAGCCGGAAAGTCGCGATAAAAAAGTTTTAACAGATGACGATTTTTATTTCAATGAACAACCCAAAGGATTATTGACACAATTGGTGAATATGATGGCTGAAAAGGCCGTTGCTCATCGGGATGAACGTTTATTTGTGTATGGTGATGAAGAAGATATGGCATACGCATTGGAAACGACAAATGGATTGGATATGCCTGTAAATCAGGTATTATTAGATCGCAAAAGACCTTATATTGTGGAAGTTTCACAA
Source organism: Alphaproteobacteria bacterium (assembly GCA_017394405.1). Taxonomy (GTDB): domain Bacteria; phylum Pseudomonadota; class Alphaproteobacteria; order CAAHEQ01; family UBA3637; genus UBA3637. Next base: position 19,892 of record JAFPYW010000070.1, read on the forward strand.
AGCAAAGAACCAACAATTGTAAATAAAAATACGTTGACCGAGGTTTCGGTGGCGTTGCGTGAGCCTTGGGCTAAAAATGAAACATTGAACCATTGTTTGGAATTGTTGCGCGAACTTATGGATGAAGACGACAAAGATGTATTTTTAATGTTGGACATGGGATATGTGCGTCAGTATTTATTTGACCATGGACTGCGGATGAGTTTGCAAAACGTTCAAAAAATATTGGAACAAGTTCAAAAAGGTTTGCCAGAAACACCAACCAAGACCATTTTTTATCATGCCAAATCTCTTGCAGACAAATATAAAGGAACGCCTTTGTCTTTAGAGGAAAGTCCGATAGAATTTCAATTGGAAAAAAAGAATTTCCCCATTCCGAATTTGGAGTTAAGTTTGGGTAAAATACGGGAAAGCAAACTTTTCCCGCTTTTGCTGAAACGAGAAAAATGGCGTGCGCCGGTCGGAATGCGTATGCGGGAGGATTTTTTCCCAAATATCCGTCAATGTGATGTGGATGATCGAGTGGCCTATGATTTAGCGTTGGCCAGATTAAATCCAAATGTGAAGCGTGTGTTTTTATTATCGGGCGATAGTGATTTTGTGCATTCTGTTGAGGAGGCAAAATTGGCCGGGTTACAAGTTTCTTTAATTGTTTTGAGCGGGGAATCTAGAAAATTGTCGGTTCGTTTGACAAAAGAAGTCGGAGAGCTTTTGGATGTCGATATTGACTTTAATGAATTGGCGAAACGTCAGGATGAAAAGGAAATCATTCGTCAAAAAAATGAAGAAGAAAAGCGGGCGCGATTAAGGTTAGCTCAACAACAAAAACGTTTGAGTGCACGCTTGGACGCAGAAGATGATGACGATGAATATGCAGGCTTTATTCCAAAAGGACCGAGCAAAGAAGATCGTTGGGGAAAAGCACGAATTAAGCACAAAAAGATTGCTCGTCAAATTATTACCAAACGTCGAGGAACGTATGGTAAATAAAAAAAGCCCCGTGATGAACGGGGCTATATTTTTAGTTGCATTTATCTTTCTATACGCATAGCGGCCAAAACCAATTCTGCATCAATATCTGGCGGCAAACGATTTCCTTTTAAGAATTGTTCAAAATAGGCACCTTGTGCATTGATATCGCGCATGGCCAAATTTTTATCAACACTCATTAAATCGTCAAATTGTTTTTCTGTCATTTTAAGACCGCGCCATGTCATATCTTTATAATTTGGCATCCAACCAAGCACTGTTTCTTTTGCGCCGACTTTATTGTAAGCGCGGCGGACAATCCATTCAACGACGCGCATATTGTCGCCAAACCCCGGCCACATAAACTTGCCTTTTTTGTCTTTGCGGAACCAGTTCACACGGAAGAACAGTGGATGTTGTTTAATTTTGCCAAACATATCAAGCCAATGTTTCCAATAATCGCCCATGTTATAGCCACAGAATGGTAACATGGCGAATGGATCACGGCGGATTTCGCCCATCTTGCCTTCGGCCGCGGCGGTTTTTTCGGAACCCATTGTGCTGGCTAGATACACACCATGTTGCCAGTTAAATGCTTGATACACAAGCGGTGTATTCGTTGCCAAACGCCCACCAAATACGAAGGCGCTGATCGGCACACCGGCAGGATTTTCCCAATCTTTGTCAATGCAGGGGCATTGTTTGGCTGGTGCTGTAAAGCGTGAATTCGGGTGAGCGGCTGGTGTTGTGGACTTTGGAGTCCAATCATTTCCTTGCCAGTCAATCAAGTGTTTCGGTGGCACTTTTGTTAAGCCTTCCCACCACACATCACCATCGTCCGTTAAAGCCACATTGGTAAAGATCGTATTGGCATGACAAGATTCAATCGCATTTTTGTTTGTTTCTGGATTTGTGCCAGGGGCTACGCCAAAGAAGCCCGCTTCTGGGTTGATAGCGTGCAATACACCATTTTTATCTGGCTTAATCCAGGCAATGTCATCACCCACGGTTGTGACTTTCCAATCAGGCATAGATTTGGGCGGAATCAGCATTGCCATATTTGTTTTACCGCAAGCGGATGGGAATGCGGCGGCTACATAGGCTTTCATCTTTTCTTTTTTGTTTTCAAAGCCGGCAATCAGCATGTGTTCGGAAAACCATCCTTCATCACGTGCCATTGTGGAGGCAATGCGTAAAGCCAAGCATTTTTTACCCAATAAAGCGTTGCCACCATAACCAGAGCCAAACGAAATAATTTCGCGCGTTTCGGGGAAATGCGTGATATAGGTATTGTCCGGATTGCATGGCCAAGCCACATCCTTCTGACCTTTTTTCAAAGGAGCGCCGACCGAGTGAAAACACCGCACAAAATCTTGATTGCCAAGTACTGGCCATACCTTTGCGCCCATCCGAGTCATAATGCGCATATTGGCTACCACATAAGCGCTGTCGGTAATTTCAATACCGATTTTGGCAATATGACTGCCTAGTGGGCCCATTGAAAAAGGAATCACATACATCGTGCGCCCTTTCATGCAACCTTTCATCAACTTTTTCAAAGTCGCTTTCATCTTTTTGGGATCGGCCCAATGGTTTGTGGGACCAGCATCAATTTCCTTTTTACAACAAATAAAAGTTCTTGCTTCTACGCGAGCCACATCTTTTGGATTGGAGCGCGCTAAAAATGAATTTGGACGCTTCTTTGGATTTAATTTAATGAAGGTGCCCCTTTTCACCAATTCATTACATAAACGAGTGTATTCTTGAGCTGTACCATCACACCAATAAATGTCGTCCGGTTGGCATAAAACAGCCATTTCTTTCACCCAATCTAAAACTTTTTTATTTCTTGTCGGTAATTTTTGTGTCATTTCACATCCCCCTTCTACTAGGGGAATATAAAACAAAAAGAAAAGAAAAGCAAGAGGTTATTTTGACAAACCTTGACCGCGTTTAGGTCTGACAGAACAAGATGTTTCCTTTGCCTTACGTTCGGCCGCCACACGATTGTGAATCCGTTCCATGCTGTTCCAAGTATCTTTTAATTCTTGAATGCGCAAGGTGTGTTGCAAGTGAGAATCTTGCGGATATAAAATGGTTGCCCATACGTCAGCCACATCATCAAAGAAACGTGCCCGTTCCCAAGCATTGATAACTTGTTTTCCTTTGTTTTTCCCTGCCTTGGGTTTATAGGTATCTTTTTCAGATAAAGAACGCAAAAAACCGGACAGATAGAAAATGCTGTCGTGTGGATGTACGTTTTGTGTGCCATATTTTTCACAATCCTTTTGGTACATCATCTGCACGGCATAGCACACAGCCAAAGCATCTTTGCGGAAAGCGCGTGATGCTGGTGCATTGCTCAGGCGTAATTGAACAAATGCCATGGAATAATTACCTTCGCGTAACGCTTTGTTGCATTTTGGAAAGGTATTGAAGAAACGAGTTTCCCCAACATTATAGATTGTATCCATGACGGCAATTTTCAGAAAAACTGGCAATTGTTCAAAATCTATACCAGGCAATTTGCCGTCTGGTTTGGCAAATCGTTCTGTGACACGTTGATACATCGCAGCAAAAGTTTCGCGAGATAATTTAATTGCATCGGCTTCGTTCATCGTATATTCTGCCAACTGGGCCTTTGTTTTTGTTTTGATGGTTTTAATGAAAGCATCAAACTGGGCGGAGGTCATTTTACGCTTTTTGTGATAGAAAGTAATTTCGCCTTTGCGCACCATTTCTTTCGCGACTTCGGGAGCGTCTTGGATGTTACAACCGATGCCGATTGTTACTTTATGAACGCTATCCAAATAAGCATCTAAACGAAGACCTTCATTCCGTTTTAACAACGGATAGGCGAGTTGGAAAAAATCACGACCCGCCTGCATAGCACTGTTTTGCGGGATAAGAGTTTGTTGAAGGGAAGCAGTATCCTGTTCTGGTGCATCCGGCTGTGTTGCGGCAGCAGCCACCTTAAATCCGCCAAAAGCGACAGAGGCAGATGCCAATAAAGCACGTAATCCTGAACGCATATGTGGTAAAAATTTTTTTGCCATGTTTCCCTCCTGATTATTGAACGAAAATATTGTACCACATCATCTGAAATTTGTCAAGAAAATGCAAATTTATAAAAAGAGATTGTTTTTAGTAAAAAAATCAAATAACATAGTGTGCATGAAAATACGAACATTTGCCAAAAAGAATATAGTATTTGTTGTTGCATTTTTTGCGGCCCTATTGAGTTGTTTTTTTGTTCCGCCAAATGAAAAATATATGACCTATGTGGATGGTCGAACCATTGGATGTTTGTTCGGTACATTGGCGGTTATTGGCGCGCTCAGAAATATTCGGTTTTTTAAAAGTATTGCCAGGTGGATTATTGCCAAAACCGGAGACACGCGGACGGCCGTCGTCACATTGGTGTGTATCACATTTATTGGATCCATGCTGATTGCCAATGACATGGCATTGATTACTTTTTTGCCCTTGGGTTTTGTTGTTTTGTCTTCCACCAAAAAAGAAAAATATATGGCTTTTGCGTTTGTGATGCAAAACGTTGCTGCAAATTTGGGCGGTATGCTGACCCCTTTTGGCAACCCGCAAAACCTGTTTTTATATTCATATTTTAACATTCCGAATGTTGAGTTTGTGCAGATTATGTTTGCACCATTTGCTTTGGCGGTCAGTTTGATTTTTGTTTGTTGCTGGTTGTTTGTTAAAAAAGAAAAACTGATTTTGCCTAAAAGAAGAATTAAACTGCCCCCAATTCGGACAACGATTTATTTGATGTTGTTTGCCTTTGCGATTGCGATCGTGTTTAGAATTGTGCCCTATTTGTTCGGTATTATTGTGATCGCGGCAGCCCTTTGGATGATGGATAAAAAGGCCCTAAAGAAATTAGACTATCCTTTATTAGGAACATTTTTTTGCTTCTTCATTTTTGCGGGAAATGTGTCGCAAATGGAGAGTATTCATGCCTTCTTTGATCATATCTTATCGTATAGCGTTTTATTGGTCAGTGTGATTTCTTGTCAATTTATCAGCAATGTGCCGTCGGCCATTTTGTTGTCGAGATTCACCCAAAATTATCCCGATTTACTGGTGGGTGTGAATATCGGCGGTGTTGGTACCTTGGTTGCTTCTTTGGCCAGTTTGATTACATTCAGAGAATATACAAAACGCTATCCGCAAAAAACAAAAAGTTATTTGAAAACATTTTTTGCCTTTAACTTTTTCTTTTTAATTGTTTTGACGGCATTTTGCTTGATAAAATAATTTGACTTTTTATAAAACGCGGCTTAAAATCTTCATAAAGGGGGAAATTATGGAGCAGGCATTATTTATCACAATCGCCGGAATGGGGGGTGTTTTTGGCTTTTTGGTGCTGTTGATCGGCGCCATGAAAGTTTTATCTTTTGCCACAAAAGAAGATGAAGGTTTGGATAAGGTTGCGGTGGCCATTGCTTGCGCAAGGAGAGGAAAATGAAATCAAAAAAAATCAAAGTAATGTGCACGGCTTTTCGTGATGGGTTTCAATCCGTGTTTGGGATGCGGGTGCAAAGCAAAGATTATTTGCCCGTTGTGTCCGAGGCAGTGAAAGCGGGCTTGACCTATTTGGAATCGGGTGGTGGAGCCGCCTTCCAATCTGCTTTCTTTTACTTAAATGAAAATGCGTTTGATGTGATGGATGCGTTCCGCAAGGCGGCTGGGCCCAAGGCAAATTTACAAACTTTGGCCCGTGGTGTCAATGTGGTAGCCTTGGATTCCATGAGTTCTGACTTGATTAAATTGCATGCTGATTTATTCAGAAAACATGGTGTCACAACGGTGCGCAACTTTGATGCGCTGAATGATCCCAACAATTTGAAATATAGTGCTGAATGTATCAAAAAAGCCGGTATGAAACATCAATTGGCGATTGCGATGATGAGTTTGCCGCCGGCCTTAAGTGGGGCACATACGGCCGAATTTTATGCAAACAGGTTGAAGGCCTTTATCAAGGCAAAAATCCCATTTGATTCGTTGGCTTTTAAGGATGCCAGCGGGACAGGAACACCACAAACAGTTTATGAAACGATTAAGGCCGCGCGCAAGATCGTGGGGCCCAGATGTCCGATTACTTATCACTCGCACGAAACGGCGGGAACTGGCCTTGTTTGTTATTTGGCGGCAATTGAAGCGGGTGCAGATACAGTTGATTTGTCTTTGGCGCCTGTGTCGGGTGGTACTTGCCAGCCAGATGTGGTTTCTATGTGGCATGCGTTGCGTGGCAAGCCCTATGAGCTTAATTGCGATATAGCAAAAGTCTTGCGCGTTGAAGAGGATTTGAAGGCTGTTTTAAGCAAATATTATTTACCGCCAGAAGCGTTGCATGTGGAACCCAGAATTCCATTTTCACCGATGCCGGGTGGAGCGTTAACCGCCAATACGCAAATGTTGCGTGATAACAACATTATGGATAAATACAACGATATCATCGATGCAATGCAGGAGGTTGTGCAAAAAGGTGGTTTTGGCACTTCTGTAACACCTGTCAGTCAATTTTATTTCCAACAGGCGTTCAACAATGTCTTGTATGGCAAGTGGAAAAAGATGGCTGAGGGCTATGGCAAAATGGTGCTTGGTTATTTTGGAAAAACACCTGTTCCGCCTGACCCGAAAGTGGTAAAAATTGCGGCGGAACAATTGGGCTTGAAGCCGACAACGGAAACGGTGTTGACCATCAATGATAAAAATCCGAATAAGGCCAAAGCACATTATATGCAACAGTTAAAAGAGGCCAAATTGCCGACCACCAATGAAAATATCTTTATTGCGGCGGCGTGCGGTCAAAAAGGAATTGATTTTTTGCAGGGGAAGGGTAAAGTGGCTGTGCGTTTGAATGAGGTGAAAACTGCATCGAAATCGGATGAATCCCTCATCACAATCAATGGCGAAAAGTTTGACGTAAAATTTGATGGCAACAAAGCGATTGTGAATGGCAAAGAATACACGATTGGCGAAGAAAAAGTTGAAACGCCCAAAACTCAAGCGGTAACTCCTGCGGCGACTGGAGGTGTGATTGTTGCGCCTATGCCGGGTATGGTGACACAAGTTTTGGCGGCCGAAGGACAAGCCGTGAAAGCAGGGGATACGTTGGTTGTGGTGGAAGTGATGAAAATGGAAACGCCGATTAAGGCCACGGCAAATGGCACGATTAAACACTTGTTTGTTAAAAAGGGTGATAACATCAAGACAGGTGACAAAGTCGCGGAGGTGTAAATGACGATTAAATGTACCACACTTAAAAACGGCATACGGGTTATAACGGACGAACGTAAGGATGCTCGTGCCGTTAGTATTTGCGTGTCATGTCATTATGGTGCGAGTCATGAAACAGCGGCCGAAAAAGGAATTACCCACGTAATGGAACACATGCTTTTTATGGGAACGCGAAAGAAAATCGCCAGTGAAATAGAGTCTACTTTGGCGGATATGGGGGCCATCAAAGATGGTTTGACGGGATCATATTATAATTACTATCCTATTCGTGTTTTGAAGGAGTCTGCGGAAGCAGCGTTGGATATATGGTCAGAGATACTGCAAGAAAGTATTTTTGATCCAGGTAAATTTGATACTGAAAAGCAGGTCGTGTTACGTGAAATTGATATGGTGTTGGATAATCCGAATCGCAAATTTGGGGAGTTATGGTTGAAGACGGCATATCCGAAAGCAAATATATCTTATTCTTCCGCGGGAACCAAAGAAAATGTTAAGGCGTTTACTGTAGAGCGGGTCAAAAATCATTGGAAAAAGATTTTTGCAAATAATTTAATGGTCATTGCTGCGCAAGGCGGAATTTCCCATCAAAGATTTGTTAAATTGTGTGAAAAGAAATTCACAAAATGGGCACCGAAGGGGAAGGCCAGTTTGACAAAAGAAATTTATAAAGGTGGTTTGAAACATGCTGTGTGTAAGCAAAATCAAGAGTGGTTGTTTGTGGGGTTTGAGTCGCCAAAATATTTTTCAAAAGATGCTTTTGCCACTGAATTGATAGAGTGGATTTTGGCAAAGGGTTTTTCATCAAAGTTATATCGTTCTGTACGGGGAAAAGGTTTGGCCTATAGAACAGAACGTTTATCGTGGGTAAACGAGAATTTGGCCATATCGGGTGTTTTCTTGCAAGTCAGCCCCGAAAACTTGTATGGGGTTATACAGACCGTTATAAAGGAATGCTCGACTTTTGCAAATACAGTGACATCAACGGAATTAAAACGTGCTCAGAAACAAATTATATCTCGTTTGTTGTTGATGGAAGATAGTATTTCGCACAATGCTGATTATTTGGCGTGTTTTCCGTTACAATATCTCAAACTTTTACCGGTGGAGCAACGAATTAAAGCATATAAATCCGTCTCTTTAACAGATATCAAACGAGTGGCAAAGGAAATGTTTGCTGGTGCGCCAACTGTGGCCATTATGGGACCGAAATGTAAAACGCCGACTTACAAAACCATTTGCAAGTGGTTGAAAGGATAAACATGGATGCAATTATTGACAGTTTAGGGTTGATCCATATAACAACAGGGCAGGGCATTATGATGTTGATTTGCTTCGTGCTGTTATATTTAGGCATTAAAAAACAATTTGAACCACTTCTTTTGATCCCGATTGCCATTGGGGGTATTTTGTCCAATTGCCCGGGGGCAGGAATGACTGAGGAAGGCGGCCTTTTGTATTATATGTATTATGCCGGTATTGAAACAGGTATTTTCCCGCTGCTTATTTTTATGGGCGTTGGTGCAATGATTGACTTTGGCCCTATGCTTGCAAATCCGAAAACAGCTCTGTTGGGTGGGGCAGCGCAATTTGCGATTTTTGGTACATTTTTAGGGGCACTATCATTGGGACACTTGTTCCCAGAGTTTGCTTTGACCATGCCACAAGCGGCCAGCATTGCCATTATTGGTGGTGCGGATGGCCCGACTTCTATTTTCTTGGCGGGCAAGTTAGCCCCCGAATTATTGGGGGCAGTAGCGGTGGCGGCCTATTCCTATATGGCATTGGTGCCGGTGATTCAACCGCCAATTATGCGACTTTTGACGCCCAAAAAACAACAGACTATTCAAATGCAACAGTTGCGTGAAGTCGGTAAAACGGAAAAAGTTATTTTCCCGATTATGGTGATTGTGCTGACGGCTTTATTTATTCCATTGGCAATCCCATTGATTGGTATGTTAATGTTTGGTAATTTATTGAAAGAATCGGGTGTAGCAGATCGTTTGGCCAAGGGTGCAAGTAATGAAATGATGAATATTGTGACGATTTTGTTGGGTCTTTCTGTTGGGTCAAAATTGTCGGCAGATTTATTTTTGCGTACGCAAACATTAGTGGTGTTGGCGTTGGGAGTGGTAGCATTTTGTATCGGCACAGCAAGTGGCGTCTTGATGGCTCGTTTGTTGAACTTATTTACAAAAAATAAAATCAATCCGTTGATTGGATCTGCTGGTGTGAGTGCCATTCCAATGGCGGCACGTGTCAGCGAAAAATTGGGGCAAGAAGCAAATCCAAACAATCACTTGCTCATGCACGCGATGGGTGCGAATGTGGCGGGCAGCATTGGGTCCGCTATTGCTGCGGGTATTTTGTTAGCTCTTTGTGGCGGATAATTACCGGTTCCATTCATACATAGCAACGGCAGCAGCATTGGAAACATTCAAAGATTCAATGTCTGCATTCATTGGCAATTTGACCACCATGTCACAATTTTCCATGGTCAGGCGGCGCATTCCATCTTCTGCGCCAAAAATCATCACACATTTTTTTGGTAATTTGTGACCTGTAATAAAATCTTTTGCATAGCCATCTAAGCCCACACACCAAAATTCCGCTTTTTTTAACAGATCCATGGCGTGTGCTAAATTCGACACACGAATGAGTGGAATCAATTCCGTGGCCCCGCTGGCGGATTTTGCCAACACGCCTGTTTCATTGGGCGCGCCTGCTTCTGGCATAATCACGGCCGATGCATTAAAAGCCACCGCAGAACGCATAATGGCACCGATATTATGAGGATCCGTCACTTGATCCAAAATAATGATTAAACATTTTTCTTTATCTTTGACGTGTTGAATAAAATCTTTGAAATCCACATTTGGTAATGGATCACATTTGGCCACAATGCCTTGATGAACGGCACCTTGTCCGACCAAAGAATCTAACAAACGACGATCTGCCGGACGAGTCGGTAAATTCTTCGGTAAATCCATCTCTGCCAACGTTTCTTTTGTGGCATAAATTTCTTTGATTTTACGTCGTGGATTTTTAACGGCCAATGCTACGACGTGTTTTCCGTACAGGAATAATTCTTTCTGGTTTTGATTTTTCATAGAGCATCCTCCTTAAAATTGCTTTTGTGTCGTTGGTGGATTGAATATAGGTTACTTGTAATCCTTGAGCCGAGGCAGCCAAACAAACATCTGTTGTGTCATCCAGCAATAAAACATTTTCAGGTTTTTGACCGATTTTTTTACACAGGTCTGTCATCTGAGTTCCTGTTTTTTTGGGGTGAAAAACACCATCGGCCAACGTATTCTCAATGGTAATTGGGCGAATATTTAATTGTTTTTCAACGTCATCAAAGGGTTGTCCCCCATGCAATTGGGTTAGAACTTTGTCCAAATGCGGAGCGGTATTGTTGGTAACAATATAAATCGGCATTACTTCACCGCACGATTTTAATAATCGCAAAATATCCCAATCTTCCAAAATACGAGAATAGTCTGTGTTGGAAACCATACGGGTGGCAAAATCGTTAAACTGGATGTCGTGCAAATTACAAAGCGCCAATGCAGCATTTAATAGTCCACGAACGTTTTGTTCACGCAAGGTTGTACGTACTTTTTGAAATTCATCTTCGGAAATATCGTAATGAGCCAGTGTTTTTCCAAAGCCGACAACGGCAATATCATGGTAAGTACAGCAGTCCTTGTTATACAGAACACCGTCGCAATCGATAAAAAGGGCCCTTACTTGTTTCATGATGAAGATTATACAAAAAAACGCTTGACAAAGCAACAAAAAAACGGCATAATATTCCTACTTTGTTTTTGAAAGAAACGAAGGGCACCTTGTGGAAAGGTGGGTGAGTGGTTAAAGCCAACAGACTGTAAATCTGTCCTCTTTTGAGTTCGCTGGTTCGAATCCAGCCCTTTCCACCATTTTTAACAGTATCTTTTTTTGAAGGTGTTGTTAAAAGTCGGGTGCGGGTGTAGCACAATGGTAGTGCAGCAGCCTTCCAAGCTGAATACGTGGGTTCGATTCCCATCACCCGCTCCAAGTGATAAAAGGGCAATTTCCAGTTGTCTGCTTATCAGGTGAGATAACACCTTAAAATCAAAGAACCGAGGTGTAAAAGCCTCATTTTACTAACTGATCAGTTAATGAAAGAAAGTATAAAATGACAAAAGAAACATTCCAAAGAACAAAACCGCACTGCAATATCGGTACGATTGGTCACGTTGACCACGGTAAAACAACCTTGACTGCCGCTATTACAAAAGTTTTGTCCGAAGCTGGTAAAGCCGAATTTAAGGCCTATGACCAAA
>JAFPYW010000071.1 GCA_017394405.1 Alphaproteobacteria bacterium
AAGAAAAGGTTGAAGTGAAACCTGCCGAACCACGCAAACCACAAAAAGACAAATTTGGTCGCTCCCAAGCCGTCGGTAAGAAAAAAGATGCTATTGCCCGCGTTTATTTGAAGCTCGGCAAAGGCAAAATTACCGTCAATGACCGCGATTTGAAGGATTACTTCCCTCGTCCTGTGTTGCAAATGATTATCAACCAACCATTTGTTGTCACAGCCCGCGAAGGTCAATTTGACGTGGTCTGTACCGCCGTTGGTGGTGGATTGTCTGGCCAAGCCTATGCTTTGCGTCATGGTATCAGCCGTGCGTTAGACCTGTTTGAACCGGAATTGCACACAGCTTTGAAGAAAGCCGGATTCTTGACACGCGACAGCCGCGTTGTTGAACGTAAGAAACCGGGCTTGTCCAAAGCTCGTAAGCGCTTCCAATTCAGCAAGCGTTAATCGCAAGCAAAAACCATTTGGTTTTCAAGAGTCGCCTCGGGCGGCTCTTTTTTTTCAAAAAAGTGTTGCGTTGTCTATTTTTTTGAATTATAGTGTTTCTATACAGAACAACAACTAATGAAAGGAATATCCATGACAATGATGCGACAGGTTGTAATGGCTTCTGCTGCCAGCACTGCTGTACGCAGAAGACGAGCCGCCACTGCAAAACGCCATACAAACTATTCCGGTACTCAGCATTATCGCTCATCAACCAAACAGACGCCAGAGGCCGTTAATCGCAATGCCGCCAAGGTTAAAAAAGGCGGGCGCAGCATGTTGGCTGTGATGAAGGGACTTCGTTCTGCTGGTTTATTAAAAACAGCGAAAGGAAAGACAAACGGTCCTCGATCATAAGCGGTGACACACAAAAAAGACCCCCATTTTTGGGGGCCTTTTCTATATCCGATTACATTACTTGTTAAAATCTGGTTCTGCGGACTCGGATGTTCCCAAAGAACGCAAATCAAAGTATTTCAACAACGGCATAGCCAAGTAAATGGATGAATATGTACCCAAAATGGTACCCAACACCATCACCACCGAGAATCCATACAACGCGTTACCGCCAACGAATAACAACACCAACACAACAAACAACGTTGTCAAACTGGTTAAAATCGTTCTGGACAATGTTTCATTTGTACTGCGGTTGATCAGTTCTGTAATAGAAGATTTGCGATATTTTTTCAAATTTTCGCGCATACGGTCATAACTGACGATTGTGTCGTTACAATCATAACCGGCCAACGACAGCAAACCAGCCACAACAACCATATCAAATTCAATTTGGAACACCGAGAAAACACCCACAACAATGATCATATCATGTGCCAAGGCCAATAAACATCCGATGGCAAAGGGCCATTCAAATCTGAACCAAATATAAACGGCAATGGCCAACAATGCCAAGATAGAGGCCAGCAAACTTTTATATTTTAATTCCGAACCAATGCTGGGGCCAACGATTTGAACATCGTTATAGGAATACCCTGCTCCCAAAGCATCTTTGATTTTTGTCAGCAAGGCATTCGGGTTTTCACCCTCCGGTTGCGCTTGGATCAAAATTCCTGTTCCATCTGTCCCAACGGATTGCAACGACAAGTCTTTCAAGAAAGACAATTTTTCGCGCACCACTTCCATTTGGATGCCTGCTTCGTTGGAGGCTTCAATTTGAACACCACCAACAAAGTCAATACCATAATTCAAACCACGCGTACAAAATGAAAAAACGGATACCAATAACATAATGGCGGACAAGATGTAGGCAAGTTTTGCCTGTCCCATAAAGTCAATTTTATATTCACGCTTTCTAAATAATTTACTCATATTCTATTCCTTTCTTAGAATTTGATTTCTTTTGGTTGCTTCACGGCCATCCAAGCCATCAAAATCAACTTAGACACAAAGATTGCAGCAAACATTGTTGTGGCCAAACCAAACCCCAAAGTGACACCAAAGCCACGCACCGGACCGGATCCCAACAAGAACAAGAACAAAGCCGCAAACAATGTGGTCAATTGACCATCCAAAATTGCGCTGAATGAACCGGCAAAGCCACGGGTCAAAATGTCCTTAGGAACCGTGATACCATGCATTTGCTCTTCCTTCATACGTTCAAAGATAATGATGTTCGCATCCACGGCCATACCCACCGTCAAAGCGATACCGGCCAAACCAGGTAATGTCAATGTGGCACCTAACAGGCTCAATAGAGCTAACAACATCACACCGTTCACCAACAATACCAAATCGGCGACAACACCAAACCAACCATACACAAAAATCATAAAGGCAAAGACCAAGGCCAAACCAATCCAACAAGCCGTTGTTCCCGCTTTAATAGAATCTTCACCCAAACCGGCCCCAACCACACGTTCTTCCACCACCAATAATGGCGCAGGCAATGCACCGGAACGCAACAATAAAGCCAGATCATTGGCGGTTTGAACGCTGAAACTCCCCGTAATAATACCTTGACCACCGGTAATCGGGCTATTAATAACAGGGGCGCTGATCACCTTTCCGTCCAACAAAATGGCTAACCGACGGCCAACGTTTTCACGTGTGGCATTGGCAAACTTTTTGGCACCGGCACTTTTGAAACTGAAGGCAACGGCCGGATTGCCACGATCATCATAAGATCCTTTGGCATTATCCAAACTTTCACCGCCCACAACGACGGCACGTTTCAAAACGATATAACCGGTATCTTCCCCGCTGACCAACATAGAATCAGCCGAAATCTTGCCCATTTGAGCCATTTGCGGCGTTGTTTCCTCATCCACCAAATGGAATGTCATTTTGGCGGTTTTACCCATCAAGGCCTTAATTTCACCCGGATCTTGCACGCCTGGCAATTGAATCACGATACGATTATCGCCTTGTTGTTGAATCAATGGTTCTTTTGTGCCCAACTCATCAATACGCTTGCGCACAATTTCCAAAGATTGTTGAACCGCCTGATTTTCCAGTGTCTTCAAGGCATCTTCTGTGTATTTCACCGTCAAAGTACCATTATCGGCCTCAATATCCAAAGGAACACTTTCTTGCTTGCGAATAACATCACGGGCATCGTTTAATTGAGCGATGTTCAACACTTTGACACTCATCGCACCATCAGCCACCTTTAACGCGGAAAAACGCACTTTTCCTTCACGCAAAGCCGACCGAGTTAAATCAGCCAAACTTTCCAATTTTTCATTGATCAAAGTATTTGTATCCACTTCCATTACTAAATAAGATCCACCCTGTAAATCCAAGCCCAAAGTCACTGGTTTCCACCATGATTGCATAGAACGTGGCACTTGATTATACATTTCTTTTGGCATAAAGTTGGGCAAAGCAAAGAACAAGCCCACAGCCATTACAGCACAAATAATTGCGACTTTAACTTTTGAGTATCCGAACATTATTTTGATCCTTTCTTCAACAATTCATCTTCATTAAATAAGACCTGTGTCACATACGGGCGCAAAACTTTGATTTCCACGCCATCAGCGATTTCAACCGTCAATTCTAACGGTTCGGCCTTCACCACTTTCCCGATGATACCGCCCACATTGACACGCACACCCTTTACGATAGCATTTAATTCGGCTTCATGCTTTTTATAACGTTTTTGCTGCGGCCGAATGAGCAAAAAATAACAAATAACGATAATCAGTAAAAATTGAATGGCCATACTGGACAAAGAACCTGCATTTGCGGCATTAGCAGCAGTTTGAGCCATCGCGGACGAAATAAACATACTAAACTCCTTTTTTATGTTTGCATACTATAACCATTTTTTTCAAATAATGCAAGGATTTTTTTATTTTACAGACAAAAAAATCCCCGGCAAATGGCACCGGGGATTTAGTTCCTTTTAGAAGATCTTCTTAATCGCTTTTTTCAACTTATCTTTTAATTTATTGACGATATCTTTTGTGATACATTCGGCAAATTTTAACTTATAGACCTCGGTAGAAGCCATCACACTGACCCCACCGGTTAAGACAGACGCCGGAACAGCCACAGCGGCGACGGCGGCCGTTGTCTTACTTTTAGCAGTTTTCTTGATACAACCTTTAATTTTTTCCTTCATACCATTCTTTCCGCCCACATCCGAGGAAAGACCTTTTGCAACCGCACATCCTTTACCGCAATAGCAATAATAAACGATTCTGCTATCCGACCCGACTGTTAAACCACAATCGACACAATCTTTTTGTCTGGCTTCGATCCATTCGTGACTGGTATGTGATCCATATTTTTCACAATTGGCCGCAACGTCATTTTGATAAACACAGCCATTGCCTTTTTGTACATAATTCTTGTTACAAACAAACGTTTTCCCGTCCTTACATGTTGCATTGGCCGGACAAATCGCACATTGATTACCATTTAACCATTGACCTTTTGAGCATGTTGTTGGAATACAGGTACTTCCCTTTTGGGCAAAGTTCTTATTACATTGGAATGTTCTACCATCTTTACAACTTGCATTGGCTGGACAGGCGGCACACTTGCTGCCATTCATCCACAAACCCTTGCCACAATTTGTTTGGATGCATTTTAATCCCACTTGTCCAAAGTTTTTATTACATTTGAATACATTTCCATTACATGTGGCATTTGCTGGGCATGCAGCACATTTTTTGCCGTTTAACCATTGGGCTTTCGGACACGCGGCACCCTTTGCCATAGCGCTACATGACAAACACAACGCCATCACTAAAACAATTATTTTCTTCATTTTGATTCCTTTCATTATGTGCTACTAGCCGCAGTTTATCACACCAAAACAATATTGTCAAATAAAAACTCCTTTTCCTTGACAAAAAGGCAAAAAAACGCTATCCTTACCTCAACAAAAGGAGTTTCTATGCGTTTAATTGTTGAATATTTGGAAAATTATTTGGCCGATTGGCCGCGCCTTGCCTATGCCCACCCGGATGATGCCGGTTTTGATTTGCGTGCAGCAATTGCCGAGCCGATCACATTACACCCCGGGGAAAAATCTGTCGTTCCAAATGGCGTTAAAATGCAAATTGAAAGCGACACAAATTTGTGGGAAATTCAAACGCGTCCGCGTTCCGGTTTAGCCGCCAAGTTCGGTATTTCTATCGTCAATGCCCCCGGCACCATTGATTACGGCTATCGTGGGGAATTGAAAACAATTTTGATCAATTTGGGCACAGAAGATTTTGTGATTCAACCGGGTGATCGTATCGCCCAAGCGGTTGTCTGCCCGATTGCCCGCCCTGAAATAGTCAGCGGGACCGTCACCGACGACACAGCCCGCAGCACCGGCGGATTTGGATCAACGGGAAAATAAGAATTGTCCGTTTTTATGTCCGAGTTACCTGAACTCTTTTTCTCGAATTCTTTTTTCTTATCTCGGCACCCAAAGCACCACCTCGTGAAACCGTTTTTTTGCGAGATCCAATTTTCTTTGCTTGGCTTGCTTCTGCCTTTTTCTTCTCGGCATTCAATCGTACTTTTTCCATCAGTTCGTTATGCACTTTATCGGCTTCAGCTGTTTTCTTTTCCAAAACATCACGCAAACTTGCTATGGCTTCTTTTTGTCTTGCTTTCAAGATCTCTTGTTCTTTGTGTTTTAACGCTCTTTTCAAATCGAAATGCCAATCAAGTTGATCTTTTATCCAGCTAATTCCATTGATTACGACAGGTGCAAGGAGCCCCATGCCACCCATACCATAACCAAACATACGTTCTGCCGCTGAGGCGGGGTTTGGACCTAATACAGATAAGGCCGTCATTGCAAGTATGAAAGCACCCGGCAATTGCGTGATTACCCCAAATTTCCATATCCTTTTCCGATCCAATGCATGATCTTCCTTTACTCGCTCATAACTCTTTTCCCATTCTTGCCGCACCTTATCCAACTGGGCCTGCTCTTCACGTGTAAATCCTTTAGGTTCTGAAGAAGCAACAGAAAGTGCCCCTCGCTCTACCAATTTTTCCACCAATTTTTTATCAGCCATTTATCTTTCCTTTCGTTTATAAAACAACAACACAAAACTTCTTTCAAAATTTCGAATGCCGCATCCATCAATAGTCCCATTATATTATGTTTAGCATATTTGTCAATACTTTTTTAACACTAAATCTTTTCTCATTCAACCATCGACTCATCCAAACCGCATATTTTCTTGACTTTTCCAATCATTTTTTCTATAATGATTACATTTTCAATTTATGGCAAAGGATTTATTATGGCGTCATATCAATATATTTATGTTATGAAAGATTTGTGTAAAACTTTCCCTGGTGGTAAGGAAGTTTTGAAACATATTTGGCTCAGTTTCTTTCCCGGTGCAAAGATTGGTGTCATTGGACCAAATGGTGCCGGTAAATCAACCCTGATGAAAATCATGGCGGGATTAGATGATAACTTTACGGGCGAAGCATGGCCAGCGGAAGGTGTAAAAGTCGGCTACCTGCCCCAAGAACCGCAACTGGATCCCAACAAAACTGTCATGGAAAATGTGATGGATGGTGTGGGCGAAGTCCGCGATCTGATGAAACGTTGGGAAGAAGTGAATAATGCCTTTGCTGATCCCGATGCCGATATGGACAAATTGTTGGCCGAACAAGCCGAATTACAGGAAAAAATTGACGCATGTAATGGGTGGGAATTTGAGCGCAATGTGGAAATTGCCATGGATGCTTTGCGCTGTCCGCCGGGTGATTGGGATGTCACAAAATTATCTGGTGGTGAAAAACGCCGTGTTGCCTTGTGTCGCCTACTCCTTTCCAAACCAGATATGTTGTTATTAGACGAACCCACAAACCATTTGGATGCAGAGTCTGTGGCTTGGTTGCAAATTTACCTAAAAAACTTTCCAAACACAGTTGTCATGATTACGCACGACCGTTATTTCTTGGACAATGTGACGGGATGGATTTTGGAAATGGATCGTGGCGAAGGCATCCCTTATGAAGGCAATTACACAAGCTGGCTTGAGGCAAAATCTAAACGTTTAGAAATTGAACAAAATGCTGAAGACAAACGCCAAAAAACATTGAAAGAAGAATTGGAATGGGTGCATGCCAACCCGAAAGCCCGCCAAGCCAAATCAAAAGCGCGTATTACGGCATACGAAGAATTGCTGAAAAAATCCAATGAGAAAGTGCCGGATGTGGCACAGATTGTGATTCCCCCTGGCCCACGTTTGGGTGATTTGGTCTTGAAAGCCGAAAATTTGAAAAAGGCCTTTGGCGACAAGTTGTTATTTGAAAATTTAAGTTTCAATCTGCCCGCCGGTGGTATCGTGGGTGTGATCGGGCCAAATGGTGCAGGTAAAACAACCTTGATGCGCATTATTACGGGACAAGAAAAACCCGATGAAGGCACTTTCCGTATTGGTGAAACCGTGAAACTGGGCTATGTGGATCAAAGCCGTGATGCCTTGAATGACAACAACACCGTGTGGCAAGAAATTTCCGGGGGTAACGACACCTTGCTCCTCGGCAAACGCGAGGTACCAAGCCGCGCCTATGTGGCTCAATTTAACTTTAAGGGTGCCGATCAACAAAAGAAAGTTGGTCAATTATCCGGTGGTGAGCGCAACCGCGTGCATATGGCAAAAATGCTAAAATCGGGCGCCAATGTGTTATTGCTTGACGAACCAACAAACGATTTGGATGTAGATACCTTGCGTGCATTAGAGGAAGCCTTGATGGACTTCCCAGGTTGCGCCGTAATTACCAGCCACGACCGTTGGTTTTTGGATCGCTTGGCCACCCATATTTTGGCCTTTGAAGGCGACAGCCAAGTCGTTTGGTTTGAGGGAAACTATGCGGAATACGAGGCCGATCGCAAACGTCGTTTAGGCATAGATGCCGACCAACCCCATCGCATTAAATATAAACCGATTGAAAGATAAAAAAATCCCCGGGTATTTCACCCGGGGATTTTGTTTTACTTGATAACGGCCTAGCAAGGATTATTAAGATTACATTTTCCCTCTTTTACACACCTTTTGGTATCCATACCGCCTTTTTTTACCCAAGGCCAGTGATATCCCTTGGCACAGCCAACAGATTGTAATGCTCCTGTTTTCATATCAAAATTACAGTATTGGGCACCACTTGGGCATTTTACGCAACGGG
>JAFPYW010000072.1 GCA_017394405.1 Alphaproteobacteria bacterium
AATTTGCAAACGACCGGCCGTATCTAAAATTAAAATATCGTATAGGCCTAATTTTGCTTCATTTAAGGCGCGTTTTGTGATTTCAAGTGGTTTTTCCCCAGCCACAATCGGCAACACATCCAATTCGTATGTTTTACCCAAGTCGGCCAGTTGTTCTTGCGCGGCCGGACGATAGGTATCAAGACTGGCCAACAACACTTTTTTGCCTTCTTTTTTCAACTTCAAAGCAATTTTCGCGGAAGAAGTTGTTTTACCGGATCCCTGCAAACCAACCATCAACAAAACGTTGCGGGCATTGGATTCCCAATTAAATGGCGTGGATTCACCCAACAAAGCCACCAATTCATCATGCACGATTTTAATAACCATTTGGGCCGGTTGAATGGATTTAATAACCTCGGCACCAACGGCTTTTTCTTTAACGCGCGCAATAAACTCTTTCACAACGGGCAACGCCACATCCGCTTCCAACAAGGCAATTTTAATTTCCCGAGCCGTTTCATCCATTGTGGCTTCGGTAATAATGCCCCGCCCCGTCAAGCGGTCAAATACTTTGGAAAGCCTATCTGCCAAACCGTTAAACACCGGTCAAACTCCTTTACATATGCGTTGCGCCCCGGTGAGCGAACCATCGCCGAACGGGGTATCTCCTTGGAGACTATAAATCAGTCCTTTTGGAAAAGATGGGCAAATTGTACCAGATTTCGCATTAAAAGTCAAGATATTCTTTTAATTTTTATAAAAAACAGACTTTTTTATGTTTTTTGCTTGACACGGGGACATAAAATGGTCTACCCTTACCTTCGTATGAAAGAGTAACTCTTTTGTATTCATTTAAATGAAAGGAAAATAAACATGTTAAAACAAACTTTATTAGCTTTTACAGTGTTGGGCTTTGCTGGTACAGCAGCCGCAGCTGATATTACAAATCCGTTCTTCTTGCCGAAGTCATTGCATGTGAATTCAATCACATCCGGTAGCTTCACCAAGGCCACATACAAAGGCGATGGTTGGGCAGACCGTGGATATATCAAACAGGCATCAGAACAGCTCCAATTTGGTATTTTGAACAATTTAGCCATTATCGGCGGAATTGAAAAATACTGGTCCAAATCCAAGGGTGGTTTCAAATATCACAATGACTTAGATTGGGATGCCGGATTGGCTTGGAACATTGTGGACTGCAATGCAAAGGTGCAATTATCCTCCGTCTATGGTCAAGAAGCTCCTGGCCGTACAAAAGGTACATATAAATACTTTGATACGGCTTTGAAATTGGGTTACCAATTCAAAACATTCATGCCATATGTGTCTTTGAATGTTGTAACACCTGTTGCTCAAACAAGTCGTGACAACAGATGGAACTACACAGGCCGCGTTGGTGTGTATCATGGTAAATGTGAAGTATGGGCCTTGGATACAGGCTTAGCTATGAATTTCGACAGAGCAGATCATAGCCATGATTTGACAGCTGATGCCGAAGCTTCTTACTATCTGACAAAGAACGTGACATTGGGTGTCTATGGTTCTTATTTGTTGGATCGTCAAGAAAAATTTGACGGCGACGAACATAACCACGAAAAAATGGTGGGCGCTCGTTTGCGCATGTACTTCTAATTTAGTACAACGTCTAAAAAGAACACTCCGAGAAAATCGGAGTGTTTTTTTTCTTGCTTTTCATAAAAACCTGGGGTAATATGGTTTTCGTATAGGGAGAAAACTCCTGTCATTGCAATGAAAGGATAAACATGTTAAAACAAACTTTATTAGCGTTCAGCATTTTGGCTATTGCCGGTTCTGCCGCTGCCGCAGACGTCACAAATCCATTTTATGTGGCGATGAAGGGGCAGGTCGGATCCGTTACAACAGCCAGCATGGGAAGGAACGTCATTAAAAATACTGACGACTACACAAAATCCAACACCATTTTGGCTTTGGAAGAAGTGCAAGTCGGTTTAAGCGATTCTTGGGCGGTTGTCGGTTCTGTCGGCAACACATGGGATCGTTGGAAATCCAACTGGGCCGATGCTACTGGTGAAACACGGTCTTTCCGCGACAACGAAAACATTCAATGGTCCGCTGGTTTGGTTTGGAACGCTTTGCGTGACAAAACAAAATGGCAATTGTCCGCGAAATACGGTCAGGATCGTCTTAAAAACTACTCTGGTGAATATAAATACGCCAATGTTGGAACAAAATTCGGTTATCAATTCCAACGCGTGTTGCCATATATCGCCGGTGATGTAGAATTTCCGTTGTTCCAAAAAGCCGGTGTGGATGGAAATGTCCCATTGGGCAATAAATTCATTTATAATGCCAAGGCTGGTATCTATCAAGGCAAATGCGAAGTTTGGGCTTTGGATACAGGTCTTCGTATGACATATAATGAAAACAACGAAATGCGTGTAATAACTGCGGAAGCTGAGGCCTCCTATTATTTAACACCATTTGCAACAATCGGTATCTTTGGAACCTATGCCTTGGATGGCAAGGCTAACCATAGTTCTGATGTTTATGACAAGTCCGTGGGCGCTCGTTTGCGCATGTACTTCTAATAAACAAAAGTCCATTAAAACTCCTCAACATTTTGTTGGGGAGTTTTTGTTTTTACCTTACACATTATAAAAAAACACCCCGCATAAAAGCGAGGTGTTTTGATGTTTTCCAAAGCGTTTATGCTTCGGCGGCGTTTGCCGTTTCTTTGTTTCTGGCATCCAAGATCTCTTGATCCTTGATAGCGGCCTCGGCGCGCAAACGTTTGATTTGAGCACCTGTACCAGCCGGAATCAACCGGCCAACGATCACGTTTTCTTTCAAGCCCTTTAACGGGTCGCGACGACCAGCCGTAGCGGCTTCGGTCAAGACACGAGTCGTTTCTTGGAAGGATGCGGCGGAAATGAACGATGGTGTCTGCAAGCTGGACTTTGTAATACCAGACAACACCGGTGCCACTTTGGCAGGCTTACCACCAGCGGCCACTGCCTTTTGGTTTTCATTCAAAAGCGTTTCTTTATCCACCTGTTCGCCAAGCAACAAGGTTGTATCACCAGCGTCTGTGACCTCCAACTTACGCATCATTTGGCGAATAATCACTTCAATGTGCTTATCGTTGATTTTCACACCCTGCAAACGATACACGGCTTGAATTTCCTTGATCAAGTAATGAGCCAAGGCCTCAATGCCCAACACACGCAAGATATCGGCAGGCACCAAATCGCCTTCCACAATCATATCACCTTTATGAACCATATCGCCTTCATAAACGGTTGGGGTTTTACCCTTTGGAATCAGGTAATTATGTTTCTTACCATTATCATCCACGATTGCAATACTGCGCTTTGTTTGGAAGTCAGAGCCAAATTCCACACGACCATCTTGTTCTGCGATGATAGCAGCATCCTTTGGACGACGAGCTTCAAACAATTCGCTCACGCGTGGCAAACCACCCGTAATATCTTTTGTTTTGGATTCACGTGGAATCAAAGCCAACACGTCGCCTTCGTGCAATTCTTGACCATCATTAACTGTCACGATAGCTCCCTTCGGCAAATACACGCGAACGTCGGCATTCTTGGCATTTTTCACCACTTCACCCTTGGCATTCACCAAAGTAATGTGCGGACGCAATGGCTTACCGGATCCGGCTTTTTCGGATTCCATAATCACTTTTTCGGTCAAGCCTGTACCTAAATCGGTACGTTCATCCAATGTTTTGCCAACGACCATATCTTGGTATTTAACTTTACCAGACGCATCAGCAATAATCGGGCTGGAGTACGGATCCCATTCAACCAAACGGGTTCCTTTCTTCACTTCCTGACCATCTTTCACCATGATCTTTGAACCATAAATGATTTTATGATGTGCCTTTTCGCGACCGTTTTTATCCAACAAGCCCAACTCACAGTTTCTGGACAAGACAACCATCTCACCCTTGCTGTTCGTCACGATATTGGCATTCGTCAATTTGATCGTTGCATCAAAAGCGGCATCCACAGCGGATTCGGCACCACGTTGCGCTGTACCACCAACGTGGAAGGTACGCATCGTCAACTGTGTACCAGGTTCACCAATGGACTGAGCTGCAATTGTACCAACGGCTTCACCCAAATTCACAGGCGTACCGCGGGCCAAATCACGTCCGTAGCATTTAGCACAAATACCTTCTTCGGCTTCACAGGTCAATACAGAGCG
>JAFPYW010000073.1 GCA_017394405.1 Alphaproteobacteria bacterium
GGGTGCAGATAGTTTATATCTGACGTTTTTATTGAAACAATGGGCCCAAAAACACAAATGCTCTTTGTATGCGGTGACAATTGACCACAAATTGCGTCCGGAATCAAGTGTAGAAGCCAAAAAGGTTCATCAATTATTGACGCGTCATAAAATTGATCATACGATTTTATCTTGGCGCGGGGAAAAACCCAAAACACGCGTGGAAGAGGTTGCTCGCGATAAAAGATATGAATTGTTGTTGAATTTTTGTAAAAAACACAAAGCAAAAGCATTGTTTTTAGCACATCATCAGGGGGATCAGGCAGAAACATTTTTATCCCGGTTGGCGCGTGGCAGCGGCTTGGATGGCCTAACTGCAATGCATCCCGTGTGCATGCGTGAGGGGATGTTGTTGGTGCGACCATTGTTGAATATGCCAAAGGCCGATATCATTCAAGCGTTAAAAAGCCAAAAAATTAAATGGATTGAAGACCCAATGAATCACGATTTGATATATGAACGTGTTCGGTGGCGTCATTTGTTGCCTGATTTAGAAAAAAACGGATTAAATATGTCGGCGATTTGTGTGGCAACGCATCGTCTGCAACGTTGTCAGCGGGCGTTGGAGTTTTATACGGATGAGTTTTTGAAACGCGGATGCGCCTTGTATGATTGGGGCTATGTGTCGTTGGAAAAAGGGATTTTTGAGGCGCAACCATTGGAAATTCGTGTGCGGTCGCTCATGCGGTTGTTGAAATGGATGAGCCCTATGGATCGGTCAATTTCGTTGGACAGCGTGGAAAAAATTGCAAATACGTTGCCACAACATGCTACATTGAGTGGCTGCCAATGGGTTTGTACGAAAAATACAATCTTTTTAGCCCAAGAATTAAAGTATATGCCAGGGCGTCAAAAGGTGCCGGCTTGCTCTTGGTTTAATTGGGGCAAAATGCGTTTATGGACAAATCAATCTTTTGTGGTGTCTGCGGGGGCGCCAAAGCCCAGAATCACGGGTATTCCGTATTTAATCCAACGGACGTTCCCGTTGATTCCGGCCGATTACAGGATTATTTCCAGCGCTGAAATGCCAAAAATGGCGCAAAAAAGACTTGAAAAACTTCTAAAAGAGGGCTATAAAAACAAAGAAAAAGTGGTTATGATTGAATTGAATTTAGAAAAAGGATAAGGCATGAAAAAAGGTGGATGGAGTAAAGGATTATTGATTTGGGTGATATTGATTGCTTTGGCGTTGGGCATTTCTCAAATGACCTACGCCCCGACGAATAATGTCAAAACATCGGAAATGACTTATTCTGAATTTGTCAAAAAAGTTGAATCTAATGATGTTGTATCTGTCCAAATAGAAGGTCAGGCCATCGAAGGTGTTCAAAAAGACAAATCTAAATTCAAAACTTATGTCCCGGAAGAAGCCGGTATTGTTCCTTTGTTACAAAAGCATGGCGTTCAAATTACCGCCAAGCCGGCCAATTTAGATGGTGAAGGATGGGGCAGTATGTTGTTGGCGTGGTTGCCAATGATATTCTTTTTATTCTTTTGGATTGTGATGATGCGGCAAATGGCTGCTAGTAATGGGAAAGCCCTGAGTTTTGGTAAATCAAAGGCCCGGCTTTTAAGCGGAAAAGATTCCGTGACATTTAAGGATGTAGCCGGCATTGAAGAGGCCAAACAGGAATTACAAGAAATCGTGGAATTTTTGAAATCTCCCGCCAAGTTCCAACGTTTGGGCGGTAAAATTCCAAAGGGTGTGTTGTTGGTTGGCCCTCCGGGAACGGGTAAAACCTTGTTGGCAAAAGCGATTGCAGGTGAAGCGGGTGTGCCGTTTTATTCCATCTCTGGGTCAGACTTTGTAGAAATGTTCGTGGGCGTGGGTGCGTCCCGTGTGCGTGATATGTTTGAACAAGCCAAGAAAACATGTCCATGTATCGTGTTTATGGACGAAATTGACGCCGTTGGACGCCATCGTGGCGCAGGCCTTGGTGGTGGTAATGATGAGCGCGAACAAACCTTGAACCAATTATTGGTGGAAATGGATGGATTTGAGACAAACAGCGGTATTATTTTAATGGCCGCTACAAACCGCCCGGATGTGTTGGATCCGGCTCTGCTTCGTCCTGGGCGTTTTGATCGTCAGGTGGTTGTGAATAACCCCGATGTGAAGGGACGTGAGGATATTTTGAAGGTCCATGTGCGTAAAGTGCCTTTGGCGCCGAATGTTCGCTTAGATATTTTGGCGCGTGGAACTCCGGGGTTTTCCGGTGCCGATTTGGCGAATTTGGTCAATGAAGCCGCCCTGCTTGCCGCTCGGCGTAATAAAACA
>JAFPYW010000010.1 GCA_017394405.1 Alphaproteobacteria bacterium
AAAAGACGTATTGCAGAAAATACGGCGCCTTTGTGGAACAGATTAATTGAAAAAGATATTCAAGCATACCAACCAGTTGTGCAAGTTTTAGCCAAGGCAACGAAGTCTATTGTGTCCGCAGAACAACCCGTTGGCCTGGACTTTACGAATCAATTTGAATGGATCAATAGGTGTATAGAGAATCCGAATAGATATCAACAGTTTCGAAATGAACTGGATAAGGGTATTTGCTATACTGTGGATGCTTTGTTGGATATGAAAAAACAAGGTATTGTCAGTAAAGATTTTCGGATTTCAAATTATAAAGCGTTTAAGGAATCTGCCTTGGTGAAAAAATTTTCATATAAAAAACGCACACTGGATTTGACCGACCATTTAATGTCGCAAAAAGACATGATGGGGCTGAAGCAAGAAGTTTCTTTGTCGCTGTGATGTATTGGGGGTAATTTGATTCCACATTATTTGATTGTTGGCAATATCTTATCCTTTTGTTGCGCGCTTTGTATAGCGGTGTCGGTTGTCAAAAAAGACAAACAAAATCTAATTTGGTGGCAAATTTGGGATTCAATCTTTGGTTTATTGGCTAGTTTGGTTTTATTCAGTTATTCCAGTTTTACAACGGGTTTGCTTTGCGCCAGCAGGAATGTTTTGGCTTACAATAGAGGCCTGACAAAAGCAATTACTATTTTGTTGATACTTGTTTGTGTTGTAGTTGGTTTGTATGCGAATAACCGCGGAATTTATGGTCTGTTTCCAATTGTGGCTTTTTCGGGTTACACCTGGTCCATGTATTGGGCAAAAAATGATCAACAAATGCGATATTCTTTGATTGTGAATTTATCGTTGTGGTTGATTCATGATTTCTATATACAGGCGTATCCGTCTGCATTTATGGATGTTGCATTGTGTGTGTGGAGTTTTTATCAAGCAATGCGCCGTGTGAAGCGCAAACGCCAGATGAAGAAAAATACAAAACTATCGTATTTAACGGGTTAGTGTGATTTTTGTGTCTTTGTCAATTTTATTTGAAAAAAACTTTGACAGGGGCTTTTGTTTGGTCTATATTGTTTTTAAATGCAATTTAGTACAAAAAAGGAATGAAAAATGACAACTAAAAAAGTAACAACCGTGGCAGATTTGGATGATTTAATCAAACGGGTGCATAAGGCACAAAACGAATTTGCAACATTTCCAGAAGAAAAAGTTCGGGCTATTTTTAAGGCGGCGGCTACTGCGGCCAACAAAATGCGTATCGATTTGGCGGATATGGCCATCCAAGAAACGGGCATGGGTGTTTTGGAAGATAAGATTATCAAAAACCATTTTGCATCTGAATACATTTACAACAAATATAAAGATATGAAAACCTGCGGTTTGATTCGGACTGACAAAGTCAATGGAATCATGATTATGGCTTCTCCATTGGGCGTGTTGGCAGGGGTTGTCCCAACGACGAATCCAACTTCAACTGCGATTTTTAAGTCGTTGATTTGTTTAAAAACCAGAAACGGATTGGTGTTTTCGCCACACCCCCGTGCAAAAAATTGCACAATTGCGGCGGCTAAAGTTGTTTTGGATGCTGCCGTGAAGGCTGGTGCGCCGAAAGATATTATCGGTTGGATTGATGAACCGTCTGTGGAATTAAGTCAAGCGTTGATGACTCATCCGAAGATTCAAGGTATTTTGGCAACCGGTGGCCCGGGCATGGTAAAAGCCGCTTATTCAAGTGGCAAGCCAGCTTTGGGCGTCGGAGCGGGTAATACCCCAGCCGTGATTGATGAGACGGCAGATATCGTGCGGGCTGTGTCGTCTGTGTTGATGTCAAAGACTTTTGATAATGGTATGATTTGCGCGTCTGAACAATCTGTGGTGGTTGTGAAAGATGTGTACGATAAGGTGAAAAAAGAATTTGCTTATCGTGGCGCTTACTTTTTGACAAAGCCAGAAATGGCAAAATTGGCTAAAATCATTTTAACAGACAAGGGATCTGTGAATGCAGCCATCGTGGGGCAATCTGCTGAAAAAATCGCTTCTTTGGCTGGAATTAAAGTGCCGAAAGATACGAAAGTGTTGATTGCCGAACAAACATCCTATGAGGCGTCCAATCCGTTCGCACATGAAAAATTGTCACCGATTTTGGCGATGTATAAAGCTAAGGATTTTGATGATGCAATTAAGATTGCTCATGCTTTAATTACCTTGGGTGGTTTAGGGCATACTTCTGTGCTTTATACGGACGAGAAGAATCAAGATCGCATTGATAAATATGCTGAAATTATGCCGACGGGCCGTGTGTTAATTAATTCGCCATCTTCGCATGGTGGTATTGGTGATTTATACAATTTCCGTTTGGAGCCATCTTTGACTCTGGGTTGCGGTTCGTGGGGTGGCAACTCGGTCAGCGAAAACGTTGGACCAAAGCATTTAGTCAATTATAAAACAGTAGCAATAAGGAGAGAGAATATGTTGTGGTATAAAGTTCCGCCGAAAATTTATTTCAAACGTGGAGCGACAGATTTGGCGCTTCGTGAATATGAAGGCAAAAAGCGTGCCTTCATTATTACAGACCGGTTCTTATTTGATTCCGGTGCAACGCGTACCATTACAGATACATTGGAAGATATTGGCACAGAATATCAAATCTTCTTTGATGTCAAGCCGGATCCAACACTTTCCACGGTGGAACAAGCTATGACAATGGTGCGTTCATATCAACCGGATTTGATCATTGCGTTAGGCGGTGGTTCACCAATGGATGTGGCAAAAATTATTTGGCTGATGTATGAACATCCGGAAACCAACTTTGAAGATATCTCTATGCGCTTTATGGATATTCGCAAACGTATTTGTCGTATTCCTGAATTGGGTGAAAAGGCCAAGTTGGTGTGTATTCCAACAACATCAGGTACAGGATCGGAAGTGACACCATTCTCAATTATTACGGACGACAAGACTCATGTAAAATATGCTTTGGCGGACTATGCGCTGACGCCGTCCATGGCCATTATTGATCCGAACTTTGTGGATGGGATGCCAAAGGGCTTAACGGCGGCCGGCGGTATTGACGCGTTGGTTCATGCATTAGAGGCCTATGTATCCGTGATGGCCACCAACTTTACAAACTCGTCTGCGTTGGAAGCGATTAAACAAATTTTCCGTTATTTGCCACGTGCTTATAAGTATGGAGCAGAAGACCCGTTGGCTCGTGAAAAAATGCACTATGCGGCCACAATTGCTGGTATGGCGTTTGCCAATGCGTTCTTGGGTGTATGCCACTCTATGGCGCATAAATTGGGCGCTATGTATAATATTCCACATGGTGTGGCGAATGCGTTGTTGATTTGCCAAGTCATTCGCTTTAACGCCAATGATTGTCCGAAAAAACAAGCGACATTCCCGCAATATGCGGCACCAGAAGCAAAAAAACGTTATGCCCAAGTTGCTCATGTGTTGTATTTGGCCGATGATAAAACATCAGACGATAAAAAGGTGGATTTGTTGGTCAAGAAAGTGGCCGAGCTTAAAGACATTATCGGTATTCCAAAATCTATTCGTGAATATGGTATTGATGAAAAGACCTTCAAAAAGAATCTGGATCAGCTGGCCCGCTTAGCCTTTGACGATCAATGCACTGGCGCTAACCCGGTATATCCTTTGATTGAAGATATCAAAAAGATGTATATGGATGCTTACGAAGGCAAGTATTAAAAACAAAAACGGGAGCCAAATGGTTCCCGTTTTTTATTGTTGTTGATCCTTACATCAAGGCCAAGGTTTCGTTGGCGATTTCCAATTCCTCATTCGTACGGATGACGTAGATTTTGAATTTGGAGTCTGCCGCAGAAATCAAAGCATATTCACCTGGACGTTTATCGTTTTCTTCCTCGTTCAACTTGAAGCCCAAACCGGTTAGGCCATTGATAACAGCACGGCGAACAATTTCGTCATTTTCCCCAACGCCGGCGGTAAAGACCAAGGCATCCAATTGACCGTTTAATTGAGCAAAGTAATTGCCAATAAAACCACGAATACGATAGTTCATCATATCCAATGCCAATTTGGCCTTTTTGTCACCCTCGGCAACTTTGGCATGGACATCACGTATATCATTGACGCCGCAAATACCCAAAAGACCGCTTTGTTTGGTCATCATCTTATCCACTGCATCAATATCCATACCTGCATTGCGCATTAAAAAGCCAACGGTCGCAGGGTCAATGGAGCCACAGCGAGTTCCCATCATCAAACCATCCAATGGTGTCAAGCCCATAGAGGTATCAATGCATTTGCCGTTTTTGATGGCACAAATGGAGGATCCGCTGCCGATATGGCATGTAATCAAGTTTGTTTGATCCAATGGTTTGCCCAATAATTCGGCCGCACGACGGGCCACATATTTATGGCTTGTGCCATGCGCACCATATTTACGGACTGCATATTTTTCATAAATTTCATATGGCAAAGGATACATATACGCTTCAGCCGGCATTGTTTGATGGAAAGCGGTATCAAACACAACCACGTGTGTGGCATTTGGAAAAATTTCCTGAGCAACCTTAATACCAATCAAATGACCCGGGTTATGTAAAGGAGCCAAAGGAATCACTTTGCGCAGGTTTTCAATTACTTCCGGCGTCACAACCATCGGTTTGAAATACGAACCACCATGCACGATACGATGTCCTACGCCACCGATTTCATTGATGTCGGTAATGACGGCTGTATCGCCCGTCATCATCATTTCAACGGCCTTTTTCATACCTTCGGCGTGTGTCGGGAATTGTTCTTCCTGAATTGTTTTGGTGGCCTTATCTGTGTCTGGAAATTTTTTGTGAGTAATGCGGCTCATCGCTTCGCCGATCTTTTCCACCAAACCAGAACACAACACTTCCTTTGTATCCATATTAAACAATTGATATTTGATTGTGGATGATCCACAGTTTATCACTAAAATCTTTGTCATATTTTATCCTTTCTTTTGAGCAAATACCGCCGTAAAGGCAATTGTATTGATAATATCTTTCACCGTTGCGCCGCGTGATAAATCGTTCACAGGTTTGTTGAGTCCTTGCAAAATCGGGCCCACCGCCAAGCAATTATCTCCAAGGGCGCGTTGAATGGCCTTGTAGCAGCAATTTCCTGTATTCAATTCAGGAAACACAAACACATTGGCATGACCGGCCACAGAGCTGTTCGGCAGTTTTGTTTTGGCAACTTCTGGATCCACCGCTGCATCAAATTGAATTGGGCCTTCAAAGGCAAAATCGACGTTCTTTTCACGTGTTAAACGCACAGCCTCATTGACCAAATCAACGGAAGGACCTTTGCTGGATGTTCCCGTACTGTAAGATAAAAAGGCCAGTTTTGGATCCAATCCAAACAAGCGTGCCGTTTCGGCCGTTGTGACCGCAATTTCGGAAAGTTGTTCCGATGTCGGATTCGGTGTCACCGCACAATCGGCAAATACTTGTAATTGGTTGTTGTAGCACATTAAAAAGGCGCCGGATACCAAAGTTGCGCCAGGTTTTGTTTTCACAAATTGCAGGGCAGGGCGAATGGTATTGGCGGTTGTGTGTTCTGCACCGGACACCATACCATCGGCCACACCTTTATAAACCATCATTGTGCCATAGTAAGCGCCATCTTTCATCATATCGCGGGCTTCTTCCAATGTTAAACCTTTGGCCTTTCTGAGTTCTGCCAAGGTATTGGCATAATCTTCAAATTCAGGAGCGTTCAAATGATCTACAATTTTGGCCCTGGATAAATCTAAGCCCAATTCGGTGGCTTTTGCTTGTATCGCGTCGTGATTTCCAAGAATAATAATATCTGCCATATCTTGTTTTAAGGTTTCATCGGCTGCGCGCAAAACACGTTCACAATTGCCTTCGGGCAAAACAATGCGTTGTTTATTGGCTTTGGCTTTTGCAATTAAATCATTTTCAAATTCAGCAATTGTAACCATTTTTCGTCCTTTCAAATAATGGCGAGAGTATAGCAAATTTTTGTCTGGGATTCAAGAAAAATCGTATCCAACTTGACAGGAATATCAAAATCAGATATGGTAACAAAAAAGGATTTATAATGGCAACGATATCAATAATTATTCCAGTTTATAATACGGCCCAATATTTGGCCGAATGTTTGGATTCTGTGCTGGCACAAGGTTTTAAGGATATAGAAATCATTTGTGTGAATGATGGCAGTACCGATAATTCTGCAGCCATTTTGAAAAAGTATCAAAAAAAAGATAAGCGCATCAAGGTCATCACCCAAAAAAATAAGGGTTTATCCGGGGCTAGAAATGCGGGCTTGAAAGCGGCTACGGGGAAATGGGTGTGTTTCTTGGATTCGGATGATATTTTACCACCCGATGCATTGGCGGTATTATATGGCGGTGTTCAAAAAACGGGCTGTAAAATTGTGGCTAGTCGGGTATTATCGCGGGATTTTGAACAAAAATGTGTTAAACCCAAATACACGATACATAATGGATTAAAAGATTTTGTGCGTGATCCGAAGATTTTTTCGTCTGCCTGTAACAAATTATACGATGCTAAATTATTCCGTACGCAACGCTTTAAGGAAGGTATGTTGTTTGAAGATTGGCCGGTGATGACAATTTTGTTCGGCCGTATTGATAAATATGCAACGACGGATGTGCCTTGTTACATTTATCGTCAAAACAATGCCAGCATTACGCGTACATCCTTTTCAGTAAAAAAGGTAAATAGTTACCTCGAAGGTATTCAGATGGTGTATGCGACATTTAAGGGAACAAAGCAATTGAAATATGCCAGAAAACGGATGGCTGTGGCTGTTAAAATGTTGGTGAATAAAGTTTATCGTGCAAAAGATAAAACACTGATTAAACCATTGTTAAAAGGGTTGCACGGATTGTTTAGAAACCATGTTATAGTCAAGAGCGATTTGCCGCTCAAAACGCGTTGGCGGTTATTTTTGTTAAAGTTACGGTAATTATTTTATTTCGCCCACATAAATACCAAGGGCACGTGCTGTGCGAACAATTTCACCTTTCGGATTAACGCCCGTTGTGCCAAGTTTGATGCTTTCACGCAGGGAAATGTCTGTCACAGAGCCCGCCTGATGAACAACAACTCTGTTTGTTTTCCCTTTGGCTAATAATTCTGTTGCACGAACACCAAAAGCAGAAGCTAATAATCGGTCGGCAGCAACAGGATTTCCGGAACGTTGAATATGTCCCAAGATGTTGGTGCGCACTTCAAAACCATCTTTCTTTAAGCATTGTTCAAAATATTGGGAAACACCATTAAAGTTTAATCCATTATTGATCATGGAATATTGTCCATCCGGACGTTTAATGCCTTCCGCAATAACAACCAAAGCATGTCCGCGTCCTTTTCTTTGAGCAGAACGCAAATGCTTAACCAAATTCGGATAGGAATAGGGGATTTCGGGGATTAAAACGGCATCGGCAAAGCCTGTAATGGCTGATTGCAGGGCCAAATGTCCTGCCGTGCGCCCCATAACCTCCACCAACATCACGCGATGGTGACTGGCGGCAGTCGTATCCAATTTATCCATGGCATCTGTGACCACTTCACGTGCAGTTGAAAAACCGATGGATAAATCTGTCCCAGGGGCATCGTTGTCAATTGTTTTTGGAATGCCAATCATGGCGATTTTGGCGTGTTTGCATAAGTCGGCAATAATAGGCATAGATCCATCGCCACCAATTACCACCAAAGCATCTAACTTTAATTTTGTTACGCCTTCCTTAAACCGTTCAATAACCGTTTTATCGTCGATTTTTTCACGGCGACCATTGTCGTGTGCCATAATTGGACTATTATTTGTACCCAACATAGTTCCGCCCATAATAGCAAAGGGGAATTCAAAACTAGCCAAGGTTAGACGTTCATATTCCATTGGGCGTACAATTAAGCCATTAGATCCATTATGAATACCATAGACATCCCATCCTTTTGCAACTGCAGCAAAGGTGATAGCACGAATAGCAGCATTTAATCCAGAACAATCGCCACCGCTTGTAATAACACCAATTCTTTTAATGTCTTTTTTCATGTCTCCCCCCTTTAATCTTTATAACGAAAAGTCCTTACCTAAATAGGTTTTGCGAACTTTTGGATCCTTAATAATTTCATTTGGTGTGCCTTGTTTTAAGACAACACCGTCATGTAAAATATAGGCACGGTCAATAATACTCAAGGTTTCGCGCACATTGTGGTCCGTAATTAAAACGCCGATACCGCGGTGTTTTAATTGTCCAACCAATTCTTTAATGTCGGATACGGCAATCGGGTCAATACCCGCCAAAGGTTCGTCCAATAACACGAATGACGGATGGCCGGCCAAAGCTCGGGCAATTTCCAAACGCCGTCTTTCACCGCCAGACAGGGCGCGTGAAGGTGAAAAGCGTAAATGTTCAATCGCAAATTCTTTTAACAAGGTATCCAATTCTTGTTCGCGTTTATCGGGGTCTTTTTGTGTCAATTCCAAAACAGCACGGATATTATCTTCCACGTTAAGACCGCGGAAAATGGATGCTTCCTGCGGTAAATAGCCAACACCCATACGGGCGCGTTGATATACTGGGAATTTAGTAATATTTGTTCCATTCAAAGTAATGACCCCATGCGTTGGTGCAATTAAGCCGGTGATACAATAAAAGCAAGTTGTTTTACCAGCACCATTGGGCCCCAATAAACCGACGGCTTCGCCGCGTTTAACATTTAAGGATACATCACGCAACACGACCCGGCGTTTATAACTTTTGCTTAAATTGGTAACAACTAATCCGCTTTCTTCCATATTTTAATCCTATTTTTTCAAATCCTGGGGTGAAATCGTTCCTTTTATGCGTCCTTTTTGTTTGTTTTCCAAACGACTTTCCCCCGTTTTCATATTCAATGTGGCTTTTCCGCTGGTTACGAAACTTTTACCCTGATAAAGCCGCACATTCCCAGTCATTTCCATATCTTCACTAATCGGATTGTATTCCCCCTGATCCCCCGTTATTTTGTTTTTTGAATTTTCCAAGACAACGTTTCCTTGGGCAACGACCCTTTTAACCCGATCTTTTTTGTTGTCTGTATAATACAAGATAACTTTGTCGGCTGTCAAGGTATTTTCGTTTTGTTTAATACGAACATTTTGATCTCCGGTTAAAGTTTTCTTTGTCCGGTCAATAATCAGACCATTATCCGTATCTACAACGATTGTTCCTTTGTCTTGTTTGATGTTGGCATGTGTGTGTCCCTTAAACGTGATATGGTTTCCTTTATCTGTTAGATGGAATCCTTTGGCCTCAATGGAACCGGCTGGACCGTCAATGCTGACATCAGAATCAGATTCCATAACCCCCTCGTAAGTTGCCTTCACATTTTGATTTTTGGCTTTGTAACCAGATTTCGTGGTTGTGGTGATTGGTTGATCAAAGAAAAAGTATTTATCTTTTTGATAAGCCAATCCATAGGCGGTTTTACTGGTCAAAACATCGCCATCGGCCAAAGTATAAACGCCAATTGGATTTTCCAATCGAGCAATTTGTTTTTCTGAATCAATTTCTTTAACGGAGTCTGCTGTTACAGACATTGTGCGTTGTTTATCATCCTGTAAAAAAAAGCGAATTTTTTCCATATCAACAGATGGCGTTTTAACTGATGATTTTTGTAGAGGCAGATCAAATCGTTCCTTGTCCGGCGATAACATGGGCCAGACAACAATGACTGCTGCAAATAAAAAAGCGAATACCGGCAATGCGTGTTTTACGATAAAAACGCGCCGCGTATGCTTTTTGAAAAACAAAGAACGTTTGGTGAACATTGTTTTTAGGCAACTCCTGTTTGCAACAAATGATGCATGTGAATCAAACCGACGGGCTTGTTATCCTCATCTACAACAAAGATATTTGTAATCTTTTTAGTGTTCATAATGTTCAAGGCTTCGGATCCCAACATATCGCCACCAATGGTGGTTGGTTTGGGGTTCATAACGTCTGTAACCGGTTTTGTCATCAAATCCGGGCTCATATGGCGGCGCAAGTCACCATCGGTAATCATGCCTTCCAAATGACCCTTTGTATCTAAAATACCGATACAGCCCAACATTTTCTTTGACATAATCATCAACGCATCAGCCATCTTCATTGTATCCGGTACAACGGGCAGGGCATCATCTTTTGCCATAATGTCTTTGACTTTGACCAAAACATTGCCCAATTTGCCACCCGGATGACGATCGTGGTACAATTCTTTTGTAAAGCCGCGCATGTTCATCAAGGCAACAGTCAAAGCGTCGCCCATGGCCAATGTGGCAATCATGGATGTTGTTGGCGCCATATTAAACGGACAGGCCTCTGGCGCTTCTTGTTTGTTTGGAATTTGTAAAACATAATCGGCGGCTTTGCCCAAAGTGCTATCTGGCGCGCTGGTCACCGCGACCAAAGGAATAGCAAAACGTTTGCAATAATTCACGATATCGAATAATTCCTTGCTTTCGCCAGAGTTGGACAGGGCCAAAACCAAATCGTTTTTAGTAATCATACCCAAGTCCCCATGGCTGGCTTCGGCAGGATGCACAAAGAAAGCAGGGGTGCCTGTGCTGGCCAACGAAGCAGCAATCTTTTTGCCGATGTGACCCGGTTTGCCCATGCCGGTAACAATTACACGACCGACCAGGTGTAGAATCTTGTCCGCAACTGTGACAAAGTTGTCATCAATACGATTGCCCATCATCTCCAAAACGGCCTTTTCACAAGCCAAAGTTTTCTTTGCAGAATCTTTAATTTCTGTTGGTGTCATGATTACTCCTTAATCAATGGTGGCTGAATAAATCCGGCTCTTCATAGCCCAAAATATCCAATTCAGCGCGTGTGTTTAAGAATTGGAAACAGGCCGCGGCCAAACTTTCGCGCTTTTTCTTCTTTAATTCTTTGTCCAAAATCGCCTTCAAAGCGTGCAAATACATCACGTCATTGGCGGCATAGCGAATTTGCTCTTCGGACAAGTTTTTGTGTGTCCAATCGGAGCATTGTTGCTCTTTGTCCAATG
>JAFPYW010000011.1 GCA_017394405.1 Alphaproteobacteria bacterium
ATAGAACGTGATTTAATAACACCGCTTACAACGGAATGCCCCGCAGGTACAGAAACAAGCAGCCGAAATATTTGTTTCAATTTTTCTTTGGCTTCGTTTGTCCCCCTGAATTGAAAATTTGGCTCCGTCTGAGGCATAGTCGCGGCTCCTAAAATGGCGGATGGGAGAGGATTCGAACCTCCGTTAGGCTTTAGACCTAAACGCACTTTCCAGGCGCGCGCCTTCAACCACTCGGCCACCCATCCACTGCTGGAAAAGTGGAGTCATTATAGCCGATTTTTACCCAAAAGTCAAGGGATAATTCACCCATCAAAGACATTTATCTGCCCTGACGTCTGCCATGAATCAACCGAGCAAGAGATTGCATCAAACGGCTTTTGCGGCGCGGACGGCGACAGGTTTTTACTGCAGCCATCACCTCATCAAAAGTCATTGGTATTTCCAAATATGATAAATAAGATTCTATGTTTTGACGAAACACCTCATGCGAAGCATCGGGGTTAAAATTCTTGACACGCCATACTTTTCTGAGATAATCATTTATGCGCTGTGTTTTCCCGGACAGAGCGCTCATTAAGGCCACTTTGCGCCGCCGGGGTGATGGTAGTCTTATATCCTCACGAACAACCTTGCCACCATATCGGATATACATAGGATCCTTTGGCCCCTTGGCAACACGCATCTTTCCTTCTTCATCCCGAGGATGATGGTAAATATATAATTCATTCAATAAATCATTTTGGGCGCGCAACTCAGCATCTACTTGCTCTCCCCGCATGAAAGCACTCATTTCATCAAAAACTTGTGCAACAATCAGTTCTTCACGATTTCCTACATTTTGAAAAAGTTGAGTGTTTTTCATCACATCCACCCGATGTTGTAATTCATGTGCCAACGTGCCAGCCATTTGAATTTTGATTCGGGCTTTCAACTTTGGATTCATTCCAGGAATATTGCTGGCAATTCGCACCAACTCAATGCGATTTTCTTTACGATAAAAAACGCCACTACGCTCTGACATACCAGGGACGAAAGAAATCTGTGGCATTTCACCACCAATTTGTTGCAACTCCAATAATAACTTACGCCCGTATGGTGCAGCCGACACCAGTTGCATCAACTCGCGTAATTCCTGAATCTCATCCGGCATCCCGTTAAAATGGAATTGACTGATGATTTGTTCGCAACTGATTTTTTCCAGTAAAGTTCCGACCATGGCAATCACCTAAACCTTTCGTTTGGGAAAATAATGATCCTTTGGTGTGCCCTTGATATCGCGTCCGCAATAACGCGCCCCCTCTTGACATTTGCCACAAATAAAGCACGGCGGTGCCAAGACAGACACCAAATTTTTTGCCTCAGGCATTTCGGCCAAAACTTCCCGCAAAGCCACAGACAAATGATAAATTTCTTCTTGCGCACACCAACATGTCCGTTTGCCCTGTTCATGAATTAAAGCATTCAAATCGGCCAATTTGTCATAACTGACCATCGCACCATAAGGGGTAATTGCCTGCATCAAACCGGCAGGAACTTTATCTTTCAAATCCAACCATTCTTGCATAAACTTTAACGCAACTGGCGTCATACCCGCTTGCTTCAATAAAGGTGGCAAATAAAAACTGGTCGTCAATCGGGGCGTGGAGTGGCGCACAGAACGATGCCGTTGATCTTGCCCATACGTGGCACAAGAAACTTGTACTTTCGTATGCACATAATGAACATCATTTTCCAATGCTTCCGGTGTGAAATATAATGTATCCACGCTGTCTTTCCCGGCATTTGTATAAACACCCTCATATAAATCCGCATGCACTAAATATAAATCCGGCTTGTCCGCCAAAATTGCCGTCCCCTCTTGCAGCGGCAAATACCAATCTGTATCACGCCGCGCCGCCGGATTAAAAAATCCTTCCAATTCAGGATATTCGGCCACAACAGCATCTTTCATCGCGTCCGTTAAAGCGCGCATTTCTGGGGTCCAGGCGCTGCGCCACAAAGCCGTAATTGCCGACAGGTTCAATGTCGTATCCAAAGCGGTCGGCACCACCTGAGAAATAAACATACGCATTTGCTCTTGGGCCAATTTTGGCGCGTTGATTTCAATATATTTTTCGTTTGCAAAAGGACGTTCTTCCTTGATGGCCTGCACAGCAAACGGCAATACCTTTGGTAACCAATCTTTGTAAATCACAAAACCTGTTTCAATCCACGGCATCACTTTTTCCACATCCTCTGCCGTATAATGTTCCGTCAGCATTTTGCGAATCATATCAAAATCGGGCTCTTCATACATTTTGGAAAAACGACCGGATCGTTGATCCGAATTGTAATACGGGCTGGTCAAATGCAATCCGAACAAAATGGTTGTCACCGGCACATCTTGAATATAAAAAGTGAAGTTTGTATGCTGCAACGTGGTATGGTGACCCGAATCAAACAACCGCGCTTTCACATCAATCGGCTTTTCAATCAGTTCTTGATTTAAGGTGTAACAAACACGCGCCGCATGAGAAGCCAAATCAAGTGGTTTTTTATCCGATTTTGCCAATAATTTTACGCGCATACAACACCTCCTTGCTTGATACAAGAAGCATATCAAATTAGGAGGGCAAACGCAACAATTATTTTAACAAAAGTGCGGTTAGTTTTTCCGTCCAACGGGCGGGGTCTTTCACGGGCTCGCCCTCAATTACTAATGTCTGGTCAAACAACACCAACACATAGTCCGTCGGATCATCCATCTCGGCCATTTTGTGAATTAGTGGATGCCGTGGGTTGATTTGTAAAATTCGATCGGAAGCATACGCCGTTTGTTGCCCATGTGCGCGCATCAAGCGTTCCATGTTTAAGGTCATTTGCCCAGCGCCTGTAATCAATGACATAGGACTTTTTGTCAGACGGTCGGTAGATTGCACTTCTTTGACTTCTTCGCCCAAAATCTTTTTCATTTTTTCGATCAGCTTGTCCAATTTATCTTTGGGCAAAGCATCACCTTCGTCTTTGACCTTTTCAATTTTCTCTAACTCTGCACCGGCCTGTTGTACTGCTACAAACTTTTTACCCTTGTAATCAGGGAAAGTGTTGGTCCAAAATTCATCTATCGGATCGGTAAGGAGCAACACTTCTATTCCACGCGCAGCAAAGCCTTCCAGCTGAGGATTTTGACGCAAGGTTGCTAAATCAGCGCCCGTCAGATAATAAATGCTTTCTTGGCCTTTTTTCATGCGTGATACATAGTCCGCAAAACTGGTCAGATCCTCCCCATTTGTGGAATAAAAACGACAAAGTTCAGCCACATCATCACGGCTGGCCGATGGCTCATAAAGGCCTTCCTTTAACACAATGCCAAAGGCATCCCAAAAAGTTTTATATTCCTCGGGTTTTTCGGCACGTTTTTTCAAAGCAGCAATAATTTTGGCGGTCAATCCCTGCCTGATTTTTGTCATTACTGGGGTTTGTTGCAACATCTCGCGACTGACATTCAAAGGCAAATCTTTTGTGTCAATCACGCCCGTCACAAAGCGCAACCAATAAGGCATCAAATCCGGCACATCATCGGAAATAAAAACCTTGTTGACATACAAATTCAAACTGGTTTTTCTGTCCGGTTGGAACAGGTTTAATGGTGCCTTGGTTGGAATAAATAACAACGCAGTGTAATCTATCACACCTTCGGCATGGAAATGCAAAGTTTCCCATGGCGTATCAAAAGCATGCGACACAGTTTGATAAAAATCTTTGTATTGTGTTTCGGTAATTTCCGATTTCGGTCGTGTCCATAATGCAGATCCAGCATTTACCGTATCTTCGTGTCCTTCATTTTTAAGGGCAATCGGCAAGCTCACAAAATCGCTGTATTGTTTAATCAGGTGGCGCAAACGGAACGGATCCAAAAACTCTTCATCGTCCTTTTTCAAAAATAATGTGACAGCGGTGCCTTGTGGGGCATCTTTGTCTTCCGAAATAGTGAACGAGCCAGCACCATCGCTTTCCCACAAATAGCCTACATCTTCACCGGCTTTGTGTGTGCGTACTTGTACCTTATCGGCAACCATAAAGCTAGCATAAAAACCAACACCAAACTGACCGATCAAAGCCATATCTTTTTGTTTGTCGCCAGACAAAGCCTTCATAAATTCGCCCGATCCAGACCGCGCAATCGTGCCCAAATGATTCACTAAATCGTCACGGTTCATACCGATACCATTGTCGGAAACGGTTAAAGTCTTGGCGGTTTTGTTTGGCTCAACGACAATCTTAAAACCCTCCTTGCGGGCAAGTTCAGGGTGCAACATTTGCTCATAGCGCAATTTATCGCACGCATCCGACGCATTGGAAATCAATTCACGTAAGAAAATTTCTTTATTGGAATACAGGCTGTGGATTACAATGTCCAACACTTTGGCCACCTCGGCCTTAAAATGAATTTTTTGAGATTTTGCCATCTTCAAACTCCTTTGTTGCATATTTATATAATCATCACTTTTCCGAAGCGCAAGGGTTTTTCATAAAAAAGACAAAAAGGTTCAATTTTTGTCTTGCAAAAAGACCTTTTTTGTGCTACACTATTTTTTACTTTTTGAATTAAAAAATTAAGGAGTTTTAATATGGTTACTTTAACACCTGCTCAACAACGCAGAATTGATTTTGAATTTGAAGAAATGATTACGCAACATTCGTCTGAACTGTCACCGGCTTGGCAACAGATCATGTCCCTTAGCCCACGTGTGGTTTTACAACACTTTAATTATTACAGACAAGTAATTTCCTCGGAAACACTTTTGCGTCACCGCAACGAATTAGCCCGCGGATTTATGGTGGCATTGAGAAACAATAACTGGGATACACACCCACACGATTCTCGTGATGCAGCCGCTGTGGTAGATTGGTTGATGACTTTAAGAACCGGCAAAAATTCTGGCGGTTATTTGCACGACTTACGTGCCATGCTTTTATTGGCCTGTAATAGATTGCATGTGGCAGATAGACAAAAAAGCGCATGGAGAGAAGTAATTCGGTGCAAAACCGTCTCTTGTCCAAAAGGTATTGCTCAACAATCAGCAAATGCCATTCCACGTCCGGCGTTGCGTGGCGTTCGAACCCAAGATTAAAAAAGGATATAGAATATGACGGCTAAAATTATTGTTTTTGCAAACGAAAAAGGCGGCACAGGGAAATCCACTTTGGCTATGCACACAATTGTGGCATTATTGCGCGCCGGCAAGAAAGTGGCCTCTTTTGATTTGGATCCTAACCAACAAAGTTTAACCCGCTACATTGAAAACCGCAAAACTTTTGTGATGGAAAAAGGTGTTTCCTTGCCGTTGCCGGAACATACTTGCTGGACACCAGATGTGGCCAAAATTTACACTTTGCGCAGCCGTTTGGATAAATTGGCAAACGAAGTGGATGCTATTGTTTTAGATACACCGGGATCCCACACCGAATTGGGAATGGAAGCCATGACTTTGGCTGATGTTTTGGTCACCCCGATGAACGACAGTTTGGTTGATTTGGACATTTTGGCTTTGGTGGATGGCGAAACATTAAAAATTACAGGCCCCAGCCATTTTGCACAAACAGTATGGAGCACTCGCCAACAACGCATGTTGGAACGCAAACCATCATTGAATTGGTTTGTGATTCGCAATCGGATGTTGTTTAACAAATCTAAAAACTCTCAAACAATGTCCATTTTGTTGAACGCATTATCTCGGCGTATCCATTTTGATTTGGTCGGCGTGGTTTCTGAACGTGTCGTGTTCCGGGAATTGTTCTTAAAGGGCTTGACAATGTTGGACTTCAAAGATGAAAACGTCAAAATTGCAACCAACAATTCCGCCAAAACAGCGCGTCAAGAATTATGTACCCTCGTCAATAAAATTTGGGGGACCCCCTTGTATAACGATATCGTTTCTGATATAAAATAAGGAGAGACATTTCAAAAAAGGATTACAAATGGATATCACCGCCGTCAAAACCGAACCTTATCAAGACCAAAAATTTGGCACCTCGGGACTTAGACGGCGGGTTTCTGTTTTTATGCAAAAAAATTACTTGCAAAATGTGGTGCAATCGTTGTTTGACTCGCTCAGCAATTTTGAAGGGAAAACATTGGTTGTCGGCGGAGACGGGCGCTTTTTTAACGATAAAGCCATTCAAATTATTATTAAAATAGCCATCGCAAATGGTTTTGGACACATAGTTGTTGGCAAAAACGGATGGCTTTCCACGCCAGCGCTTTCTCACTTGATTACATTGAAAAACGCTTTTGGCGGTATCATCTTGACGGCCAGCCATAACCCTGGCGGAAAAGACGGCGATTTCGGCATCAAATTTGATACAGCCAATGGTGCCCCTGCTCCCATCAGTTTAACCAACGCCATTACTGAACATACAAAAATAATTGATCATTTTTGGTGGGTGGACGAACCGGACATTGACTTGCGCAATACCGGCACAAAACAAATTGGCAATTCCGTTGTGGAAGTGGTTGATCCAGTGGCTGATTACGCCGCTTATATGCAACAAATTTTTGATTTTAAGGTTATCAGAAATCTTTTTTCATCAGGTTTCCGCTTTACTTTTGACGCTATGAACGCCATCACCGGTCCCTATGCTATAGAAATTTTTGAACATTTGTTGGGCGCCGGCGAAGGATCCGTTGTCCATGCAGAACCATTACCAGATTTTGGGGGCTTACACCCGGACCCGAATCTGGTTTATGCCAAACATTTGGTAGATCGGATGAACGAAGATGGCGCACCTGATTTTGCCGCTGCATCCGATGGAGATGGTGATCGCTATATGATTTTAGGTCCCAAATTTTTCGTGAATCCATCAGATAGTTTGGCTATTTTAGCCGATTATTTGGACAAATTACCATTTTATCACGATACCTTTTATGGCGTCGCCAGATCTATGCCCACATCCAGTGCGGTTGATATGGTTGCTGAACGCAAAAAATTGCCCCTGTATAAAACACCAACCGGTTGGAAGTTTTTTGGGTCTTTATTGGAAAACAAAAAAATCAGTTTGTGCGGTGAAGAAAGTTTTGGTGCTGGCTCCTATCACGCCATGGAAAAAGATGGCATCTGGGCTGTGTTAGCGTGGTTAAACATTTTGGCCATCACACAAAAAATGCCACAACAATTAGTTCAAGAATTATGGGAAAAGGATGGCCGCGTTTATTATTGTCGCCATAATTATGAAGACGTACCAAGCGAAAAAGCCCAACATTTGATGGATTCTTTGAAATCTCAATTACCCACTTTGCCGGGAA
Organism: Alphaproteobacteria bacterium; assembly: GCA_017394405.1. Lineage (GTDB taxonomy): Bacteria > Pseudomonadota > Alphaproteobacteria > CAAHEQ01 > UBA3637 > UBA3637. Next base: position 7,286 of record JAFPYW010000011.1, read on the forward strand.
GTAAATTCGGGCTTTTAACCATCAAATCCGCAGAAATTTTCAGCTATACAGACCCTATAACAAATGAATATGTTTCAGACCAAGGGGTCTTCATACAACTTTCGCATGATGCGTCCTTTATGGTGCGATTGTCCGGCACAGGAACCGTTGGAGCCACCTTGCGTTTGTATTTTTCAAAACGCGAGAAAAATTGGGATTCACAACCGGCCGAAGTTTTGGCCCCTGTGATTTTAGCCGCGACATCTATTTTACAAACACCAAAATATTTGGAAATAGATGCGCCAACCACAATAACTTAAAAACTGATTTTATCCTTGCATTTCATTATTTTTACAGGTACAATAATTTATACCAAAGGAGTAATCATGTTCCAACAAATTATGTCTTTTATCAACACACTGGGACGATTTTTAATCGGGTTTTTCCGTGCCAGTGGTGATTTGATTTTATTTACGGCCAACACTCTGCTCAAATGTTTTCGTCGCCCGTTTTATTTGCGAGAAATTATCAGAATGTGTATTGAAATCGGCTTTTATTCGTTACCCGTTGTGGCTTTAACAACAATTTTTTCGGGTATGGTAATCGCCATCCAAACATACGAAGCGGTATCTAAATTTTCAGCCGAAGGCGCTGTTTCTATGGTGGTGTTGGTCGCTGTGACGCGTGAGTTGGCCCCCGTAATGGCGGCATTGATGGTGTCTGGTCGAATCGGCGCTGCTATGGCCGCCGAAATCGGAACAATGCGCGTAACCGAACAAATTGATGCCCTTTCTACATTAAAAACAAATCCCGTTCAATACTTGATCGTCCCACGCGTGATTGCTGGCGTTTTGATGATGCCGTTGTTAGTATTGCTCGGTGACATTATCGGTATCTGTGGCGGTTATTTGGTCGGCGTAACAAAGATGGATTTTAATGCAACAACCTATTTGGTCAATACATGGAATACATTGAAAGCGATGGATATTATTTCTGGTATGACAAAAGCGGCTGTATTCGGTTTCATTATTACGGTTTTGGGATGTTATCACGGCTTTAAGTCACAAGGCGGTGCCCAAGGTGTGGGTCAGGCCACAACCAACGCCGTTGTGTCGTCCAGTATTTTGATTTTAATCTTCAACTATATCCTGACAGAAATGTTCTTTAAGATGTAGGGGGTTTCAATGACACAAAAAAAGATCAAAATTCAATTAAAAAATGTGGCAAAAAGTTTTGGCTCCAAACATGTTTTGAAAGACGTTTCGTTGGATATTTATGAAGGTGAATCTGTCGTGATTATCGGCGGATCCGGAACCGGTAAATCGGTCACATTAAAATGTTTATTGGGATTGGTTGAACCAGATAAAGGCAGCATAAAAATGGATGTTCAAAGTTTGGGTATGTTGTTCCAAGGCGCCGCCCTGTTCGATAGTTTATCCGTTTGGGAAAACGTGTCCTTTGTGATGTTGCAAAAACCACGAGCCGACCGAGTGGCCGCCAAAAAATTGGCCATTCAAAAATTGGCTCAAGTGGGATTACCCGCGGAAGTCGCGGATGCTTATCCGGCAGACCTTTCCGGCGGTATGAAAAAGCGTGTAGGTTTAGCCAGAGCCATTGCCACAAACCCTGACATTATTTTCTTTGATGAGCCAACAACCGGCTTGGATCCGATTATGTCGGATGTGATCAATGATTTGATTGTGGATTGCGTGAAAAAATTGGGTGCTACCGCTTTAACCATTACGCATGATATGAATTCCGCACGCAAGATTGCCGACCGGATTGCGATGCTTTACGATGGCAAAATTATTTGGGTTGGCACGGTCGCAGAGTTAGATAAAACAACAAATCCTTATGTACGTCAATTTGTTGCTGGATCCGCACAAGGACCGATTAAAATGGAGGTCAAAGCCGAATAATGGCCAAGAAAACAACACATTTTGTTTGCCAAAATTGTGGTGCCGTCTATGCCAGATGGGCGGGCAAATGTGAGGCGTGCGGCGAATGGAATACAATTCAAGAAGAAGCATTGCCCACATCCGACAGCCCCACTGCGACTGGCGGACAAAATGGGAAAAAGATTGAATTTGCCGATTTACGTGGCGCCCCTGAAATTGTCTTTCGCTTAAAAACTGGCATTGGTGAATTGGATCGCGTGTGTGGCGGTGGTTTAGTACCCGGATCGGTGATTTTGGTTGGCGGCGATCCCGGAATTGGTAAATCAACTTTGTTGTTACAAGCGGTTGCAAGTTTGACAAAAGGTGTAAATAAAGCAGGATCCCCTACAAAATGCAGTTATATTTCTGGCGAAGAATCGGTAGATCAGGTGCGCTTGCGCGCCCTACGCTTAGGATTAGCCGATAATCCTGTGGAGTTGGCCAGCGAAACACATATCCGTGATATTGTCGCCACATTAGATACGCCCGACGCCCCCGATATTGTCATCATTGATTCTATTCAAACCATGTATGCAGATACTGTGGAGTCTGCGCCAGGGACAGTGGCCCAGGTGCGCGCCTGTGGTCACGAGTTGATTCGTTTAGCTAAAAAGCGTGGCTTTGTTTTGTTCCTCGTCGGACATGTGACAAAGGAAGGAACTTTGGCCGGACCGCGCGTCCTTGAACACATGGTGGATACCGTGCTTTACTTTGAAGGTGATCGCGGTCATCATTTCCGCATTTTGCGTTCTGTTAAAAACCGATTCGGAGCCACAGATGAAATTGGTGTTTTTGAAATGACAGACAAAGGACTTTCCGAAGTGGCCAATCCATCCGCGTTATTTTTGGCCGACCGACAAGGTCATATTTCAGGCAGTTGTGTGTTTGCCGGCATTGAGGGATCACGCCCATTGTTGGTGGAAATTCAAGCCCTTGTGGCACCAATGACAGGCACGAACCCACGGCGAGCCGTTGTCGGTTGGGATACAAACAGATTAAATATGTTGTTGGCCGTATTGGAAACACGATGTGGCATTTCATTTGCCAATAAAGATATCTTTTTGAATGTCGCCGGCGGATTAAAATTGACCGAGCCAGCTGTTGATTTGGCCGCCATTATGGCCATTTTATCCAATGCCTTTGACCATCCATTGCCATCTGATATGGTGTTCTTTGGTGAAATCGGTTTATCTGGAGAAATCAGAAATGTGGCCGCCAGTGATTTAAGATTAAAAGAAGCAAAAAAATTGGGATTTACAAAGGCCTTGGTGCCACCTAATAAAAATAGGAAGTCCGATTTTAAGGCCACAGAAATCGGCAATTTGAAAACCGTATTAGACTTTTTCGAAAGGGGGAAATAAGATGATCGGTATTATTGATTTAATCGTATTGGCTATTATTATTATCTCGGTTTTATTCGCGCTTTATCGCGGATTGGTGCGGGAATTGTTGGGCATTTCATCTTGGTTGTTGGCTGGATTGGCAGCCCTGTATAGTTATGACCCATTTATCAAATACATGGATGGTCATTTTGAAAATGTAAAATTAGCCGCCATCATCAGTTCGGTTGTCTTGGCGTTGATTGTTTTAATTGTCATGACCATCGTCAATGCCGCCATTACACGCCGTTTGCGCAAAAGTTCACTCAGCGGATTGGATCGCATTTTCGGATTAGTATTTGGTGTGGCCCGCGCATTGTTGATCGTAGCTTTGATTTATATTTTCTCGGCCGCAATCGTCTTATCACCCAAACAAATTGATTCCATGAAAAAGAACAATCATTGTATTACCTACATCCAACTGATTTCTAAATATGTGGAAAGTGTTTTCCCGGAAAATATCAAAAAAGATTTAGATGAATACGAACAAAATAAAAAAGAGCGTCCGTTAAAACATGCCGAAAGAAAAGCGGCTGAAAAATTGGCTGAGGAAGCCAAAAAAGCCACCACAGATTACACCGAAAAAGATCGGCAATCTTTGGACAATATGGTGGAAAGCATTGTAGAAATAGGAGACATTGAATGACAAAAATTAAACCAGAAGACTTGATTAAAAAAGCCGGTGATTTAATTAAAAAGCGGTACAACCCAGACTTTCATGAACATCACACGGTTGTCGCGGCGGCTGTCTTGTCTAAATCCGGAAAGGTTTATACATCCGTCAACGCAGGCACATATCAACCATCTATTGCAACTTGTGCTGAAATTGTTGCTATTGGTATGGGCAACACCGCCGAAAAAGATTTTGAAATTGACACCATTGTCGCTATGCGTGATGTGCCCCCTTACCCAATCAGCCCGTGTGGCAAATGTCGTGAATATATTTCTGATTATGGTCCAAAAGCCAAAGTCGTGATGCCTGCCGACAATAAAAAGGGGTGGGAATTAGTCAAAATCGCCGATTTGATTCCCGGTAAATATGTGAAAAAGGAACAATAATGCATATCATCTTGGCCGCCATTGGAAAATTGAAAAAGAACTCGCCAGAATATGAACTGATGAGCGAGTATTTGAAGCGCACCAAATGGTCGGTTGAGGTCAAAGAATATGAAGAAAAAAAGGCCTTGTCTGGTGAAGCATTGAAAAATGCCGAAGCAGAATTATTGCTTTCGGGCGTCCCCGAAAAAGCCAAAGTGGTTGTATTGGACGAACATGGTGACACCCTGTCTTCGCGCGAGTTTGCCGGCAAATTACGCGCATGGCAAAATGCAGGATCAGATACGGTCGCCTTTTTAATTGGTGGAGCCGATGGACATGGGCAAAAAGTAAAAGACCGCGCCAACCTGACACTTTCCTTTGGGCGTATGACCTTGCCCCACTTTTTAATGCGGGTCGTGTTGGCCGAACAAATCTATCGCGCCAAAACAATTTTGGACGGCCACCCCTACCATCGGGATTAAAAAAATACGAAAATATTCTTGACTTCCCCTATTCCTTTTGGTACAATAAAGGGGCTTAGTTCGAAAGACGGGCTTGTTCTTGTCTAAAATAGAGGGAACAAAACTTTATATTGCTTCATAGGAAAGGATATAAAATGACGAACACATACGCTTTATCTTTATTGGCATCAAACGCCTCGCTTCCAAGATATTTGGCTGAAATCAACAAATTTCCGATGTTAGACGCGGAAAAAGAGTATATGTTGGCAAAACGTTATCAGGAAACAGGCGATATTGAGGCTGCTCACGAATTAACAACATCCCATTTACGCTTGGCCGCCAAAGTGGCAATTTCGTTTCGGCACTATGGACTGGCTTTGTCTGATCTAATTTCCGAAGCAAATATCGGCTTGATGCAAGCCATTAAAAAGTTCGATCCCGATAAGGGCTTCCGCTTGGCAACCTATGCCATTTGGTGGATTAAAGCCGCTGTGTCCGAATTCATCTTAAAATCTTGGTCTTTGGTCAAAATCGGCACAGTTGCCACACAAAAGCGCTTGTTCTATAACTTGCACAAGATCAAATCTCGGTTGGGATTGTATGGGGAAACATCTTTGAATGACGAAACAGCAGAGCAAATTGCCGCAAAGTTGGGCGTCAATAAAAAAGATGTCATTGAAATGGAACAACGTTTGTCTGGCGATTCTTCGTTGAATGCTACTTTATCCAACGATTCCACCACAAATTACCAAGATATGCTGACGGATAGTGATGAAACAATTGAAGAAAAATTGGGCGAATCACAAGACATGCTCCTCAAAAAGAAATTGTTGAAGGAAGCATTGGCCGATTTGTCCGATCGCGAACGCTTGATTGTTCAAAAACGCTTTTTGACCGACAACCCCGAAACATTGGAAGATTTGGGATTGGAATTCCACATCAGCCGCGAACGGGTACGCCAGATTGAAACAAAGGCCTATCAAAAAATTTCTAAAGCCATTCACGCCGGTGCCGCTAAGTACGCCCTATAATCTTCTTTCATTTTTCAAAAAATATGCTATAATGTTGGCATGAGTGAAATTATTATACACACAAAGGAAGATTTTGTTGGCTTGCGCGCCGCGGGGCGTTTAGCCGCAGAAACATTGGATTACATTACACCTTTTGTAAAGGTGGGTGTTGATACCGAATATCTGGATAACCTGATGAACGAGTTTATTAAAAGCAAAGGTGGTGTGTCCGCTTGCTTAGGCTATCATGGATATCCAAAGGCCACCTGTATTTCACCCAATCATGTCATTTGTCACGGCATCCCCAGCCCGAACAAACATCTGCAAAACGGCGATATTATCAACATAGATGTGACCGTGATTTTGAATGGCTATTATGGCGATACCTCGCGCATGTATTTTGTGGGTCATCCTTCCGTCAAAGCCAAGCGCTTGGTTATGAACGCCTATGACACGATGATGGCTGGAATAAATGCTGTGAAGCCGGGCGCTACGACGGGCGATTTGGGCTATGCGATGGAAAAAACAGCCGAAAAAGAAGGTTTTTCCGTTGTACGTGATTATTGCGGTCACGGCTGTGGCAAAGTCTTTCACGGCGCACCAAACATTTTGAATTTTGGCCGTAAAGGCAGCGGCGTCAAGATTGTGCCGGGCATGGTCTTTACGGTAGAACCGATGGTCAATGTCGGTACCTTTGAAACAGTTGTTTTGGGCGATGATTGGACGGTTGTGACAAAAGACAAGCAACTTTCCGCGCAATTTGAACACATGTTGGGCGTGACGGAAGACGGCTTTGAAATCTTCACGCTTTCGCCAAAAGGATGGAACTTTCCGCCCTATAATGAATAAGTTATTATTCTTGACATCTTCTGCACTTTATTATATTTTGCAAACAAAGGGGGAGATCAAGAATGCGCTCAAAGCATAATCAGCAGGGCAGAACTTTAGTAGAAGTTATTGGCATTTTGGCTATTTTAGCGATTCTCACCATCGGCGGACTCACCCTATTTGAGATGGCAAGTTCCGGCGCTATTTCCAAAAATTTAATGGATGCAACAGTTGAATTAGCCATTTCACGGCGCAATACGCTTTTATCTCCCATGGCAAAATTAGATGCGGATAAACTCGTTCGCACCGGCCCACACAATACCCCCATGAGTGTGGAAAATGGTCAAGGATCTTCCGATGATATATTTTGGGTCACATTGGGATCGCAAGACCATTTAATTGCACAAGATATTTGCAACGAATTATTGAAAAAATCTGAAAAATTAAGAACTTCCAAACTGGGTTTTGTCGCCATGACATTAGACGATACACCCGTGACTCAATGCGATCATGATGGCGAAATAAAATTTTTATTTAGTAAAATAGCTATAAATGCAGATGCCTCTGGTTCATGGATTAAACCACACACCCCTTCAGAGGAAGAATGTCCTTCCCGTTTGTGTCCGACCGGAGGCGTTTGTTCGGGTGGCAATCTTTCCGCATGTTTGCCGGGATATCATATGGTTTCTTGCGACACCTGTAACGTGACCTGTCAAAAATGTCCAGCCGGCACCTACATGCCCACCCAAACAACCTCATGCGAAGATTGTTTGCCTTGCTCATCAGAGATACAACATACAAATACAACCCAAACACAATGTATCCAATTAAAACCCGGGGATCGTTGCCCCAGCGGCGGTTTTGTCAATGATGATTTAGATTGTGTTGATTGCCTTTCATCAGATAATTGTGACCCCGGTGAAGTGTGTGATTCCACTACCTTTACCTGTCGCAAAGATTGTGGCGACGGAAAAGTTGCTGATGAAAACGGCATCTGTCACGAATGTGATGATGATGGGGATTGTGATATTTGCTATTCTTGTGACTCAACCACCTATAAATGCGAAAAAGATGCCAACAACCACCCAGACAACGCAGAATGTCACCCCGATAGCAGCGGCTTTTATTGTAATGCGGGATATTATAAACATGATAATGTCTGTGTCGCATGTCCAGCCCCATTGACCAGCAATCAAGGCGCCACAAAAGAAGGTGATTGTTATTGTCCAAATAATTATTATTTAACAACCGAGGGTGTTTGTACCGCCTGTGTAAGTGGCAGCACCAGTATCGGACCAAACGCCACAACATGCACTTGTACCGATGACACAAAAGAATGGAATCCAACCACAAACACATGCAAAATACAAATTCATTGTGGCGATAATGCTTCGGCAATAGACGAAACATGTTGGTGCAATGCAGGATATTATGGCGACGGACAAATATGTACGAAATGTGGCGGCTACGGATTCACCTCAACCCCTGGCGAAAATACCACCACCGAAAGTTGTTATTGTCCAGACGGCTCATTCATTTGGCCAGACGATCCTATATTCTGCGCATTATGTGAATCCGTTGATGCCATAGGAAGCGTCAGCCACAAAAACGCAACCGCCTGTGTTTGTCCGGCAGGCCATTGGTGGGATGCACAATCGGTCTATTGTACATCTTGTCCTTACAATACAACCAGTGATCAAGGTTCCACAAAAGAAAGTGATTGCTATTGCCCAGATAATTATTATTTAAGACAGCCAAATAATTTGAATTCGTGTGATCCTTGTGATGAAGACAGTACCAGTCAAGGCCCAAACGCCACAGCATGTGTTTGTCAAACAGGTTATTATTGGGATGATGGTTGTCTGCCCTGCCCAGACAATTCAAGCTCAGATGGAACATCTTGTATTTGCCAAGAAAATTATTATTGGAATCAAAATTATTGTGCGCAATGCCCGAGCAAAATTGGCCCAATAGGAGCCGCCTCGGTAGATAAATGTTGTGCAGCAGACCAAGTGTTGGATCCAGACAGCAATACTTGTGTAAGTTGTATAAATGATAACAATTGTGCTGGGGACATGACATGCAACAGCAACCACACCTGTGAATGCCCCAATACGGGCAGATGGATAACCCTGACTGACGGAACATCCGCTTGTGTTGTTTTGGAAACACACACCTTAGGTACTGGCTCATACACGAAAAAAGTTCATTTAACAAAGAGCCTGTATACTTTCGCTGACGCCCAAAAAATTTGTAATGCATGGGGAAAAACTTTGTTTTGGAGTTATTCTTTAAGGAAAGTAACAAATGCAAAAGTCGACCCATATCAACAAACCATCGAGACAGGAACGCCTTCTGAAACCCAAGCAAAATGGTGTGTTAACGCCACATGGACTCCTTCACCACTTACAAACGAAAATGGGAATTTTGCCTGTTGTTGGTATTATGACGAACAAGAAAAACAGCAAAAGTGGGTTGAAGACCTTGATGATATTATTGGACCATCAATGACTTTTTGGACAGGAAACACCAAATGTTCTGGAAATACAGGCATGGTGGCATATGCACACTGGACACAATACACAAATCAAGATCCTGATTTCGTAGGTGTATATAGAAAATTCTGGTATTTCGTTTCTATGACAAACGTCCGCACCGGTGCGCTTGCCACTGTTATTTGTAATGATTGGTAAAATTATTTCAATATCTTCTTTAGGTATTGGCCGGTATAGCTTTCTTTGACTTTGGCGACTTGTTCGGGTGTGCCTGTGGCCACAACTTTACCGCCGGCATGACCACCCTCGGGCCCCATATCAATGATATAATCGGCCGATTTGATGATGTCCAAGTTATGTTCGATCACAACAACAGTATTACCTGCATCCACCAACGCTTGCAGCACCTCCAACAATTTTTGAATATCCGCAAAATGCAAACCCGTTGTCGGCTCGTCCAAAATATACAAGGTCTTTCCTGTTGATTTGCGCGCCAATTCTTTGGCCAATTTTATGCGTTGTGCTTCGCCACCCGATAAAGTGACAGCCGATTGACCCAGCGTGATATAGCCCAAACCAACTTTGCGCAATAAATCACATTTATCACGAATGCTTGGCACATGACCGAAGAATTCAAATGCTTCGTCCACCGTCATATTCAAAACATCTGCAATAGACTTGTCTTTATATGTAATCTCCAAAGTTTCACGGTTATAGCGTGTACCATGACATACATCACAGGTCACATACACATCTGGCAAAAAGTTCATGGAAATTTGTTTCACGCCATCACCCTCACACGCTTCACACCGCCCGCCCGCTACATTAAACGAAAAACGACCCGCTTTGTAGCCACGCGCTTTGGCTTCCGGAAGCGCTGCATACCAATCACGAATCGGTGAGAACATGCCTGTATAGGTGGCAGGATTTGACCGCGGGGTCCGTCCGATCGGGCTTTGGTCAATATCAATAATCTTGTCAATCGCCGCCGTGCCACGCATAGTCTTGTAAGGACCCGCCAATTGCTTTGTCTTGCTGATAATATTGCTTAAGCCCTTGTACAAAGTTTCAATAATCAAACTGGATTTACCACCACCGGACACACCCGTTACACAGGTAAATGTGCCAAGAGGAATATCCACCGTCACGTTTTTCAGGTTGTGGCATTTTGCGCCTTCAATCGTTAACAACTTACCATTTCCCGCACGACGTTTGGATGGCACCTTGATTTCTTTCGTGCCAGACAGATATTGTCCTGTGACTGATTTTGGATTTGCGGCAATTTCTTTTGGACTACCCTCGGCCACTAAATGCCCACCCAACCGTCCCGCTTTCGGACCGATATCAAAAATATAATCGGCGGCCTCCATTGTTTCCTGATCGTGCTCCACCACAATGACAGAATTGCCCAAATCACGCAAATGGAAAAGCGTTTCCAATAATTTATGATTGTCGCGCTGATGCAAACCGATAGATGGCTCATCCAACACATACAACACGCCCGTCAAACCCGATCCAATCTGGCTGGCAAGACGAATCCGCTGTGCTTCACCACCAGACAAGGTACCACTAATACGATTCAAGGGCAAATAGCCCAAACCAACATTGTTCAAAAAGCGCAGGCGTTCCACAATTTCTTTCAAGATACGTTCCGCAATTTCTTGTTTCTCGTGGTCTAATTTGGACGGCACTTTTTGGAACCATTCAAAAGAATCGGCAATGGAAAGTTCTGTCACTTCTGCAATATTTTTGCCCGCAATCTTAACGGCCAACGCTTCGGGTTTTAACCTGGCACCACCACACGCTTCACAGGGCGTTTTAAGCATATATTTGCTCATTTCCTCGCGCGCCCAATCGGATTCCGTTTCCAAATAACGCCGTTCCATATTTGGAATCACACCTTCAAAATGACAACCCTTTGTATGATAGCCGTGCAAAATGGCTTCTTGCGTTTCTTTTGGCAATTTACACCATGGCGTGTCCATATCTAAATCTAAGGCGCGGATCAGGGGACGCAAAGCATACTCATGCCATTGATACATGTCACCAGAAGTACTTGTCCACGGAGCAATTGCACCTTGTTTGATAGAAAGTTCTGGATGTTGAATAACCAAACTTTCATCCACGCCTTGCTTGGTTCCTAAACCTGCGCAAACGGGACAAGCGCCCTCGGGATTGTTAAACGAAAACAAACGCGGCTCCAATTCGGCGATTGTAAAACCAGACACGGGACAGGCAAACTTGCTGGAATAAATTTTGGTTTCGTGTGTGGCAATGTTTTCCACCTCCAACAATCCATCCGCCAAAGAAAGGCATTTTTCAACGGATCCCGCAATACGCCCTTCGGCTTCCTTTTTCACAACCACACGATCCACCACGACACAAATCGTATGCTTTTGATTTTTATCTAACTCAGGCGCTTCCTCAATTTCACAAAATTCGCCATCCACTTTCAAACGTGTAAAACCCGCCTTTTGCCAAGCAGCTATTTCTTTTTTATACTCCCCCTTGCGATCACGCACAACAGGAGCCATCAAAATCAACTTTGTGCCATCTTGTTCGGCCAAAATGCCGTCAGTCATCTGGCTGACCGTCATAGCCTTAATTGGCAGGCCCGTGGCGGGGGAATATGGTGTCCCCGCGCGAGCCCACAACAACCGCATATAGTCATAAATTTCCGTCACCGTACCAACGGTAGAGCGTGGATTGTGGCTGGTTGTTTTTTGCTCAATAGAAATAGCGGGTGACAGCCCTTCAATTAAATCCACATCCGGTTTGCCCATCACATCCAAAAACTGACGCGCATAAGCGGACAAACTTTCCACATAACGCCGTTGCCCTTCCGCATAAATGGTATCAAAAGCCAAACTGGATTTACCCGAACCGGACACACCTGTAATCACCACCAATTGATTTTTCGGAATATCAAGATTGATGTTTTTCAGGTTGTGTTGGCGTGCGCCACGGATTTTAATATAGTCCATTTGTGCTCCTTGTTGGGCAAGTATTATACACGATTTTATGCATAAAATCAAACAGATTTTAGAATGTATTTTATACTCCATATAAAATAAACCACGTTTTTTTGACAAAAAACGATTTTTGTGATATAATACTATTGTTTTAACAAAGGAGGAAACTATGTCACCAAAAACAAAAGCCATTTGGAAAACCGTAGGTGCCGTCTTGGCCGGCGCTCTTACATTTGCCTATTTACCACTTGTCTCTTTTGCGGCCGTACCACAAGCAATGGGGTGGTTGCACTTTACTCTTGCCGCAATTTACCCATGGTTGGGTGATGCATTGTTAGGGGCTAGTGTTGCGTCTGGTGTTGGATTAGCCATCAAAAAGATTTGGGGCGGATACTTTGCTGAAAAAAGAATTGAAAAGAAAATTAAAGACGCATTAAAACAAAAGGCCTTGGAACACAAACAAGCGGTCAGCAAACAAAAAACTCGTCAATATGACTACGTTGATGAAGCGGAAATGCCTCGCGCAAAAACCAAAAAAGCGCCCGCGAAATTAACACGACCTGCCGCCACGAAAGCGATGAAAAATCGTCGTCAAAAAGAAGCCGCATAACCCACTTAAAAGGAGGGAACAATGAAGATAAAGGAATTTTTGAAAAAAACGGCAAAATCAGGTGCTAAAGCGGGTGGAAAAACCCTATTAAAAAGTGCATTGGATCCCAAAACTTGGTTGGTCGTCTATATGGCAATTTTAGCCACAAAGGCATACAATAAAGTTGGGGCAGCTTTGAACAGGGAGGCCGCCATCAACCAAGCCGCTGCCAAAAAGATTGAACAAATGACAGCCACACCTGAACAAATGCAACAGGTTTGTGAAATGTATGACCTGACGGAAGAGCAAGTGCAAGAAGTCATTGATGTTCAAAAGGAATTGTCCGCCACCGAAAAGGTCGTCGTCAAGACCGCCGCGGATAATACCAAGAAAAGTTGGCGCCGTTGGCTCCCCGGTGCAGGTGCGTTGTCTGACCAGGGTGTTCAGCGGGGAACCCGTTTGGATGTGCCCGGGCAAGCCGCCCTTGCTTTGGATGCTTATGAACAAGCGGAACAGAGTCAAAAACAAATAGAACAACAACAGGCAAAAGGTGCTGCCGCTCGTGGCAAGTAATGAATTGCCTTTAACAATAAAAGAGCCAACGAAAATTGTTGGCTCTTTTTTATTGGCGGAAAGGGGGGGATTCGAACCCCCGATAGAGAAATTCCCTATAACAGATTTCGAGTCTGCCGCATTCGACCACTCTGCCACCTTTCCAAAAGGATGCTTGATTTTACCATATTTCCCTTAAAAAATCAAGAAAAATTATCTTGACATCCCGGCAAAACAGGCATATCTTTGGGCCATAAAATGAAAGGAAAAAATATGCTAGAACGCACTCTTTGTATCATCAAACCAGACGCTACCACGCGTCATTTGGAAGACGAAATCAATGAAAAAATCCGCGAGGCAGGATTTGAAATTATTGCCTCCAAACGTATTGAACAACCAACTCGTGAACAATTTGAGGCCTTTTATGCCGAACACAAAGGCAAAGATTTTTATGAAAGATTATTACAATTCATGACATCCGGCCCCATTGTGGTACAAGTATTGGAAGGCGAAGACGTCATTCAACGTTATCGGACTTTGATGGGCAAAAGAAACCCAGCAGAAGCGGCTGAAGGAACCTTGCGCAGACTTTTTGCCGAAAGCGAAACACGCAATTCCGTCCATGGATCCGACAGCCCCCAAAGTGCTGCCCGCGAAATTGCTTTGTGGTTTAATGCGGCAGAATTAAAATAATCATTGACATCGGCCGCCGTCTTTGTTATATTTTGGATGATATAGGAGAGACTAAATGGCCGGTGAATTAACAAAAAACACCCAGAAAAGGCCTGCTTTGTGTATCGCACAAAGTGGTCGTACTATGGTTGAAATGATTGCCGTTTTAGTCATCATTGCCATTTTGGGTATCGGGGCTTTAGCGCTGTACAGATCCGCCATGAACAGGCAATTAGCCGACACGCTTTATAATGATTTCAAAGTACGATCCGTGTTGAGTTCTGATCGCAAAAATTTCTTTTCAGGTGGTTCTGGCGCACAAGAAGCCGACAGCCAATCACGAATGACAAAATCCACATACGGGAATCAAATGATCATTCTGCAAAACGAGCCAACAGAAGGGTACTTTACCATCTCGGCTTATGATGTTGAACCAGCCATTTGTGAGCGTTTATTGCAACAAGAATGGCCCGTCAACGAGGCAGGCAAGCCGATTAAATGCCAAATTTATTTGGACAACAAACCCTTTGGAATATCCATTCACAAATGTCCGAATACGCCCGTAAAATTTTCTGTAGCCTATCGTTCCGCACATGCCGGTACAACTCAAGCTTTGACACATTGCCAAAATAATGATGATTGTTGTGAAGATCCAGCCAATTGTTCATACGAGTGCAACAAAGATCCGGCCCAAGAATACGGTTCCTGCCGTAAACAAACAATCACGTGTAATCCCGGCGAATTTTTAGACGGCGGGATTTGTAGATCTTGCGGAACCATCTCCGGTACCACAGGAACACAAATGTCCGCCCAACAATGTTACCAATGTGGCTATACCTATATCGCCACAGAACGTCGGTGCTACGGCCCATGTGATTCGAACAATCAGTTTAGGGCAAACACTGGAAAATGCGTCCCTTGCAATTCTGTGGACAAGGTGACAGCGCCAGATGCGGAATGTGCAAATTGCCCCAATCGTTATACATTAAACGGCATTTGTTACCCGGCCTGTCAAGGCGGATATTTCCGCAGCCTTGAGGGCAAATGTATAGCATGTTCTAACAAAGATGTTGTTGCTGCTGATCAAACACAATGCCAGCGGTGTGACGCCCAGCGCGTTTGGAATTCTGCCGATTCCGGTTGTTCATTGGATTGTGCTAGCGGATTTATCAACGCAACAGGAACATGTATTGATTGCGATGATGAAACAAGCACTGGCGCGGATATCCTTGTTACTAATGAATCAGACGCCACTTGCAATCCTAACGAACGTTTCTTGACAGACGACAAGCACTATGTCCATTGTAATGCATCCGGGTCATTCAAAACTACTGATATGGACGCTTGTTTAGCCTGTGCCAATCGTTTTATAGATGATGGAAATAATTGTATTACATGCGATTTTGCTAACAGTGCCACCATTTCTTCGCCAGAAATTTGTGACAGATGTGATGGTCGTTATTGGTCCGATAACGCCTGTTATCCAAAATGTAATGATGGCGAATTCCACGATAAAAATGGTAATTGCGTCCAATGTGATGCGACAACGGACGTTGAGGCAGACGAAGATGAATGCGACCGTTGCGACGGCGACAGAACGTGGGATACTGGCATCTGCAAAACACCACATTGCGATGGATTTAAAAACAGCAATGGTCAATGTATCCCGTGCAGTTATGTCGGTGAAGATGATTCAACTCGGGTAGATAATGCCGACGCCTGTCATGCTTGCGACAATCGTTTCATTGATAGTAATAACAAATGTACCTCTTGCGATTCTATCAACAATATCGGATCAGAACAACAACCTTGCCGCAGATGTAATGGACGTTATTTTAATACCGATACCTGTTATCCAAAATGTGATTTGGATGAATTCCACAACACGGACGGAACTTGCGTGCCGTGTGATTCTGACTCAGACATTGCTGCAGACGAAGACGAATGTAATAGTTGTGGGAACGACAGAACATGGAACAATGGTGTTTGTTCCCGCAAATGTAATGGATTCAGAAACATCAATGGGAACTGTATCTCGTGCAATGACACCAGAACAGATGATAGCATTAAAGTGGCTGATGCAACAGCTTGTAATGTTTGTGACAACAGATTCTTTGCGACCACAGACAACAACACTGTTGAGGCAAACAGAAAAACAAACATGTGCTATCTGTGTTCACAACCAAGTGGTGGAACTCAAAGCAACAAGATAGACCCCATTACAGACAGCGATCAATGCAACAGATGTGTCACGTATGCCACCAGTTTATATAATGGTGGGACCGGTGCGCTTGCAACACAACAAAACCTTCGTGCATGGAGTAATAAGCAAGAATGCCGTAGCCCCTGTGCAACCGGAGCAACAATAGAGCAATCAGTGCATGCAGATACAAAACAACTGTGTCAAACATTTGACAAGACAATATCAACGAGTCGCCCTAAATGGACCAAAGTTTCAGTATTAGAATGTGCCATAGTCGGTGGAGATTATACAACTGCAAGCAATGGAACCTGTTACAAGTGGGATTGTGAAAGCGATGAATTCCGCGATACAGAACATTCGGATCAAAGAATCTGTATAAAATGTACATCCCCAGATGCCATTTCCACCATAGAAAGCGCCTGTTTATCCTGTAATAAAAACGGGGAAACGTTGCGCGTCTTTGAATCAACCGAGGCCAATTCTGCCATAAAGAAATGTTTCTTGGCTCAATGTCCAGAAGGCACCATACGAACAGATACTGGATGTCAGGACGAAGCGCCCTGCAATTCTGGCCAATTCAAAGATTCCGATGGTCAATGCATCAGCTGCACAAACACAGACTCCATCCAAACAACAGAAATTGCCTGCAAAGCATGTTCAAATCGTTTTTATGCAAATGGTATTTGTTATCCGTGTTCTTATCCGTCAGATGTTACAACAACAGCGGATCAATGCACTCGTTGTATTACCTATGCAACCGGATTGGGTGTCGGTCTTTCCGCTCAACAGAATTTGCGTGCCTATTGGTCAAGTAATGGACAATGTCGAAAGCCCTGTGCCACAACAAGCGATACAGAGGTTCAACCCTATGCACACGCAGGATGGACTGGTAGCGGTTATCAAAACAACTGCCGACCATTTAATGAATCTCCTGATCCAAGTCTCACGACTTCAAAATTTGAGTGTGATATTGTCAAACTAATACTTCCTCAGGCCCAAATGAGTGGCAAAAAATGTTATGTGTATACAACACCATAAAAAAAACCTCTTGACAAGGTAAATTGTTTTTGATATAATGGGCTCATTCTTCCCAATTAGTTATAAAAAAATGGGTGGGACTCGAAAGGGTCCCACTTAAAAATTATAAAGGAGAACAAATGGAATTGACTGAAACGATTACAAAGGCCGTAGAACCCGCCCTCACCTCAATGGGGTATGAGTTGGTGCGTGTCGCCATTATTGGCGCAGACATCAAAACGGTTCAAATTATGGCCGAGCGTCAGGATCGCAAGGATATGACGGTGGATGATTGCGAAAAAATCAGCCAAACCGCCAGCGCTTTATTGGACGTTGCCGACCCGTTCAACGGACGTTGGGTGCTGGAAGTTTCTTCTCCCGGCATAGATCGTCCGCTTGTAAAACCCGCCGACTATGACCGCTTTAAGGGTGAAGAAGCCAAAGTAGAATTGTTGAACGACATTGATGGACGCAAACGCTTCAAGGGTATTCTGAAGGGTATTCACGGTACAACAATTACAATGGATTTTGAAGGACAGGATATTACTTTTGATTTTGCCGATATCGCAAAAGCAAAATTGACTTTTAAGGATGAAACTTTAGATAACAAGAAAGGAAAAAAATAAAATGCAAAACGCAACTTTACCAAGACCAGAACTAATTCAAATGGCCGATTTATTGGCCCATGAAAAAGGCATTGAAAAGGAAGCCGTCTTACATGCTATGGAAGAAGGTATTTCAAAAGCCGGCCGCAGCAAATACGGCTCCGAATATGATATTCGCACCACAATTGATCCCAACAACGGATCCATTAGTATGGCACGTTATATCACCGTTGTGGAAGAAGTGATGGATGAATTCCGTGAAATCAGTTTGGCTGAAGCCCGCAAAAATAATAAGTTTGCAAAAGTCGGTGACGAAATTGTGGATGAATTACCGCCAATGGACTTTGGTCGTATTGCCGCTCAAACCGCAAAGCAAGTGATTACTCAGAAAGTGCGTGAAGCAGAACGTAGCCAACAATTTGAAGAAATGAAAGACAAGAAGGGTGAAATCGTTCATGGTGTTGTGAAACGCGTGGAAGCCGGCAATGTGATCGTTGAATTGGGTCGTGCCGAAGCTTTATTGCGTCGCGATGAAATGATTCCCCGTGAAATGTATCGTCCGGGCGATCGCATTCGTGCATTGGTGTTGGATGTCCGCAACGAAGTGCGTGGTCCGCAAATTTTCTTGACCCGTTCTCATCCAGATTTCTTGGCCGCTTTATTCAAAGCCGAAGTGCCTGAAATTTATGATGGCTTGATTGATGTCAAAGCCGTTGCACGTGACCCTGGATCCCGGGCAAAAATCGCCGTCCATTCCAACGATTCTACATTGGATGCCCGCGGCGCCTGTATCGGTATGCGCGGTATTCGTGTGCAAGCCGTTGTGAACGAATTACAAGGTGAAAAAATCGACGTGGTGACATGGTCTGCCGACCCAGCCACATTTATCATTAACGCTTTGGCTCCAAACGAAGTGTTGAAGATCGTGATTGATGAGGAAGCCAAAAACGTGGAAGTCGTGTTGCCAGAAGAACAACTTTCTTTGGCCATTGGTCGCCGCGGGCAAAACATCCGTTTGGTCAGTCAATTAACCGGTTGGCATATTGATATGATGACAGAGGCACAAGAATCTGAACATCGTCAAGCCGAAACAAAAGGCCGCGTGGATTTGTTCATGTCCGCTTTGGATGTGGATGACATGATGGCGCATTTGTTGGTGCAAGAAGGCTTTGCCAAAGTGGAAGATATTGCCTACATTGGCTTGGACGAATTGGCCAGCATTGAGGGCTTTGACGCCGACTTGGCCGCCGAATTACAAAATCGTGCCAAGGCCTATTTGGTTGCTAAAGAAGCCCAATTGAACCAAAAAATGAAAGAATTAAAATTGGCTGACGACCTGACAAAATTTGAAGGTCTAACACCAGAAATGTTGGTAAAATTAGGCGAAGCAGGTGTGAAGACTTTGGATGATTTGGCCGATTTGGCGGGTGATGAATTGCGCGAAATCGTGGGCGCTGATTTGTCCGAAGAAAACGCAAACGCTTTAATTATGAAAGCACGGGAGCATTGGTTTAGTGAAGACGCACAATCACAAAAATAATAATCCCAAAACGAAGGTTGGCATGAAAACCTGTTTTGTGTGTAAGACAATTTCTCCGCGTAACCAAATGTTGCGTTTTGTTGGGGGCGCGGGCGAGATTGTTCAATTTGATGCAAAAGAGGTGTTGCCAGGCCGAGGGATGTGGTTGCACGCTGATGAGTCTTGCTTGGAAAGGGCCATTGAAAAGCGCCTGTTCCAACGAGTGGCAAAAGGTGTTGTGACAATCCCTGGGGATTTAATGGATGTGGTAAAAAAAGCGATTCAAAACCATCCCGAAAAACAAAAACTCTTTTTCCAAAGGAGCAATTCATGAGTGAAGAAAAAAAATTGACTTTGTCTGGTAAGACATTATCTTTGGGTGGCACTTTGCGTCCCAATATGGGTAGCCATAGCGGCGTCCAGGTGGAAGTTCGCAAACAACGCCGCATCATTACACCGGATCAAAAACCGGCCACGATGACCCAAGATGCTGCTCAAAAATTAAAATTGTTGCAGGAAGCTCAACGTGTCGCCGAACACGCCAAACAATTAGAGGCAGAGCGTCAGGCACAAGCGGAAAAAGCACGTCAAGAACAAGAACGCCGTGCCGCCGAAGAAGCAAAACGTCAATCCGAAATTGAACAACAAGTTATGGAAGCAACGACAGCTCCTCAAGAAAAGCAACAACGTTCATTTTCTGATAATAAGAAAAAAGATTTAGATGAAATTTTGGCGACTAAAAAGCAAAAGGAAATGGAACAAGCCATGAATCGTGGCAAGGGTTCCTTTGAAGAAAAACGCGCCAACAAAATGAATTTGAATGCTTATAAACAATACTCCGGTGATGATGAAGATTCTGATGAAGAAGGCGGCCCACACCACCATCGTCGTTCTTTGGCCTCTATCAAACGGGCCCGTGAAAAACAATATCAGAAGTTTTTGAATGCCCAAAAAGGGCCAGCCGAAAAAGTCATTCATGATGTGATTATTCCTGAAACCATTACGGTGCAAGAATTGGCCGCTCGTATGGCCGAAAAAGGCGCCGATGTTGTGAAGACATTGATGAAGATGGGCATGATGGTCACCATTACGCAAACCATTGATGCGGATACAGCCGAATTGGTTGTGACAGAAATGGGACATCGCGTGAAACAGCGTGTAGCCGAATCTGATGTGGAAAATGTGTTGAAACATGATGATATTCCTGAATCTGAATTTGAACCACGTCCAACGGTTGTGACCGTGATGGGACACGTGGATCACGGCAAAACTTCTTTGTTGGATGCCTTGCGTTCTACAAACGTGGCTGCTAAAGAATCAGGTGGTATTACTCAGCATATTGGTGCTTATCAGGTTGTTTTGGAAAGCGGTAAAAAAATTACCTTTATTGATACACCAGGGCACGAAGCATTTACCGCTATGCGGGCTCGTGGAGCTCAGGTAACAGATATCGTGATTTTGGTTGTCGCTGCAAACGACAGCGTGATGCCTCAAACCATTGAAGCCATCAACCACGCAAAAGCGGCCAATGTGCCATTGATTGTGGCTATCAACAAAATGGATGTTCCTGGAGCCAACCCCAACAAAGTGCGCACAGATTTATTGCAACATGGCGTTGCAGTTGAATCTATGGGTGGCGATGTGTTGGAAGTGGAAGTTTCCGCTAAACAAAAGACAAATTTGGACAAGTTAGTGGAAGCTATTTTATTGCAGGCCGAAATGTTGGATTTGAAGGCGCCAAAAAAGTGCCCAGCCGAAGGTGTTGTGGTGGAAGCCCGTATGGAAAAAGGACGCGGTTCCGTGGCCACAATTTTGGTGAAAAAGGGTACGCTCCATATCGGCGACTTGTTTGTGACTGGTCAAGAATGGGGTCGTGTGCGTTCTATGTCTAACGCCAAAAATCAAGTGTTGGAAACGGCTGAACCCGCGCAACCAGTTGAAGTGATTGGTTTGAACGGAACACCATCCGCCGGTGATGATTTTGTGGTGGTGGATGACGAACAAACCGCTCGTGATATTTCCGCCTATCGTCAAAGAAAAGCCCGCGAATTGTTGAACGTTAAACGCATGGGTGGTACAGAAGGTTTGTTGGCTCAAATCAAGGCCGGACAGATCAAGGAAGTGCCAGTTTTGATTAAGGCAGATGTGCAAGGTTCTGTGGAAGCCTTAATCGGTGTTTTAAGCAAAATCAAAAATGATGAAATTAAGGTCAATATTGTGCACAGCGCGGTGGGTGGTATCAATGAAACAGATATCGCGTTGGCGCGGGCTAGTAATGCACTGGTTATCGGCTTTAACGTGCGTGCTAACCAAGGGGCCAGAAGTGCCGCCAAACGTGATGGCGTCGATATTCGTTACTATTCCATCATCTATGATGTCGCAGATGATATCAAGAAAGTTGTGGAAGGTATGCTGACACCTGAAGAACACGAAAAAATCATTGGTTATGCCGAGGTACGTCAAGTTATCTCCATTTCTAAGGTTGGTAAGATTGCCGGTTGTATGGTGACCGAAGGCGTGATCAAGCGTGGTGCAAAAGTCCGCTTACTCCGCAACGACACCGTGATTTACACGGGCGATTTGGAACAATTGAAACGCATGAAAGACGATGTGCGTGAAGTGAAAGAATCGTTTGAATGTGGTGTGAAATTGGCCAAGTTTGATGATATCAAGGAAGGTGACATTGTGGAATGCTTTGAAATGGAGCAAACCGCAGTGAAGTTTGTGGCAAACTAAGGAGTGCCTATGAGAAGCAAAAAAGCACCAGGTGAAAGACAGTTGCGTGTGGCTGAAGAAATTCAGCACGTGTTGGCGATGTTGTTGATTCATAACAACTTTTTCATCACGGGATTAAAGGCGCCATACATTATGCTGACGGAAGTGGATATTTCCTCAGATCTTTCTTTTGCCCGGATTTTTGTGCGCGCTATTCCACCGGTTGATACAAAAGAACAAGTGGCGTTGTTGCGCGAACATAAAGGTCTTTTCCGCAAAGAAATCGGACAAAAAATTCGCTTGCGCATTGTGCCGGATTTGGACTTTGTGGCGGATACGCGCAGAGAAAATGCCGATCGCATTGAAGAGCTTTTGAATTCCCCGAAAGTAAAGGCCGACCTTGAAAGAAAAGAATAACCTGAATGGTTTTTTGGTGATTGACAAGCCCTATGATATGGGTTCAACGAAAGTTGTTTCCGTCTTAAAACATTTTTTGCAACCGACAAAAATCGGTCATGCGGGCACTTTGGATCCGTTGGCAACGGGGGTTTTGCCGATTGCATTTGGCAAAGCAACCCGCTTGATTCCCTATGTGATGGCGGGCAAAAAAACTTATCAATTTACAATAAAATGGGGCGTGGAAACAGATTCGGATGATTTGGCTGGTAAAGAAATTGCCACAAGCGATAAAATTCCAACCGAGGATGAAATCAGGTCTATTTTGCCAAAATTTGTGGGTGAAATTATGCAAACACCCAGCGTTTTTTCGGCCCTTAAAGTGGATGGCAAACGAGCCTATGAATTGGCGAGAGAGGGCAAAGAAGTTGAAATCAAATCCCGTTCCATTACGATTTATGATTTGAAAATTTTAGAAATAAAGCCAAATACCGCCACTTTTGAAGTTGTGTGCAGCAAAGGTACTTATATCCGTACGCTGGCGCACGATATCGCTCATGCGCTTGGTACGGTGGGGGTAGTGATAATGCTTCGCCGTACGAAGTGTTTGCCGTTTGAATTAGCACAAGCAATCCCGTTGGATGTCATAAAATCCGAAAAAATCACGACCAAAAATTTACCCCTAATCCCAATGGAAAAAGTGATTCAAGATATTCCCACAATCGCCCTATCCGAAACGGAAATTAAACGTTTGTCGCAAGGCCAAAGATTATCATGGGCAAAATTAGAAATTTCCCAACCCGAAACACAAAACGGCATTTATTGTGTGAAAGTTGGCGAAAAAACACTAGGTATTGTGAAAAAAGAGGGCGTTGTTTTGTCACCGGAATTCATTTGGTTTGAAATAAAATAATCACTTGATTTTTGTAAAAAAATCGTGTATAATAATCCCGTTGTTTTCAATGAAAGCAAGATTGACCTAACTGACCGATATCTCGGTGTGTGCCGATTTTGTGGGAGAAAGCAGCTGATTAACAACAAAAGAAAGGATATACGATGTCGTTGACAAAAGAAGCTAAACAAAAGCTGATTGCTGATTTTGCAGTCACAAAAGGCGATACAGGTTCACCTGAAGTACAAATTGCTGTTTTAACAGAAAAAATTAATGCTTTGGCCGAACACATGAAAACACATGCTAAGGATTTTCACTCCCGTCGTGGATTGAATTCCATGGTGACAAAACGTCGTCAATTGTTGGCTTATGTTAAAAAGCAAGACAATGCTCGTTATGAGGATTTGATTGCCCGCTTGAAATTGCGGAAATAATTTCTTGGCAAGGGGTGTCAAGGGACGCCCCTTCCACTTTGTATGTATGAATGATGATGAAAGGAAAAAATTTATATGTCAATTTTTACAACATTTAAGAAGGAAATCACTTGGGGAGGTAAAACCCTGTCCATTGAAACAGGTAAAATCGGTCGTCAAGCCGACGGGTCTGTGATTGTCCGTTATGGAGATACAATGATTCACGCCACAGTATGTGCCGCGAAAACAAAACCAGAAACTTTTGAAGATTTCATTCCACTCACGGTGAATTACCAGGAAAAAACATATTCTGCTGGTCAAATTCCGGGTGGATTTTTCAAACGTGAAGGAAAACCCAGCGAACACGAAGTGTTGGTCAGCCGCTTAATCGACCGCCCAATTCGTCCGTTGTTTGTGAAGGGATTCAACAATGAAACTCAGGTCGTTTGTACCTTAATTTCTTATGACAAGAAAACACAATCCGATATCGTGGCCATGATTGCTGCTTCTGCCGCGATCACAATTTCCGGTTTGCCATTCTTGGGCCCGATTGCTGGTGCCCGCGTTGGCTACATTGATGGTCAATATGTGTTGAACCCGGATATTCAACAAATGAAAAACACCAAATTGGACTTGGTTGTGGCCGGTACCAAAGAAGGTGTGTTGATGGTTGAATCCGAAGCACAAGAATTGTCCGAAGAAGTGATGTTGGGTGCCGTGGAATTTGGTCACGAAAGTTTGAAACCGGTGATCGATATGATCATTGCCTTGGCCGAAGAATGCGCCAAAGATCCTTGGGAAGTACAAAAAGAACCTGCCGAATACGAAGCAGTTCGTACCGAAATCAAGGAAAAGATGGGTGCCAAAATTGCGGATGCTTATAAAATCCACAACAAATTGGAACGCCAAACAACTTTGGATGCTATTCGTGAAGAAGCCAAGGCCTTGTTTGAAGGCAAAGAAGTTGAATTGTCCATTTATGAAAAAGTGTTCCACGAAATTGAATACCGCACCGTGCGTGATTCCATTTTGGCCGGCAATCCGCGTATTGACGGACGTGACACAAAGACAGTTCGTGTGATTGAAACAGAAGTTGGTTTGTTACCGAAAGCGCATGGTTCCGCATTATTTACACGTGGTGAAACACAAGCTATGGTGGTGACCACTTTGGGTACCGAAGACGATGAACAAATCATTGATTCTTTGGACGGCGAACAAAGCGAACACTTTATGTTGCATTACAACTTCCCGCCATACTCTGTCGGTGAAATTGGTCGTTTGGGCTCCCCGGGTCGTCGTGAAATTGGTCACGGCAAATTGGCTTGGCGTGCTATTCACCCAATGTTGCCGAGCAAGGAAGAATTCCCATACACAATTCGCGTTGTGTCCGACATTATGGAATCTAACGGATCTTCCTCTATGGCGACGGTTTGCGGTTCTACCTTGTCCTTGATGGATGCTGGTGTACCGATGAAAAAACCTGTGGCTGGTATCGCTATGGGTTTGATTAAAGAAGGCGAAAAGTTCGCTGTTTTGACAGATATCTTGGGTGATGAAGATCACTTGGGAGATATGGACTTCAAGGTTGCCGGTACAAAAGACGGCGTGACCGCTTTGCAGATGGATATCAAGATCACATCCATTACCAAAGAGATTATGAAGATTGCTTTGGAACAAGCCCATGAAGGTCGTATGCACATTTTGGGTAAGATGGCTGAATCCATTGCTGAACCACGTGCAGAAGTCAGCCCGAATGCTCCACGCATTCAATCTTTCCAAATTGACAAGGAAAAGATTCGCGACGTGATCGGTTCCGGTGGCAAGACCATTCGTGAAATCACAGAAAAAACAGGCGCTACCGTCAATATCAATGAAGATGGTATCGTGTCTGTAGCTGCCGTGGATGGATCTGTGGCTCAAGCCGCTATTGATTGGATCAAAGGTATCGTTGCTGAACCGGAAAAAGGTAAAGTTTATGATGGTACAGTTGTGAAAATCATGGACTTTGGTGCGTTCGTGAACTTTATGCCGAACCGCGATGGTTTGGTCCATGTGTCCGAAATTAAACCGGAACGTGTGGAAAAGGTGACCGACGTGTTGAAGGAAGGCGACAAGGTGAAAGTCTTGTGCCAAGGTGCCGACAACCGCGGTAAGATCAAATTATCCATGAAGCGTGTCAATCAAGAAACGGGTGAAATCATTGAGTTACCTGAAAAGAAAAAACACGCCGAAGGTGAAAAAGAGGAAAAGCCCGCCGAGGCCCCTGCTGAAACACCTGCCGAGTAAGGATGACAAACAATAAAAAGCGCCCCCGATTTTACGGGGCGTTTTTTTGTTATAAAAATTCCAAAAATCATGCAATTTTTCTTGCAATAATGACATAAAATCTTCTATACTTTTCCTAAAAGGAAAAAAGTAAATGGAGACACCGCATATTCCGGTTTTGCTAAATGAAGTTTTGGACTACCTGCAGCCCGGTGGTGGCACGTTCATTGACGGCACATTCGGCGCTGGCGGTTATACCCGCGCCATCTTGGCCGCACATCCAAACAACAAAGTCATCGCTTTTGATCGCGATCCCACCACAAAAAAGGCAGCCGACAAAATAAAATCCGAATTTGGCAATCGTTTTACTTTTGTTCAAGATTGTTTCAGTAAAATGGCTGCACATATTACCGAGCCCGTTGACGGCATTGTGTTGGACATTGGCGTTTCATCTATGCAAATTGACACGCCGGAAAGGGGCTTTTCTTTGCGCTGTAACGGCCCATTAGACATGCGCATGAGCAATACCGGTCCCACCGCGGCCGATTTAATTGCCACCCTGCCTGAAAGCAAATTAGCCGATATTTTATTCAAGTATGGCGAAGAACGTCAAAGTCGTAAAATCGCACACGCCCTAAAAGAACACCAACCCAAAACAACCGCTGAAATGGCCGAAATTATTCACCACATTATGCCGCGTCCGAAAGACGGATCCGATTCCGCAACGCGATCTTTCCAAGCCCTCAGAATTGCCGTCAATGATGAATTAGGTGAATTGGAACGCGTTTTAGCCGACAGCCCAAAATTGTTAAAAACGGGCGGCAGATTGGTGGTCGTTTCTTTCCATTCGTTGGAAGACAGAATCGTCAAAGATTTTTTGGCCCAAAATTCCACGAAACAACAACACATCAATAAATATGCCAAAAACGAAACGGATATTGGCATTTTTCAATTACTCAACAAAAAACCAATTACCGCCAGCGATACCGAATTGACTCAAAATCCGCGCGCTCATAGTGCAAAATTACGCGCCGCCGAAAGAACGGAGGTCGCCCTATGAAACATTGGTTATTAAATTTGATTTTACCCATTGTCGCCCTCAGCATTGGCATCGGATTATTTTTGATGAAACAACGGGTGGTGGAGTATGAAAAAGAGTTGGCTTCTTTGCGTCGCACGATTTTGGCCGATCAACGCGAAATTCATACCTTGAAAGCCGACTGGGCCGTCTTGACGGAACCATCCAGATTGCGTCACTTATTGGCTCAAAGTGCCGTCCAACAAATTCAAGTGAAACAGGTGGTTAAACCAGATGAGGTGGCCTTAAAACCGGTGCCGGTTCCATCCAAAAAACCATTTGAAGAAATCAAAGACGAAACACCAACAACGGAGGAAACAGATGTTCTTCCGTAAGAAAAATCAAGTTCCGTTTTATACACCCTGCCAAGAAATTCCTTTACCCGAACGAGATATGGATAGATATGTGGATCCCGCCACACAAAAAAGTTTGCGAACCGCCGCGTTCAGAAGTTACTTGGTGGCTGGGGCCGCAATTTGTGCGTTGACAATTATTTTGGGCAAGTTGTTTTATTTGACGGTTTTAGACTATGATAAAC
>JAFPYW010000012.1 GCA_017394405.1 Alphaproteobacteria bacterium
CCTCGTCCCAGGCGCCCCAAAATTTTTCTACATAGCTCTGATAGGCCTCTTTTTTCGCCTGATAAACAAACTCAAAATCGGCTTTGGTATAGGGTCTTAATTGATAGGGTATCATATTTTCCTCCTGTATTGATTGGCTTCAGTATATCAGACAGTCCCTGATAATGCAATATTATATGTTGCAATGATTGCCTTTTTAAGGTACAATGGCGGAAATTTGATGGAGGAATTTATTATGAGCAAAAAAATCAATTGGAAAAGTATTGTTGGCTGGGGTGTATTGGCAGCTTTTATCGGATGCATTCTGTATTTTAACCAACCCCAACGTGCGCCCGAAGGTAAAAGGAATTTTTATGCCGTTTTACCGCTAACCGGGGCAATTGCAAAATCCGGGCAAGATTGTAAGCACGCCATGGAACTTTACCAAAAACAGACACCGGATTCAAAAGTGAATATTGTGTTTATTGATTCACAACTTAACCCGACAACAGCCGTCACAGCATTACAACAGGCTATTTTGAATGAACCAAATCCTCTTGTTTATACACACATGGCGGCCATTTCATCTGCAATCGTTCCACAAATTAACGGAAAAGGTTTTGTCATTGCCGGTTCAATAGATGTGGATAATTTCCATAAATTTCAGGATTATCAAAGAATAACGACATTCAGCACGGATGCTGTTGTAGAAGCATTAAAATTGATGAAAAAATATAAACGTTTGGCATTGATACATTCCAATAATGAGTACGGCTATGCCGTTAAGAAAACCTTTGAAAAAGGATTGGAAGGAACGGATATAACCTATGATACATTAGATTACGATTTACAAGATGTGGCATCGGTTCGTAACATTATTTATAAATTCCTACGCAAAGAATATGATG
This sequence comes from Alphaproteobacteria bacterium, assembly GCA_017394405.1. Lineage (GTDB taxonomy): Bacteria > Pseudomonadota > Alphaproteobacteria > CAAHEQ01 > UBA3637 > UBA3637. The sequence continues at coordinate 888 of JAFPYW010000012.1, forward strand.
CCGTTTTGGTTTCAGGGGCATCTACGCCGGCCTTTATCAAAATATTCAGAGAGTTGGACAGCCAAGATTTCAAAGGGCGCATTTTTGGTGATGTAGCTTTTGGTGTACCTTTCGTTTTGGACCAATTATCCGATATAACCCCAAGAATTACATTTGCGACTTCTTCAACATATTTAGACGAGCCGTTGACGGAACGAGCAAAAGAATTTAGGCAAATGTGTATCAATAATGATATTACACCGAATGTTTTGGCTGTAGAATGTCGTGATGTTGTTGCTATTTCTGATTACATGTTGAAAAATAACATCCCGTTCAAACAACAATCTTTCACAGATATGAAACAGTATGAAAGTGCGACCGGGTATGTCTATTTTACGGGAAATGGTAATTCAGAATATCAATATGTCATGGCGACAGTTAAGGATGGCAAAGTCGTCCCCGTGGCAGAATAATTTTTAATAGGCGGCTTTTTACTCATATTCCCGAACATCAATACCGTTTTCACGGAACCATTTGGCCGCCAAATGTCGATGGCAAAATAGGGGTGGTTTTTCCCGGCACAGCAAAACAATATTTTGCCCTAACGTCTGAATTTGTTCGGCCGTTTTATGCGGATCCAAGTGGTTTAAAACTGTCACCCGATATTTTTCTTCATACCAATCGTTGCTTAAATTTTTATCATGCCATTCCTGCCACCAAACTTTCTTTGGGGCAAGTTCTCGGAACCGC
>JAFPYW010000013.1 GCA_017394405.1 Alphaproteobacteria bacterium
AAACCAGCGGGAAAAATGGAATGAATTGAAAGAGCGCGCCCAAAAAATCAAGCGGCAAGTGCAGCCCATTTTTAACCAATTTTACAGTTTGATTCCAATTGAATTACACGTGTTGTCTGACCAATTAAAGTCTATTAAAATGGATAAAACGGCACACATGATTGCCTTGAACCAAATCAAAACCGAATGGCAATCCTGTCAAGAAGATTGGCAATTTTTATTGGAAACATCTTATCTGGAAGTGACGGGATCAGAATTGGGCCAAGCGCCGCAAGATGTTGCCGCAACTTGGGATGTTTCTAGTTTAAACAACTATTTAGATCAACTGGTATTGACCGCCCGATCAAAAGGCAAATATATTAAATCAAAAATTTCATCTTTTACAAAAGGTGTTGAAATTTTACGATTACATAAAAACCACGTTGAACGCGATCGTCAAAAATTGCAAGAGAATCCCCTTTTGAACTCCACTTTGTCACGTTTAGAAAGTTACATCCGGGCTATAGACATCCAATGTCATCGCATGCTAGAGGAATTATCTTTAACAACTGGTGATGATAAACAATATGAACCGATGATGACGGATGTGGCCGTTTTTCAACGAATGACACATGATGCCATTCACCAAAATCCAAGCATTGCTCGGCGATTAAAGAAATTATTGGAACACATTCATCAAGAAACCGAACAAGTTATTATCGAAAAAGCCGAACGCTTAAAAAAGGCCACGAACACTACTGTGGCAGCACTAACTTATCAAACGGACGAAGAAAAAGAAGAACGTTTGTTAAAGTTATTGCAACAAAAAACGTCAGCTATTCGCGGCGAACAAATGGACTTTACTTTCACGGAAGAAGCATTAAAGGATTTTTCCAAATATCCAGACGAATATCAACATGAAGCTGTGAAAAAATTACAACGTATTATGAATGTACCGCTTGAAAATGGCAGTCGTACCATTATTGCTGGCCATCCGGCCATTGATAAAATGAAGGATTATGATATACACAAAATTCGTGCGATCAATTACAATATTGGAGAAGATAACCTTCCACGTATTATGTGCAAACCTTTGCCCAGTCAAAATGGCCATGAATGTTGGTCTGTTGTTGGTTTCTCGGACGAAGCACGTCAAAAGCGCCAATATGCCCGCTTTGCACGTCGCCCCGTAAAAGAATGGCCCGACGACCCAAATCAAATTGTTATCTTAAACCCACCACAAACAGCGGTCGGACATGGTCCTCACGTACCGACAGATGGCGGACACGGCATGTAATACTTTTATGGATTCAGACACATGATTTTATTTTTACTGGCGTGTTTAACTTTAATTTGTGGCTATATTTTTTATGGCGCACTTGTTGAAAAAGTGTGGGGCATCACAAAGACTCAAACCCCGGCCCTTAAACACCCAGACGGCGTGGATTATATTCCCATGCCGACCTATAAAACCTTCCTGATTCAATTTTTGAACATCGCGGGTTTAGGTCCTGTGTTTGGCGCCTTATTGGGGGCAATTTATGGGCCCGTTTGCTTGCTTTGGATTGTATTTGGATGCATATTTGCCGGCGCCGTCCATGATTATTTATCGGGTATGCTTTCGTTAAAACACGACGGAAAATCGTTGATCTTTTTGATTGAAACATACTTTGGCAAACGCACAAAATATGTGGCCTTGTTTTTATTGGTTGCTATGTTATTGTTGGTCGGCGCCATTTTCGCCAAAAGTCCCGCCAGCATGATTTCTCAACTTACCCACACATCCTTGTGGATTTGGTTGGCGGTGATTTTTGGTTACTATTTTATTGCCACCCTGCTTCCTATAGACAAATTGATCGGGCGTTTTTATCCATTGTTTGCCTTGTGCTTGTTGATATCTAGTGTATTGTTGATTAGCATTTTATTTACACAAAACATTCCACCTTTCTTAAACTTTGATTTAGCCAATCATCATCCAAATAAGTTGCCATTATTCCCGCTTGTTTTCGTCACGATTGCTTGTGGTGCGATCAGCGGTTTCCACGCCACACAATCACCCATGATGGCCCGATGCTTAAAGGATCAAAAATTTGGAAGGCCTGTGTTTTACGGTGCCATGATTTTGGAAGGGATTGTCGCGTTGATTTGGGCCACGCTTGGTATTTGCTTTTATGAAAACAGCGGATCCTTATTGGTCGCTGTTCAGCGCATGGATACAGGAGGCGTTGTGTCCGAAATTGCTACGGGTTTATTGGGCTCAAATGGTGGTCTGATCACCATCGCTTCTGTTATCATTTTGGCCATCACAACGGGTGATACCTGTTTCAGATCGGCACGTTTATCGTTAGCGGATTTTTTAAGATTATCACAAGACAAATTACCTGCTCGATTGTCGCTCAGCATATTAATTTTGGCGGGTGGTGTTGTTTTATCGCTCATCAACGTTTCAACTATTTGGCGTTATTTTGGTTGGTTTAATCAAACATTGGCCATGTTCACTTTGTGGCTTGTGACGGTTTATCTGTATAAATCAAAAAAATGTTTTTGGATTTCCCTGATTCCTGCCTGTTTTATGTCGGGTGTATCTGGCGCTTACGTGACCTATGATCCATTATTTTTGAATTTAGGGGCAAACATAGCCCATTGGGTTGGCGTTGTCATAATGATTCTGGCTTTTATCGGATTTTTATGTCTTTCCCGCAAAACAATCCCGCACGAATGATTTTGTTCTTGCTTTTTATTCAAAAATATGTTATATAAAAGAACATTATTTTAACAAACAAAAGGATATAAAATGTCAAAACTTGCACAAACATTAAAAATTAAAATTCCTGCTAAAACATTTGCGGATAAAATGACCGCTCGTTTGGAACAAATTCAAAAAGAAGCCAAAATTCAGGGCTTCCGTCCAGGCAAAGCGCCATTGGAAATGATCCGTCAAAAATATGAAAACGCCGTGAAGGGCGAAGTTTTGGACAACATGGTCAACGAAGAAGTGGCCAAAGAATTAAAGGCCAAAGATATGCGTCCAGCCATGCAACCAAAGGTCCAGATGGACAAGTTTGAAGATGGCAAAGACATCACACTCACCGTTGAATTTGAAGCCTTACCAAAGGTAAAAGTTGGTGCTTTTGATAAAATCAAGATTGATCGCATGAACGCTATGGCCGGCGACAAAGAAGTGCAAGAATCTTTGGACAAATTAGCCGCCACAAAGAAAACAACCGAACCCGTGGCCGACAAACGTGCCACCAAAAAAGGCGATGTCGTTGTGATTGACTTTGTCGGATCCATTGACGGCAAAGAATTCCAAGGCGGCAGCGGTAAGGGTTATTATTTGGACCTTGGCTCCAACACTTTCATCCCCGGTTTTGAAGATCAATTGATTGGCAAAAATGTGGGCGACAGCGTGAACGTCAATGTTACCTTCCCCGAAAATTATCATGCCAAAGAATTGGCTGGTAAAAAAGCCTTGTTCAAAACGGACATCAAAGAATTACGTGCTTGGAAAGGCCCCGAAGTCAATGATGAATTTGCAAAACAATTTGGCCTTGAAAACTTGGCCAAATTAAAAGAAGCCATTAAAAACGAATTAGATAAAGAATATGGCCGTGTCGCTCGTATGCATGCCAAACGCGCTTTGTTAGACGCTTTGGCCGCCGAATATGATTTTGATATTCCGGAAGGCATGGTTGACGCTGAATTCAAAGGCATTTGGGCTCAATATGAACAAGCAAAGAAAGCCAATCAATTGGACGAAGACGACAAGAAAAAGTCTGAAGATACCTTAAAGAAGGAATATCGTGCGATTGCTGAACGCCGCGTCCGTTTAGGTCTTTTGTTGGCTCAAGTGGCTGATGAAAACAAAGTTCAGGTCACCAAGGAAGATATGCAAAATGCCCTGATGGCCGAGGCACGTCGTTACCCGGGTCAAGAAGCCAAAGTGTTTGAATACTACACCAAAAATCCTCAAGCCATGGATGCCTTGCGCGCCCCTGTGTTTGAAGAAAAGATTGTGGATTTCTTGCTCGGTAAAGTAAAAGTGACAGAAAAGCCCGTAACCGTGGCCGACCTGTACGCTTTTGATCCGGACAAAAAAGCAAAGAAATAAGGAGAAATTATGCAAATCAAAGATAATACATTGGTACCAACCGTTATTGAAACCACAGGCCGTGGTGAACGTGCTTTTGATATTTATTCCCGGTTATTAAAAGAACGTGTTGTCTTTTTAACAGGCGAAGTCAATGACGAGGTGGCCAGTTTGATTTGCGCACAATTGTTGTTTTTGGAAGCCGAAAATCCGGAAAAGGAAATCAGCTTTTATATCAACTCCCCAGGTGGTGTTGTGACCGCCGGTTTGGCTATTTTGGACACAATGAATTACATCAAATGCCCAGTTTCCACCGTTTGCATGGGACAAGCATGCAGCATGGGTTCGTTGTTGCTCGCTTGCGGGGAAAAGGGACGTCGTTTTGCTCTGCCCAACGCCCGTGTAATGATTCACCAACCTAGCGGCGGATTCCAAGGTCAAGCAACCGACATGGAAATTCATGTAAAGGAAATTTTGGCCATTAAAAAACGCTTGAATCAAATCTATGTGGAACAAACGGGTCAATCCTTAAAGACCATTGAGGCCGCCATGGAACGCGATAACTTCATGACCGCCGAGGAAGCCAAAGAATTCGGCTTGATTGACGCCGTTATCAAAAAGAAAGCATAAATTTATTTGAAATAAAAAATCCCCGGGCATTTCTCCCGGGGATTTTGTTTTACTTGATAACGGCCTAGCAAGGATTATTAAGATTACATTTTCCCTCTTTTACACACCTTTTGGTATCCCTACCGCCTTTTTTTACCCAAGGCCAGTGATATCCCTTGGCACAGCCAACAGATTGTAATGCTCCTGTTTTCATATCAAAATTACAGTATTGGGCACCACTTGGGCATTTTACGCAACGGGTACTACCCTTACTATGGTCATATCCATATCCAGATTTGCAAGTCCATCTGGCATTATAGTATGGCGTGCCCCCCGGACAATCAGCCCCCGATGGACATGGAAGACACTTTCTATTTTGGGAATCACCATAATACCCCTTGGTGCATCCATTAGATATTTTCCCATTTGTAACGGATGATTCTTGACCCGCATCTTTGACAGCACGACATTCTGGATGTCTACCTTTTCCTTCCCAAGCCCAATAACCACCACTACCATGTGTGTCGGCCGTTCCACTAGCAGCATATCCCACTTTACACTTCCAGTTTCCTTTTCCATCACAAACACCATTAGCTGGACAAGCGTAGCAGTGGCAATCATTATAATTCGTTCCACCACCCTTTGCTGGTTTACACGCTATTGCGCCCGGACACACACATTGTGTTCCAACCAACTTGAAGTTTTTGCCTTGACACTTTACTGTTTTCCCATCACATGTGGCATTTGCTGGACAAGTGGCACATTTATTTCCATTGACCCATT
>JAFPYW010000014.1 GCA_017394405.1 Alphaproteobacteria bacterium
ATCCCCGTATTTTTCTTTAATCAATAATGTCAGACGATTGGATTGTGCACACATAAAAGGATTGATTTGGCAACAATGCTCTTTTATATCCACCAAAATCTTTTCATATTCGTCCCGCACTTCGGCCGCAAAGCCGTCCATGCTTTCCACACGCAGGGGCAAGTATTCATCTTCGGTTGCAATTTCATAAACAGTTCCCGAAATATGCCCAGCGCTATCAATGCGAATAACAGCCTTAAAATCCCCATTCAGGAATGGGCGTTCTAAAATCCAAAATTCCTTCGCCCGCTGGAACCCATACCCAGCCAACGCATTTTTGTTTATTTCCGCACGTTTAAAAATATTCTCTTCAATGGTCACTATTATATTCCTATTTTGTAGAGGAACTTTTCCTTAATGCCATCAATTTAAATTTCAGGCAATTTTGGGGACAAGCACACACGCATTTCATACAGTTGATGCAGTTCGGGTGGCGCACAAAGTTTGTGCCTTCTACGGGAACATTCATGGGGCACACTTTATTGCACAAATGACAATGGATACATGCTTTCGGGTCACGCCTAATACTGAGTGGGCGAATGACGCTCATCAGCCCATCAACGGCACCCTTCATGCAAAAATAATTACAAAAGGGTCTATCCAAAAACAGGCTGGCTATCAAGAAAACAGCCAACGTGATACCACTGATCCATGAAAGGTTGTTGTGAATCAGGTTATCTTGAAAATAAAACCGCGCACTTAAAAAGGCATAATGAACACCCGCAAAGGTGATGAGCCCTGCCCAGATGTATCTGGATAGTTGTAAAAACCTTTGGTATTTCCAAGGAATTTGAAATCTTGGCAGGTGCAGTTTTCTGGCAAGAAAACCCAGCCAATCTTGAATTGCTCCAAAAGGGCACACCCATCCGCAAAAAAAGACACCAACCGCCAACACCGTCCAAAACAGATAACCTGCCACCGGTTCCGGATGGATTAAAGGCAAAAACAGACCCGCCATAAAGCAGGCCTGTATGATCAATCTAAGCGGTTGGATCCATTTTTTCATTTGGTTGCTTTTTCCAAACTTTTCTTGGCCCATCTGCCGACACCCATGGTAATACTGCCATAGTTGGACCAACCATCTGTGATAACGTTGCAACCTTCACACAATTTGGCTGTGTCTGTAAAGGAATTATCGGCTCCGCCACCGCCATGTGTCACAAAGGGAATCACTGTTTTTCCCTTCAAAGCACCGCTGGCCAAGAATGTACGCACCGGTGTTGCCATTGTTCCCCACCAAACAGGGGATCCCACAAACACAACATCATATTCACCAACGTTTTCTGGCCAAGGTTTAATCGGCGGCAAAGTGCCATCTGCCAATTCTTTTTTGGCCAGTTCCGTTTGTGCTTTATATTCTGCCGGATATGGCGTCACCAATTCAATTTTGTATAAATCCGCTTTTGTTTCTTCGGCAATAACTTTTGCCGCTTTTTCTGTATTACCGGTTAAGGTAAAATAAGCCACCAATGTTTTGGCTTCAACTGTCGTTGTCATCATAGCACCTCCCATTAAAATTGTTGCTAAAAATTTTTTCATTTTTCATTCTCCTTTCTGTTTGTTTATTCAATTTCAATCAGTTCATACTTGCGGGTACCCAATCCCATTTCTTCACCATAATCCAGTTGGTGCAGGCCTTCACGAGATTCAATGCGTTCTTTTAAGTCATGAAGTTCTTCCGGCGGCAATTGATAGACCATATCAATGGATGCTTGGTCTACCGCTAAAATATCCGTAGAGGCCAAAATGCCAATATCTCTGGCGGTTGGTTCCGCGGCCGCAACACCAGCGCAATCGCAATCAACAGACATCCGGCGCAACACATTAATAAAGGTGATGTGCGGGGCAAAGTAATCCACTGTTGCTTTGGCGGATTCCACCATGTGTTCCATAAAAGGACCTTTTGATACAGACCATTGGTCTTGTCCCGGATAAGTGTGAATCATTTTTTTGCCAATTTTGCCATCCGCACATCCGATGGCGATATTTTTGATTGAACCACCAAAACCACCCATCGTATGACCTTTGAAGTGTGTTAAAACAATCATGGAATCATAGTTCGTAATGTGGCTTCCCATGGACATTTCTTTAAAGTGTTTGCCACCTTTGATGGGCAACATCACTGTTCTTTCTTCATCCATAATATCCACAGTGGCAAAGGAATCCCATCCGTTTATATGGAGGACTTTTCTGTGTCCTTGTGTTGTTTGGCGGGGACTATCGTAATACACATTTGTTTCTACCAAATGGCTATCTGGTACAGCATCATACAGGGCTTTCACCATCGCTTTGGGCAAAATATTCGGTCCATGCGGTTCGCCCGTATGAAATTTAATTGCCACCTTACCTTGAATATCTTTATTCACTTTATTATAAAGTTTCAAAAGTCCTTCGGGACTGATATCTTTTGTGAAATAAACTTTAACCATGGTACTCCTTATTTGTTCTTGATTGCTAATCCATCATGGAAAGCTTGGCCGACGATATCGCCAATAATGCGATAGCTATGGGTTGCACTGTCATAGGAAATCAAGTTTAACTTGCCCAAATCCACATGACCTTTATCGTCCAAAGCGGATTCTTCGGCAACCACGTTCACGACTTTACCAATCAAACGATAGTCGCCTTCGTCATCTTCCAATTTTTCCATTTCGCATTCAATAGTGACGGGGTATTCTTCAATAACAGGCGCATCCACGAATTCTGATTTATGCGCATGGAAACCCGCCTTTTCAATTTTGTTAATGCCTTTGCCTGATTCAATACCAAAGTAATCGGAAGCCACCAAGGTTTCTTTGGTTGCAAAAGCCACCGTAAAGGCTTTTTTCAGCTTCAAGTTGTCAGTTGTTTTATGGTTAGATAAAGAAATGATAATTTTATCCATATCACATTGTGTTCCCCATGCGGCATTCATGGCATTGGGGACCCCGTTCTCATCATAGGTTCCTATAATTAATACAGGCATTGGCGCCATAATCAAATCTTTTTTGATATTTTTTTTCATCTTTTTCTCCTTTAAATCAGTTCATCTATTTTATTTTCAATGTCTTTCATATCGGCGGTCGGTTCAAAGCGTTCAACCACTTCCCCCTGACGATTGACCAAAAACTTGGTAAAATTCCATTTGATATCCGGCTTTTTATCCCAATCAGGATCATTTTTTGCCAGCATTTCTTCCAATAAAGCGGATAATTTATGCGCACCAAATCCCGCAAATCCTTTTTGTGATTTGAGGTAAGTGTAAAGCGGTAGTTCATTTTCCCCATTGACATCGGATTTTTTCATCTGAGGGAACTGCGTCTTATAGTGTAATTGACAAAACTGATGTACTTCTTCATCTGTTCCCGGTGTTTGATGCCCAAATTGATTGCAGGGAATGTCAACTACTTCCAAGCCCTTGTCATGATACTTTTCATAGATTTTTTCGATGGCTTCATATTGGGGGGTAAATCCACATCCGGTTGCTGTGTTCACAATCAGTATCACTTTTCCCTTAAAATCAGCCAAAGATAATGTTGTGCCATCTGTTTTAGGAACGGTGTAATCATATATTGTCATTTTTTTCTCCTTTATTATTCGGTTGTGGATATATCTATATCCGGTAAAATTTGAATGTCATATTTGGGATAGAGTTTGTGTATTTCTTGATGCAAAATTTTGATACCTTCTTCGGGTTTGATATCAAAGCTCATTACTACATCAAAGTGCATTTCTTTTTCTTTCATATCCAAGTAAAAGCCATGCACCTGAATGGCCCATTTGTGTTTCATAACCTTGCTCATGACTTCTTTTTGAATCTTCATAGCAACATCATTTTTGGTGTGATAAGCATACAACCCTACACCTGCCAAAATAACACCCGTTTCTTGATACACTTTGGCTTCCAATTTTCGTGTCAGTTTATCAATTTCTTTGGCGGTCATGGTGTCCGGTAAATCTAAATGCACAGAGGCATAGTATTTGTCCGGTCCATAGTTATACATAATCAAATCATACACGCCGCGCACTTTGGATTCGGATAATAAAAGCTGTTTGATTTTATTTGTCATTTCTTTATCGGCGCGTGTCCCTAAGATTTCATTTAAAGTATCCTTCATCATTTCAATACCCGATTTGATAATAAATCCGGAAATTAGAACACCCACATACGCCTCCAATGAAATGTCCGTCAGGATAAACAGAATAGCCGACGCCAAAACAGAACCCGATAAAATCGCATCAAATAAGGCATCAGAACCCGATGCAACCAATGAACCGGAATTGACCTTTTCCCCTTGTGATTTCACATATTTTCCCAGTATGATTTTTACCAATACGGCAACTGCAATAATCACCAAAGAAACAGTGCTGTAATCAGGTGTTTCGGGATGAATAATTTTCTTAAATGATTCAACGAGTGATGTAATACCGGCATAAAGCACGATACCCGATACAATCATTGCACTTAAATATTCAATACGCCCATACCCAAATGGATGTTTTTTATCAGGTAGTTTTCCTGCCAATTTTGTTCCCACAATCGTAATAACAGAAGAAAGTGCATCCGATAAGTTATTGACAGCATCTAATGTAACTGCTATTGAATTTGACACTATCCCAATGATTGCCTTAAATGTAGCAAGGAATATATTTGTTAGAATGCCAATTATACTGGTTTTGATAATCAGTTTATCACGATTTTGTTGCGTTTTTGATGACATATATTTTCCTTTATTATGCGGCGTTAAACTTTGTTTTGGGTTGTTTGCAACGGGGGCATTTCCAATCTTGTGGTAAATCCTCAAAAGCCACCCCGTTATTTTCTGCCGGATCATACACATATCCACAAACCGAACAAACATATTTGCCACTCTTGGTTTTGAATGTAATTTCTCCAACAGGCAGAGTTTCCGGCGGATTATTCAAATCAACCACACGCTTTGCATCCAAATTCTCGTATCCCAAAGGTGTATGCGTGCCCATATAAACTGTTGGGTGATTGCTCACAAATTCACGCACACGGTTCAAAGTTTCGCGGGCCGCCGGTAAATCTTCATAAACAACCGAAAGTTTATTCGCGTAGAGGGCTTCGTCCGTATAGGTCACATCCCCATGCATCATATAAAACAGGCCGTCATTTTCGGCAATGATCAAGCTGTTCCCTTTGGTGTGTCCTTTGGCCTTAATGTAGTAAATTCCATCCGCAATTTTTTGACTTTCGGGGAAGTTGTAATAAGGTCCGTCCGTAAAATGAACCGGAATAATATTGTTTAGACCTTTCAGTTCATCTGCCTCACATTCTTCCGCATTCACATAGATTTTGGCATTTGGGAAATGCTTCAAAGCCCCCGTATGATCATTGTGTTTATGCGTGATTAAAATCTTACTGACTTGTTCGGGTTTGTATCCCAAGTCAACTAGTGCCTGCATATAAGGTTTAATTGGTTTTCCCAAATAAATTTGGGTACTTTCATCAGGTACTGCCTCAGGAAAGTCAGCAGGCAACCCTGTATCCACCAAAATGACTTCATCCCCTGTATCAATGACATAGTTTTGCAGGCATGAACGATATTTCTTTTTGGAATCAAACTTATCTGCGCCTTCTTCACCGCCAAAGGCAAAAGGCTGGGTCATAAATCCATTTTCATAAAACTTTACAGCTTGAATCTTCATTTTATATCCTTTTTGTTGTTTATATTTGTTCCTTGTACCTATTATTAGACTATGGTTCTCAATATACAAGGAACTGAACCATTTTGCAACAAATTTATAAAAAGAGTCATGAGTTGGCGGGGTGACCAGCCCCCGATTTTTGAAAACCATATAAATATCTGATATTACTGTATTTTTATGTGACCAGTGACCAGCCCGATTTTTTTCTGTTTCGCTAAAAAAATGGCGCAGCTTGCGTCCCCGCAGATATAAAAAAGCCACCCTTTTTATTGGGTGGCTCTCAACCAAAACAACAGAGAAATTATAAAAATTGTACGGTATCGGACAAAGGTTTCTTGTTCGTATGTGTTGGCGCCGGTGCCGCTGAGGCTGTCGGATAACCGAACATCATAAGCAAAACAGGCACTTCGTTTTCCGGCAGATTAAAAGCCTTGCGCGTTTCATCCGGGTTAAACATATTCACCCAAGTGGAATGAACACCCAAGTCTGCGGCCTGCAACATCATGTGTGTTGCCACAATGGATGCATCTTCCACGCCCGAAGTAATCGTCTCATCAGTCGGGTTATGCCATTCTTGATTCTTATCATAGCAAATAATCATGGCGAGCGGGGCATTATAATGGCAAGGGGTCAAGGCACGCAACTTATCCATAGCCGCCGGGGATTGAACAACATAAACCTTTTGCGGTTGGTTGTTTTTGGCAGTGGGCGACACCCGTCCGGCCTGTAAAATCTTTTGGATTTTGTCATCCTCAACCGGTTTACTGTCATAACTTCTTTGCGTATAACGCGCTGTGCTCAATTCTTAGAATGTCATTATTTATCCTTTCCGTTTGTAATCATTATTTTAAATATTTGTTGAAGAATGCTTCCATTTTGTCATAGGGGATCACACCCGCTTTATCGTCATATAAATCGGTGTGAACCGCACCCGGGATGGTCAGCAATTCCTTGTTGTCGCCTTTAAGTTTGGCAAAAG
>JAFPYW010000015.1 GCA_017394405.1 Alphaproteobacteria bacterium
GTTACCCACCTTGGCGTGTAAATTTTTAATCTCTAATAATGCTGTCATCTTTCCTCCTATCCCACAGATCCTTCTAATTGAATACCTATCAATTTTTGGGCTTCAATCGCAAATTCAAGTGGTAATTTTTGCATAATTTCACGGCAAAAACCATTCACAATCAAACCAACTGCCTCCTCGGCCGAAAGGCCACGTTGCATAGCATAAAATAATTGTTCTTCGCTGATTTTACTGGTCGTCGCTTCATGTTCTATCGTGGCTGTTTCATTGGCACATTGCATTACGGGAATTGTATGTGCGCCACACTTATCCCCAATTAAAAGGCTATCGCATTTACTGACATTTTTTGCATTTTCAGCATTCGAACTCATTTTCACAAGGCCGCGATAGGTATTGGAACTGAAGCCCGCGGAGATACCTTTTGAAATAATTGTAGAAGTTGTATTCTTGCCCAAATGAATCATCTTGGTGCCGGTATCTGCTTGCTGATAATTGTTGGTCAGCGCCACCGAATAAAACTCACCCACAGCATTATCACCTTTTAAGACACAACTGGGGTACTTCCAAGTGATGGCCGAGCCTGTTTCTACTTGGGTCCACGAAAGCTTTGCATCATTCATCACAAGACCCCGCTTTGTCACCAAATTATACACGCCACCTTTGCCGTTTTTATCACCAGGATACCAGTTTTGAACGGTGGAATATTTTACATTAGCACGATTTTTTACAATAATTTCCACGATAGCGGCATGCAATTGATTTTCATCACGTTGAGGTGCTGTGCATCCTTCCAAATAACTGACGGAAGATTCTTCATCCGCGATAATCAGCGTACGTTCAAATTGACCCGCCTGACGAGCGTTGATGCGGAAATAACTGGAAAGTTCCATTGGACATTCAATGCCCTTTGGAATATATACAAACGAGCCATCCGAAAACACCGCACTGTTCAAACACGCGAAAAAGTTATCTGTATAGGGTACCACAGAGCCCAAATATTCCTTCACTAATTCAGGATATTCATGCACCGCTTCATTAAATGAGCAAAACAAAATGCCCCGTTTTTTCAACTCTTCCTTATATGTTGTTCCAATGGATGTGCTGTCAAAAATCGCATCCACCGCCACACCAGCCAAGACCTTTTGTTCCTTCAAAGGAATACCCAATTTTTCATAGGTCTTTAATACTTCAGGATTCACCTCATCTAATGATTTAGGAGCTTTTTTATGGGGCGCACTATAATAGTAAATATCTTGATAATCTATCGGATCATAATGTCCATGAAACCAATGGGGTTCAGTTATTGTTTGCCAATGACGAAATGCCTTCAAACGAAAATCCAACAACCAATCAGGTTCGTCTTTTTTCTTTGAAATAAAACGAATAACATCTTCGTTCAAGCCCTTGGGAGCATACTCGGTTGCCACATTTGTTTCAAAGCCCTCTTTATAGGGACTGTTCACAACATCTAACAAATCTGATTTTTGCTTTTTCATGCCTCATAATATGCCAAATTTCACAAAAAAAGTCAAGGGAAAGCATTTTTTCCTTGAAAGAAAAATAAAAAATGTTTAGTCTAATATCAAAAGGAGGAGAAATCCATGTTGGATTCAATTATTGTTGCTGTCTTTTTATTTGTGCTTTTATGTGTGGTAACAATTGCGATTATTTTGTTTTTTCAAGGGAAAAATTTACGTGAAAAATTGAATCTATTGTTAGAGGAAAATGCGAAACTGGCAGAGGAAGCAGATCAGTTTGCGGAAGTAGCCAAGAACCCGTTGGGCCCCATTTTTTCAAAGAATGCTTTTCCTTTAATTTTATCGTTTGATACAAAGGGTAAAATTATTGGGGCAAATGATGAATTATTGAAAAAATTTGGTTATACAAGACGTGCCTTGGTTGGTAAAAATGCATTGGGAACAATCTTGCCCAAACCAGAGAAGGAATCTGATAATATTGTCAAGCGGTTGTTTGCAAATCCGAATTTATTTATTGATACAGAAACGGAAACAACGACCAAAATGGGTGATCGTTTGTGGGTTTCATGGACAAATAAGATTGTTTATAACGATCGCGGTAAAGCAATTTCTGCGGATGCTGTTGGCTTTGATATTACAAAACGCAAGAATATGGAAGCGGAATTGCAGTATTTGTCCTCTATTGATCCTCAAACTGGCGTGATGAATCGTCATGCCTTGCTGGAAACAGGCACTATTGAATTGAAACGTGCAAAACGTTATCATCGAACCATTTCCGTTGCCGTTATTAAATTCGCCGTACAGAATAAAAATGCAGACTTTTCTGATAAACAATTAAAAGATGCTGTTGCCTTAGCTCGCCGAGTTATTCGGTCGGTTGATTATATTGGTCGTATCGGAGATGTGGAATTTGCTTTAATCTTGCCAGAAACAGCCATTGAAAATATTCCATTTTTGATTCAACGTTTAAGAGAGCATTTGAAAAATTATAATCACAAAGCGCCGACCAAATTGGCTTTGACTTATGGTTCCAGCACGTATAAGAAGCAAACGGATACAATTGATGCTTTATTGGGCCAAGCGTGGCGTCAATTAAATACTAATAAACACAAAGGATAATGAAGAATGATTACATTAGATAACTCAGCCATTCAAATAAAAATAAATCCGGAATTAGGCGGGTCATTATTTGGTTTTACTTATCAAGGAAATGATATCCTGCGTCCCACAAAGGCGGATGCAACGACGCCACAGGAAACATCTATGTTTATTATGTTACCATATTGCAGCACTATTGAAAAGGGCCAATTCAATTATTTTGGTATTAGTCGGCATGTGCCCGCCAATCAAGGCACAGATCCTACTCCGATCCATGGGGATGGTTGGTTGGCAAAATGGCATGTGGAATCTCAGACAGAGACTGCTGTAACATTGTCTTACAAACACGACAGGGCCACAGGCTTCCCGTTTGATTATAATGCAAAGGTAACATACACCCTGAACGGCAACCAATTAGATATCACTTTATCCATTCAAAATTCGTCTGATTTGCCTATGCCGTGCGGAATGGGAATCCATCCGTATTTTTTGAATCCGGATGCGGCGCGTTTAACATTTACTTCATCCCATATTTGGCATCACAAAAATGATCCAATTTTTGATCGCCCCTATCCTACGCCTGAGGAATGGAACTTTGAAAAAGGTGCGGAAATGAAGGAAGATTTTGATACGGCGTTTGGCGGGTGGGACGGCCATGCTTCGATTGTTTATTCTGACAAGCAATTGGAAATCGAAATTTCAGCGCAAGATATTTTCCACCATTTAGTGTTGTATCGTCCGCCGAAAGCCGACTTTTTCTGCTTAGAACCGGTCAGCAATACACCGGATGCATTTAATTTGGCGGCGTATGGTGTGATTGGCACCGGCATTCAAAGTATTGGTGGAGGTCAAACATTGACTAAAACCATTTCAATTACCTGCTTGCGCGGATAAAAAAGACTTGCCTTTTTAATGAATATTCTGTATAATGCTCTCTAACGACCCTATCATCTAACGGTTAGGATACGGCCCTCTCAAGGCCGGTACACGGGTTCAAATCCCGTTAGGGTCGCCAATTATAAAAGCCCCGTTTTTAATGGGGCGTTTTTTTAATTTGACAAAAAGTTTCATTTTTTTCTTGACTATTTATGAAAAATCGTGTAAAAATATCCCTATCTTGCGTTTGGCCGGTTGGCAGAATGGCTTATGCAGAGGACTGCAAATCCTTTGATGTCGGTTCGATTCCGGCACCGGCCTCCAAGATAA
>JAFPYW010000001.1 GCA_017394405.1 Alphaproteobacteria bacterium
CCAACACAGTCGTCAATAAATTTCACAGGAACGCCTGCGGCTTTTTCCAAAGCAGGTGCCAAGAAAGCCATAGAAAATTCCGGATTTTTTTGACCTTTCGGGCGACCAAAGTGGCTGGCCACCACGGCTTTACCACCATGTTCAATGATATACTTCAAAGTCGGCACAAAGCGATCAATACGCGTTGTATCCGTGATTTGTCCGTCTTTAGCGGGCACATTCAAGTCCGCACGAATAAACACTGTTTTACCATTAAAATCAAAATCATCCAAAGTTCTAAACATTTTTTATCCTTTCTTGTTAAAATAAATCGTGCTTTTTGTTTTAGTCTTTTTTTTCTCAAAAATCAAGTGAAATTATAAAAAAAGGTGGACATTAGGCCCACCTTAATAAAGATACTCATATAGCAATGTTACCAAGCCGAATGCGTTCCTTTTTTTCCAGTATAAGGATTATAATTTCCTTGTGTACTATAATTATCCAATTTTGTACCATTTCGATTGCTACGATTATAGCCATCCACCCAAGTACCATTACTGCGATAATGTCCACGAACATATTCTGCTTGCACGGGTATTGAAGTCAAAACAACTGCAGTTAAACACAAAAATACTAATTTTCTCATTAAGCTTCCTTTCAAAAAAATTAAATACGCCTTGATGAGAGGCGGTTGGAAGCTAGAAAACTACTGGTTAAAATAGTGCTGCATATTCGGATAAACCTTATTTTGCAACCTTCCAACCAGAACGGCTGGAAATTTTACGTCTATTGACGTTAACCAAGAGGATTTCTAGACCTCAGAACAGGAATCACCTATTCCGTTATAGATTATAACATATTTAAAAATGAATTACAAATAAAAATTTACCCCCGATTTTGTCGGGGGTGATTTTTATTCAACACTTCCTTAGAAGTGGTACTGGGCACTCAAGCCAAAGCTATTGATTTGGGTTTTATAGGTACCCCGAATATAGGTTGTTCCTTTTGTATTGGCTCGGCTATTCACGCGTGCCTTACTCCAGAACATGTGGAAGTAACTGGCATCAAATTGCCAATTGCCTTTCATATAGCTGGCCCCGATACTGGCGATCCAACGATTGCTATCGGGCACACGAGCCGTGCGGTGTTCTGGATTTTTCACAGCGCCTTGGTCATACGCCAAACCTGTACGGAACGTCAAGTTCGGGCAATAATGGTAATCCACACCACCGGAAATGGTCCAAACGTTGCGCCAGTTTTCATCAACTTGAGATGGCGATAATGCCGGATTTGCTTTGGACAACGCCGTAGAATCAATAGACAACAAATTGAACCGGCTCCACCGTGTCCAACGCGCCATTGCGGACAAACCAAAGTCACCCACTTCTTGATAAGCGGTCAATTGCACGTGTTCAGGATCCACTAATTTAGTGCTGCTGATACCTTCATAGCGGCCAATGAAATGGTGTTTCCCTTTAATGTTTTGCACAACAGGGGAACGATACGCCACACCGAAACGAGTTGTCTTTGTCGGCTCAATCATGATACCGGCGTTCCATCCGTGGCCCCATCCGTCTGCGTTCATATCAGACATACGCTCCACGCCCGGCGCGATAGCGACCATATTTGTCAAACGGGCTTCCATGCGCTCAATGATATAACCGGCGCCGATGCTCAACCATTTCGCTGGTTTCCAAGCCAAAGTCGGATTGATATCAATGGCGGTAATTTCGCTGGTTAAAGAATGTGTTCTGCCGAACCAAGACTTATTGTAATATGTTCCCAAACCGAACGGCGCATACACACCGACACCAATGCGGAAATCTTTGATGGCATATTGACCAAAGCCGTGGGGAATAATTTTGAAATTGCGCAACTTACCTTTATCACCCACGCGCGGACCATTATTCAAATGTCCGTCCATATTGGAATGGATATCCATGGCCATAGCGCCCAATTGCACGCCCGATCCCTTTAATGTCATACCGGCCGGGTTAAAGGCAATAGCGGAATAATCATCGCCCACAATACCCGCGCCACCAAAGGCGCGCCCGGCGTTTGTGACCGAGTATTCTTGCAACTGGTAACCGCCAGCCCAAGACGCCGTAGAGGCCAACAATAAAGCGGTAAACAATGTTATTTTTGTTTTCATTTTTCTTTCTCCTTCTTTATGTTTTGTTTCACTTTAATGACACTATTATGACATTTTTATGACAAAATGCAAGAAAAAAATAACGGGGCGGCAAAAATATTCAAACCGCCCCCGTCAAAATACTAACGCTCAAACGTTATTTTTTCTTTGTTTTTGCCTTTTTCTTTGGTGTTGTTTTGGGCGTTGTTTTTTGGGGTTTACCTTTTTTATTAAAGCCCAACATGATCCATTTAATCAAACATCCAAAGATGAACGGGATATAGAATAAAACCACAGCCAACGGCAAAAATGAAAAGGCTGCTGTATCAAAATAACTGACTTTCACGCGTTGCATAATGTAACGTTGGGCACTGCCGCAACTGCCGGGATCACGCAACTTGGAACAATTTGTGTGGCGCAAATCGTTGGTATATTTCCACGATCCGAATGTGGCGCGCCAACGTTCAAAATTGCTTTCCAAATCACAAAAATTACATTTGTATGGATAATGTTCAAAAACATATCTTTGTTGTTTAATGGGAGCGGACACCACCGCATCACGTAAGGTTGTATCTTGTGACACATAAACGCGGGAAAAGAACAAACACACAGGAATCAAGGCCAACAACACTCCGAAAATGAAACAAATACGGCGCACGCCTTCATTGTCCAAATAGGACACAGTAAAAATCTTTTTCAATAATTTTTGCATATTTCCTCCTTTTTGATTTTTTCACTATATACTATTTTATTTTGCCAGTCAATAGATAAAAAAACACCCCCGAGATTGGAGGTGTTTCTTTTTTTCACTTTCAGATTACAACAATTTACCCATAGCAACGGCTGTATCCAACATACGATTGGAGAATCCCCATTCGTTGTCGTACCAGCTCATCACACGCAATTGTGTGCCACCCATCACCTTTGTGCCATTGGCATCAAATGTGGAGGAGTGAGAATCATGTGTAAAGTCAATGCTGACCAACTTTTCAGCGTTGTAACCCAAAATACCTTTGAGTTCGCCTTCTGCGGCGGCTTTCAAAGCGGCATTCACTTCATCAACGGTCACTTCTTTTTCCATAATGAAGTTAGCATCCACCAAGGACACATCTGGGGTCGGCACGCGAATCGACACGCCATCCAACTTACCGGCCAATTCTGGCATCACCAAACCAATAGCTTTAGCAGCGCCGGTCTTTGTTGGAATCATACTCATAGCAGCAGCGCGAGCGCGATACAAATCCTTATGCAATTGATCCAAAATCTTTTGATCGTTTGTATAGCTGTGAATTGTTGTCATAAAGCCTTGTTTAATGCCAAAAGCTTTTTGTAACACATAAACCACAGGAGCCAAGCAGTTTGTTGTGCAAGATGCATTAGACACAACCAAATCTTCGGCTGTCAATGTGTTTTGGTTCACGCCATACACGATTGTTTTATCGGCGCCTTCCGACGGAGCGGACACCAAAACGCGTTTGGCACCGGCGTTCAAATGCACCATGGCTTTTTCTTTGGAGGTAAAGATACCTGTGCATTCAAACACGATATCGATGCCCAAATCTTTCCACGGCAATTGTGTCGGATCTTTTTGTGCGATCACGCGAGTTTTCTTGTCACCGGCCAACAAGTATTCACCCTCGGCACGAATGTCCATATCCAATTTTCTGTGGACGGAATCATATTTCAATAAATAAGCGTTTGCGGCGGCATCACCCAAATCGTTGATGGCAACGATATCCACGTCATCACGGCCGGATTCCAACCAAGCGCGATACACCAAACGGCCAATACGGCCAAATCCGTTAATAGCAACTTTTACAGTCATTTTATTATCCTTTCATGTTAAACATACGACTTTCGAAATCGTGATTTTGATATAAACATATTTTATAAAAAATTGCAAGCACTTTTTGACAAAATTTTGCTTTTATGATATAATAAAACCGTTGAATGAAAGGAGTCCAAATGGAACAAGAACACGACCAAGTAAAACAACAATCCGAACGGCAACTGCAAGAATTAGAAAAACGGCGCGCTTTAGAACAGAAACGCGCCGATTTTTATGCCAAGCGACGCCGCGAATTGGAAGAGGCCTTTGAAGCCAGAAAACGCGCCAAAGAAGATGCCAAAGAAAAGCAACAAAAACTGCGCGAACAGATGATGCGCTGCCGCCGGTTTGTGAAAGAGCGCGACAGCTGACGGATAAGCGATACAAAAACACTTGACAAAAAGTGTTTTTTGCACTACAATATCTCCTACTTTGATTTAGGAGAAAGAGATGTTAGATATTGAAATTTTTTCTGTAGAAGAACCAATTTACCTCAAAGGCAAAAAAATTGGGAAAGTGCCACATATTTCGTTGGGCTCATATACAAAGCCAACACCGGACGATCAAAAGGTTATCAATTCTTTTTATGATGAATTGTCCCCGGCTCATCGTTCCATTTTCAGCATGATGATTCACACATTAGGACAAACCTTTTTTGCTGACAGCTTAGCACGCGCCATCGACGACAACCACCATCCGTTGGCCCGTCAAAAAATGTTAAATTTGTTGAGAAGAGTATATCCAGAAAATTTTGTGTCTTCAGATTCATTAAAGGCAAAACAAAATCAAATCTTGCATACCTTGCATGAAAATTTCCGTCCAACACACATGGTGGCGATGATGATGGATATGAAAGGCATGCACGACGAATCCTTGAAAGCCGGCAAAATCGACCCAATTCATGATGAAATTTTTGCACGCGGTATTGCTAGATGCGTGCAATCCATCCAAGATTTACCAGAAAAAGAAAAAACACCGCAAATCCAACGTTTATGCAAACGTGGCACACACCGGTGGAAAAACTTCAAATACGAACGCTAATTTTTGGGCACATAAATTGGCCATTCACCGCGTACAACCTCATCCAATGTGGTCAATGGTTGTGCCATTAAATTACGATACACCCAATAATTGGCCAAAATTCTTTCCACAAAACTACGCGTTTCTTTAGACGGCAACGACTCCAAAAACAACAACGGATCTTCCTCGTTATTTGTTTTGCGCCGCCATTTATTCAAATTGCCCGGCCCGGCATTATAAGCCACCGCCAAAAATATCAAGTTATTTTGTACCTGAGGCAATTCCATCAACTGCATCAAATACGCCTGTCCTAATCGCAAATTATAGGCGGGATCTTTCAGCGCATGTTTGGAATAACGGCATTGTAATGTACCGGCCAATTCTTTAGCGGTATCCGGCATCAACTGCATCAACCCCAACGCACCGACATAACTTTCCGCGCGATGATTAAAGCACGATTCTTGGCGCACGAAAGCATACACCAACGCTTGATCCAATTGCCAACCACCCTGCGGACACCAATTTGGCATGGGATAGCGGGCTTCTTCGCCATGCAAAGTACCTGTTAAACTTTGTAACACATCATCAAATCCATTTTTAGCGGAAATCAACATCAAAATACTTTTTGTTTCTTCGTCGGATTCCAAATACAACTTAGATAATTCTTGGGAAGCCCATTCTTTTTTACCCAATTCACGCAGCGCATAAAAACGTTCCAATGCCGGATGGGAAAAACTGGCCTGCAAATCGTCTTGTGGCAAAACAGGCGTTTCCCAAATATAATTCAAATCGCCCCCCAACGCCCGCAATGCCAACATCCCATAAAAATTACGCGGCGAATGGGTTGCAATAACCAAATAAGATATAACTTTATCATATTTCCCCGTGGCTAAGTAGGCGCGTGCAGCCCAAAAAGCGGCACGCGTGCGTAACGGCACTGGGGCGCTGTCATCATCTGCCAATTTACTAAAATAACCGGCGGCAGACTTCAAATCATCCAAACGCCAACTGGCCAAACCGGCCACCCAATATGCCAACGGAATTGCTTTGGATGTCCAATGCAACGATGCCTTTGCCAATTCCAATCCTTTTTCATTATCATTACTCAGCACATATCCGAAGGCTAGCGCAATTTTGATTTTATCCAAATCTTCGCGACTGAATAAATGTTGAACCTTTTTATCTTCCATGGTCTCGCGGGCTTCAGCATTTTTGCCCTGTTTAATCAACTTGGCAATTTCATGCATTTTATCTATAGCCCAATCATGTTCTTCCCCATCCAAATACGAAAAAGATGGATTACGTATTAAATCAATCGGCTCTTGGCGGGTCGGGCTGGCACATGCTTGAGTATTCATCCCGAACAAACCTTTGGGACGTTTCAAATTTTCCAACTTTTTTTGTTTGCCGAGTGCATACATATCCACGGCCACAGGCAAATCAGAATACCGACTTAACCAATCGGAAATTTCTTTTTGTGTTGTGGCATATTTTTTAGAAAAATACCGATCCAGTAAAATATATCCTTGCAACAAATGGTTTGAAATCTTTTTTTGATGGGTGCGAGCTGTTTTGAAATGGCCACGCTGATGAGCAGCAAAAACCTCTTTATATTCGGTGAGATCGCGTTTGGACAATACTTTCGGAGCCGCACTGGCACCCAATATCCAAAAACACATCCATAAAAAAAGGAACCATCTCATCAGCAACTATTATCTGAGGGGCGAGAAAACCACTTTTTCTTTACATGCCTTTGCGGTCATTCCTTCAACCACACATTCTTGAATGTCTATTTGTGGTGTATCCAAGACGTGTTCGCAAGAGGTACCAACCAAAATCAATTCTTTAGATTTCTCTTCTTTATTGGTCAAATTGCGAATATCATAGTCGGCTGATAATTCGCCATAATTCAAACTCACCTTTAATCGTTTGACGGGACGTTTGATCGTGCTTGCAAACTTTATTGTTCCCATGCAATAGGAAAAGTTGTTATTCGGCACGATTGTGGAATTCATTTCGGACGGATAAATGATAATTTTTTGATCGTCTTCTTCTTCCTCTTCGGGGGTTTCTTCTTCGGCAACGACCTCTTCTTCAACAACCTCTTCTTCTCCCTCTGGAGTAGCGAATAAATCTTCTGTTTTGCTGACTTTCTCCACCACATCTCCATCCTCAATCGTCTCAGTATCTTCATTTGTGATGGATGGCAAATCACGTTCTTCTTCATCTGCGGCAACGGCTGGGACAGCAGCAGCTGGCTCACCAGCATTATCCCCGTACATGCTGTTTAATTCTGGGAACAGCCCCTGAGCAACGGCCCCTGAAATTGCGAAACACACAGACAACATTAAAATTTTTTTCATTTTCCCCCATCCTTTCTTTGACATTTATGTTTTTATTATCTACAATATATCCAACTTTGATTTTACAATAAAGGAAAATTTTACAAATGGCAACCTTTTTTTTCTGTGGTATTGGTGGAATTGGGATGAGCGCAATTGCTTTGTACCTGAAAAAGACTGGGCATATTGTGTTGGGATCGGATCGTTCTTTTGATCAAGGATCCAATCAACAAATGCGCCAACGCCTTGAAAATGCGGGCATTGTTTTATTTTCCCAAAACGGGACCAGTGTTTCCCCCTATATTGATACGTTTGTTGTTTCAACGGCGGTGGAAGACACAATTCCGGACGTCAAAAAGGCCAAAGAATTAGGGCTCACCATTAAAACTCGGGCCGAGGTTTTGGGCTCCATTTTAGATGCACATTTTGGTATTGCGATTGCAGGCACCAGCGGAAAAACAACCGTTACAGCCATGGTCGGCCATATTTTATTCACCTTAAAAAAACATCCGATTATGATCAACGGCGGTATTTCCGAAAACACTTATAACAACGAACCAAAATCCAATTTAATTTTGGATGGTGATGATTTTTGCGTGATTGAAGCGGATGAATCTGACGGCTCCATTCAACGATATACGCCCGACATAGCGGCGGTCACAAATATTACTTTGGATCACAAAACATTGGATGAAACACGTCCGTTATTCAAAGATTTTTTGATTCGCACGCGCAAAGGAATTGTACTAAATATGGACGATCCGGAATCTAAAAAATTAAAAATCAACCGACCAAACATTATTACACATTCAGCATCTGGCAATACCAAGGCCACCTTGTATGCAACAGATATTCAACAAACACCCAAAGGCGTTCATTTCAAATTAAACGGGATGGAAACGTTTTTACCGATGATTGGCCTACATAATGTAGAAAATGCTTTAACAGCGGTTGGGGTATGTATGCACTTAAATATCTCTATTGCAGAAAGCATGGAGGCATTACAATCGTTTTTAGGGACCGAACGACGCATGACATTGGCGGGCACAGCGGGCAACATTACGGTGTTTGATGATTATGCGCATAATCCGGCTAAAATTGCGGCAGCATTATCGGCGTTAAAACCACTCACAAAACGTATCTTTGCGATCTATCAACCGCATGGATTCGGGCCGTTACGTTTGATGAAAGACACGTTGATTACCACCTTAAATGATTTGTTGGACGATCAAATTGAATGGTTGATGTTGCCTGTATTTTATTCAGGTGGCACCGTTAAAAAAGACATTTCATCTGTTGATATTGTGATGCCTTTGCAGGCCAAAGGAAAGCGGGCGATTGTCTTAAAAAACAAAAAGGAAGCCCTCTCTTATATTCAAAAACGCACGTGCCCTGGGGATTGCGTCATTGTAATGGGGGCACGGGATCCGTCTTTAAGTGATTTTGCACGACAAATTGTTCAAGCATTGGGGGAAAAATGAAACAAGTTCATATTATTGCACCGGGGTTTTATGGCAACTTCACGGCACTGCAAAAAAAGCGCATTCAAACCTTTTTTACCAAAAACCATTTTCAAGCAAAATGGGGAAAAAATGCCTTCAAAAAAACGGTTCAATTGAGCGTCAAGCAATTCCGCGCCACTGATCGCGAACGTTTGGATGATTTGATGAATGCTTTCAAAGCAAAAGCGGATGTAATTATGGCTGTGCGTGGCGGTGGTGCCGTGGCCCGTTTATTACCTTTGATTGATTGGAACATCTTGAAAAAATCGCCCAGCGTCTTTGCGGGATTCAGCGACCTGACCGCTTTTCAAAACGTCTATTATGCAAAAACGGGGAAGCCCAGCATTACGGGTATGATTGCAAAATATGTGGCCGAAAAGCCGCAAGAATCCATCACCACCAGTTTTTTGAACACACTGAATGGCGGCGGTATGACATTCGCGGGATTACCCTGTTATGCCAAAGGATCAGCTTCGGGCATTTTGATCGGTGGCAATTTAACCAGTTTTACGGGGCTCGTTGGCACCCCTTACATGCCATCATGCAAAGGGAAAATCTTGCTTTTGGAGGAAGTGGCTGAACCCCCTTATAAATTGGAAGCCATGCTGACGCACCTGAAAAACGCTGGGGTGTTTGATAAATTAAACGGCGTTGTATTGGGTGATTTTTATTTGTGTCGCAATACCTATGATAAGACAGACGACAATGCCTATAAAGTTTTGGAAAACTTCTTTAAGGGCTTTATGATTCCCGTTATCTATGGCCTGCCCTATGGTCATACACCGCAACATTTTTGCTTGCCATTTGGCACAAAAGCAACAATAGATACAAAAAAGAAAACAGTCACTATTGACGGATTGAAAAAAAACAGGTAATATGACCTCCATCTTATCAAACGAAAGGAATAAAAATGAAAACATTATGGAAAATTATTAAAACGTTGTTCAAAGTTATTTTTTGGATTGTGTTATTGTTGATTATCTTGGCTGTTGTGGCTTATTTCTGTGCAGGCAAATTGATTCAACATTTTGCCCCAGAATTTATCAGCCAAGTGACGCAAACAGAAACGGCATTGGGTGATGTAGATATTTCATTATTCAGCGGTCGCGTTGGATTAAACAATTTGACTATCGGCAGTCCGGCGGGCTTCAAGAATAAAAACATCTTTGAACTGGGCAAGGTGGCTGTGCAATTTGATCCCAAAAGTGTTTTCACGGATAAAATTGTTATCAATAACGTGCAAGTCAGCGGCTTGAATGTGGCTTCCGAAGTGGCAACAAACGGCGAAACAAACATTCAACGCCTGATGAAAAATATTGAAAAATTCTCTGCCTCTGATGCACCGGCACAAAAACAACCTGCGGCAAAACCGACAGAGCAACAAAAAGCGACTGCTGATTCTGAAGGTCCGGCTGTTGTGATTAAGGATTTAACCATTGACAATTCTTCATTAAATTTGGCCTTGGCCGGATTACCGGAAATTGTTGGATCTGGTGTGGGGGCATCGATTCCGTTACCAGAAATTCACATGCAAAACATCGGAGAGAACAAAAAGCAAAGTTTTGCCGATACAATGGTGCAAATTTTAACTGCTGTCAATGTGGAATCTGCCAAAGCAACTGCAAAAGCAGTTAAAGAGGCCGCAACAAAAACTTTACAAGGCGGTAAAGATGCCATTTCCGGCGTAACAGATATGATTAAAAGTTTCTTTTAATCGCAACTTATAAAAAATAAAAAGCCCCGTTCTGGGGCTTTTTTTTATTTCTTCTTTTTGGCTTTTGGCTTTTTCTTTTTAATGCCTTCAAAGTTTGTAATTTTAACTTTTTTAATACGCCGAGCATCCACGTCTGTCACCTGAAATTTCAAACCGCTTTCATGTGCAATAATTTCACCGCGATACGGCAACCGACCGGCAATATGGAACACCAAACCACCGATTGTATCTATATCTGCTTCTTTATCCTCGTGTGTTAAAAAATGACCGATTTTTTCTTCCAATTCGGATAATTCAATACGGGCATCCGCGTCAATCACACGCGCAGAAACCTGCACCAATTCAGGCGGTTGATCCAACATATCGTGTTCGTCTTCAATCTCACCCACAATTTCTTCCAATAAATCTTCTAACGTAATAATGCCCAACGTGCCACCGAATTCGTCAATGACAACGGCCAACTGCATGGCTTTGGCTTGCATTTCGCGCAACAAATCCAATCCGCGCATGGACGGCGCCACGAAAACGACATGGTGATTCATAATTTTGGCGACATCAATTTTTTTCTTTTGCAAAATGGCACCCAACAAATCTTTTGTATGCAAAACACCAACGATATTATCCAAATTTTTCTCATACACAGGCATACGTGTATATTTATCTTTCAACACGATTTGTTTTAATTCCTCGGGCGTGGCATTGACCGAAATAGCCACCATTTGGGCACGCGGGATGGCAATATCTGAGGCCCGTTTATCACGCAACTTGAACACGTTCTTTAACATCAGCATTTCATCATCATCCACCAACACATCATCGCCGCGTTCTTCGCGTTCATCCATGATCTCTTCCACCGTTTCGATGGCTTCTTCTTCCTCGGGATGTTTATCAAAAATGCCTTTTATCTTATCAAACATTTAAACTCCTTTATATGGATCGGCATAGCCCAATTTTTGCATCAGTTTTGTTTCCAATTTTTCCATTTTTTGGGCTTGTTTATCTGTTAAATGGTCATATCCTTGCAAATGTAAAGTCCCGTGTGTCAGCAAATGTGCCAAATGAGCGGCAAAGCTTTTGCCCTGTGCCTTGGCTTCATCGCGCGTCACACCATACGCCACCACGATATCACCGGCTAATGGCGGTTCGTTCTCAAACGACAGCACGTTTGTTGGTTTATCTTTTTTGCGATATTGTTTATTCAAAGCATGCACAAAATCATTATCAGCCAACACCACGGACACGATTGCATCATCCGATCCGGCCCATGCGTTTTGAACCACGCACAGACAAAACCTTTTCAAAAACAGGCGTTTCAAATAAAAATGTTTATCTAAAACCTGAACATCAACTTGCATTATTTATTCTCTTTATCCTTGGCATAGGCATTGACGATTTTGGAAACAAGACCATGACGCACCACATCGCGTTCATCAAATTCCACAAAAGCGATTTCGGAAACACCTTTCAAAATGCGTTCGGCATCTTTTAATCCGGATTCCATTCCATGCGGCAAATCGGTCTGTGTCAAGTCACCATTGATCACCATCTTGGATCCTTCACCCAAACGCGTCAAAAACATTTTCATTTGCATTGGCGTGGTGTTTTGTGCTTCATCCAAAATCACGACAGCGTGCGACAAAGTCCGCCCACGCATATAGGCCAAAGGTGCAATTTCAATTTCCCCATTTTCAATTTTTTTATCCACGATATCGCGAGGCAACATGTCATACAAAGCATCATAAAGTGGACGCAAATACGGATCGATTTTTTCTTTCAAATCACCCGGCAAAAAGCCCAAGTTTTCGCCCGCTTCTACCGCCGGACGTGTCAGGATAATCTTATCCACTTTGTTGGCTTCCATATCGGCCACCGCTTTAGCCACCGCCAAGAATGTTTTACCCGTACCGGCCGGCCCCAAACCAAAGGTCATGTCATGTGTATTCATTGCTTCAATAAAGGCGCTCTGATTGGCCGTTCTTGGGTTAATATGGCGCAGTTTTGTTTTCAATGTTAAATCTTCTGTCATGTTAAATCCTTTCGTTACTGGTAGTGTAGACCATTTTCAAAATAATTGCAAGTTTTTCAAAAAACCCTTGACTATAATATCGAAAGAGATTACCCTTGTCGCATAGGCAACCATAAAAAAGGAAACGAAAATGACAGCATTACAAGTTATTAAAGCAACGAATGAATCTTTTGATTCTTCATATCCCGATTTAACAAAAACGAAAAAAGATTTTACATTGCAAGAATACTCTCAGTTACACGGCAACTGTGATGAATTGACGTGGTTGGCACAAATTGGAAATAAAGATGCCCAAAAACGTCTAAAGGTGTTAGCAGACCGCGGTTATCCTCCAGCACAAGAAGGTTATGGACTATTTGTTTTGCAACAAGGTGATTTAGAACAAGCAAAAAATTATCTTCAAGCCCTCAGAAATAATCACAATGTGTCCGTTGAAGGGCAACCCGTTCAACATACGACAACTGGATCAATTTTATCCACCGTTATTCACGAAAAATTACAAGAAGACATAAAAAAATCTCCTTTGGCAACAAAACTTCAAGAAGGTACTGATGCACATAAGCGCACGCTCAATGAAGTGGCTAATCGTCGTCAAAAGAAACTTTAGAATTTGTTCTTTGAATTTATCAAGAGATTATCGTGTATGAACACGATTGCGTGTCTGTGTTTGTGGGGCAGGACATAAAATCTGTTTTTCAAAATAAAACATCTTGCCATAATATC
Source organism: Alphaproteobacteria bacterium (assembly GCA_017394405.1). GTDB lineage: Bacteria > Pseudomonadota > Alphaproteobacteria > CAAHEQ01 > UBA3637 > UBA3637. The sequence goes on from JAFPYW010000001.1 coordinate 13,266, forward strand.
TTGTTTCATAAATTTGATACGCCTGAACATCTTCGCTTTGAATCAAATTCACAGCCCCGTCCAACAATTCCGGGATCGGAATTGCTGCCAAATTTTCCGCACGCACTTCATCAAAAGTTTTTTCTTCCCGATCAATCAATGCCTGTTGTGCCGCCGTTGGCCATCCGATCAAGTATAAAAATGAATACAATGTATCTTGTTGAAGGGGTGTTCCCGTGTTTTCACAGGCGGCATATGTTTGCATTAAAACATCAGAAATTGTCTCACGAATATCGGCTTCATTTTGTTGCAAGACGGATCTGTGCGCCAACGCACATGACAAATCAAACTCGTCCAAACTCATCGCATTGGGATTTTTTTCCAATTCCTTCAAAATACATAAATGTAAAAACGGCAAAGTCGGTTGTGGCACAACATCCAAATGCCTTACCTCACCACGGCTCATAATGGATATAATTTCATCCCAATTTGGATTCCGCTCAAAATAACGTTGATTCGGCAATGTATTTGTTTCGCTGTTGGCCAAAATAACAGCTGCTTTTTCATAGGCTAATCGTTCTTCAAAATCCCTGCAGGTTGTTTTAATGCGTTCATTAAATACGGCCTCTGCACGTTCTTTTGCGGCCTCACTAAACCATGGACCATAATCATATTCAACACAAACCATTTTCGCTTTGCGCTCGGCCAAACCTTCCATAATCGTACAATAAACATACACGTCGTCCAATGACTTAAAACTGGCGGCGTTAATACCATTTGTGTGTGCTTGTTTCAAATGCAAAACATGTTCTGCTTCGTGAAAGAAAGTATTTCCCAACGGCACACCCAATTCTTCCATCCTGCGATTCAACCCCACCTCGTCTTCATTTGACAAACCGGCATCAAAAATATTGTTTTCGTCTGGCTCTTTATCAAACAAGGCAACGGATGCATTTTGCTGGTATAACTCTGTTAAAACTTTTTGAGCGGTTGGGCTTTTTTTTGCATAATCTGCAAAGAATTTCCTGAAATGTTCTTCTTCCTCGGTGGTCATATTTTGTACTGCCACTTGCTCTGCCGTTACTTGAACAGATTGCTTATCCTTATGGGCAACCGGCATACTGGCACAACCTGTTTGAAATAAGGCGGCAATCGCCGCAATACGCGCCACCATCTTACCTTTTTTAGAAACTTTTTTAACCATCTTTTTTCACCAATTCTGCTTTCAATGCTGTGGCACTAGCTCCAACAACTTTCACACGCACAATTTCCCCCAACATTTTGGCGGGTGCTTTTACAACTGTGCCTTGCAAATACGGGCTATATCCTAATAATTGCCCACGCACTTTGCCTTTTTCGGTCAGAAGCACATCAAACACTTTACCCACCGTTGCTTCATTAAACGCGCGTTGTTGCTTTAATAACAATGCTTGCAACTTCATCAAACGTTTTGTTTTGACATCTTCGGGAATCTGATTTTTCATCAAACTGGCCGGTGTACCAGGACGTGCGCTAAACTTAAATGAATACGAACTGGCATAACCCACACGTTCAACCAACTTTAATGTATCTTCAAACTCGGCCTCTGTTTCCCCCGGAAAGCCCACAATGAAATCGGACGACACCGCGATATCTGGACGCACCTTCCTGAATTTTGCCACAATTTTTTCATACTCTTTCACCGTGTATTGACGATTCATGGCCTTTAACACACGATCATTTCCCGATTGAATTGGTAAATGAATATAGGGCATCAATTTTGGCGTATCTTTATGCGCGTTGATCAAGTTTTGCGTCATCTCACTTGGGTAAGAAGTCGTATAGCGAATCCGCTTCAAGCCACGAATTTTTGCAATTTCACGAATAACATCGCCCAAATCTTTTCCCTTATCACCATGCCAACCATTCACATTTTGACCGAGCAACATAATCTCTTTTGCACCGGCTTTTACCAATGCTTTGGCTTCAGCCACAATCTCTTTCATCGGGCGAGAATATTCACATCCACGGGTATAAGGCACCACACAATATGAACAAAAATGGTCACAACCTTCTTGCACCGCCAAAAATGCGGCCGCAGTACTTTTTTGCGGTGTTGGTAAATAGTCAAACTTAGACTCAGCGGGGAAATCAGCTTTTAGCACGCGCCCCTTTTTGCGATTATATTGGGCAATCAGTTCCGGCAACTGATGGTAATTTTGTGGCCCGATGGCAATATCAATTAAATTAGAACGACGCAAAATTTCCACACCATCCGCCTGAACCACACAACCGGCCACCACCACAAGCGCACTTTTCCTTTTTAATCGTGCCAAACGACCTAACTCAGAAAACAACTTCTCGCTTGCTTTTTCACGGATATGACACGTATTCACCAAAATCACATCCGCTTTGGCGGGGTCATCTGTTTCCTTGAATCCATGCACAGCCAACGCATCCCGCATTCGAGCGGAATCATACACATTCATTTGGCAACCGAAAGTTTTAATGAAAAGCTTGGGCACTTTCTTCATCCTGTTTTTTATATGCTTCTACTTTTTCTTTGAAGGCCTTTAATGCTTGATTTCGCTTAAAGGCATCTGCTTTTCCTTCTTTTGGATACAAAGTATTTTCAAACTCGGCATATTCTTCTTGTGTTAAAATCTGGTTTGCTGTTTCCAACAATTTTCTTTTCTTCCACGCCGTTGCACGAGAAATCATGACCGCTTTTTTATCATCGTCTATTTTATAGGTTTTGAATAATTGTTGTGCATAAACGGGGGCTTGCACTTCTTTTGTGGAATAGTACCATTTATTGGCGGGTTTTTCATTTGCCAACATCAACAAGACATACGGATGGACTAAATCACCCTTAAATTCGTTACTATTTGGATCGCCCGAAAAACCGATGGATTTTTTATAATCATACCACGCTTGCCGACTTTCCTTATCTTTATCCATAGCCATATAAATTTGGGCCAATCTGGCCTGAGAAGTGGCATTTCCGTTTTCCGCAGAAAGCTGATAATAATAAATGGCCTTTGTCATATTCTTAGGCACAGCCGGGCTACCTTGCTCATACAAAGCGGCCAACTTGGCTTGTGAGGCATCATCATTCAAATGAACAGCGCAATTATTATAAAAAGTAATACTGCTTTGCGGATTCAACGCGGACAAAAAAGCATCAGAAAACGGACAAAACGCCCGACACGGCAACGCAACAAATAATAAGGCAACAATTCCTAACCGCATATATCCCCCTTTGCATTAAAAGGTAACATCAACCCATTGAACCCGATCTGGCGCGGGGGCATAAGAGCCAAAAAATGGCTTAGATTCACCGGCAGCCAAGATACGATCTGTTAAATAAATATCTTTTTCAAACAACACTTTTCCTTGGGCATCATAGGCCACAGCGCGCACTTTTTCAGGTAAAAACATCGCATCTGGCGTTTCATTTTTCAAGACACCTTCAATACTGATTGTCGGTTCAGACAACATTCTGATTTCAAAACGAACCGATTGAATACTGGGCAATACACGCGCCGTGAACGAAGCTTCATAACGCCCTGCTGCCGGCTCTGTCTGTGCCACTGGTTCTTCTATCGGCAACATTTCTGGTTCGGCGATTGTTTCTTCTTGTTCAGGAATTTTTTCTTCAACCAATTTTTCTCCATCCGGCGTGATTTCGGTCACAATGGTTTTTTCCTCAACAACTGGCTGGGTGACAACAGATGGCGCAACTGGCGCTGTCGTTGGCGGCATTATCTCCGGCATTGGAGCAGCCGTAGTTGTATCAGCTTTATTAAACGGAAAATCTAAACCGGCCAATAAAATATCTCTGTATAAAACACCGGCCACGACCAACAATCCGACAAAAGCAAACAAAAGCAACACCAAGACAACGCGTGCAACGGAATGTTTAGCAACGGGTTCAAATGCATCTTGATCGGATTCCACCGGCTCAAAAGCAGGTGGCATTTGCGTTTCTTCCGGCTCAGCCGTTTCTTCCGTGGCAAAGACATTTTCTTCTTGAACGGGAACAGGATCTATATTGATAATTTCTTGTTCTTCACGTACCTCAACCAACGGCTCTGCCGGCTGTTCGGCCTCTAATGCAAACACATGTTGGCAATTGGAACATTTCATTTTTTTGCCCGCCGACAAATGCACTTCGGCAGGGATTTCGTACCTCGCAGAACATTTTGGACATGTAATGAACATTTTTATCTTTCCCTTTTCTTAAAAATAGTGTAAATATAATATAACTGATTTGAAAAAAAGATACAACTTTTTTTATAAAAGGAGGAAAAATGAACACCAAAGAAGATATTTCCCCAAACATTGTGGAATTCAATGGGGTGTCATTACGTTACAATAAAGGGCCGGAGATTTTGAAAGACATCAGTTTTGTATTAGAGCCGCGTTCTTTTTATTTTATGACGGGGGAAAGCGGTGCTGGAAAAACATCTCTTCTCAGCCTTCTTTATTTGCATTTGGAACCGACGCGTGGACGCATCCGTTTGTTTGGCCAGGCCGTTGATATGATGTCTCGCGCGACCAAAGCCCAATTCCGTCGGCAAATTGGTGTTGTGTTCCAAGATTATCGTTTATTAAACCACCTGAACGCCTTTGACAATGTGGCCTTACCTTTGCGTTTGGCTGGCGAAAAAGAAGCCGACATTAAAAAACACGTTTCTGAATTACTATCATGGGTGGGTTTGGAAAAACAAATGAAATCTTATCCAGAAGAATTAGCCGGTGGCGAACAACAACGAATCGCTATTGCGCGAGCCGTGATTCACAAACCAACACTTTTATTGGCTGACGAACCAACCGGTAACGTGGATGATGCTATGGCCAAACGATTGATGTATCTGTTTTTGGAATTAAATAAATTGGGCACAACGATTGTGGTGGCCACACACAATGTGGGATTGGTGAAAAACTTCCACTTCCCGCAACTGCATTTATCGGAAGGGCATGTGACCCAAGTGCCCGCCTCCGGCACATCTTACACAGATATGGCGGCAAAATTATTGAAACGGGAGGAAAAAAATGTCGAAAAAATCTGATTTCCTTTTTAATAAAGAATCTACGCACTTTTTCTTGCCATGGATGTGTGCTCTCATGGTCTTTATGACAACATTGATTTTGGCGGGCGGAATGTCTATTCACAACTCGCTAAAATTATGGCAAAAAGGGGTGGCAGAATCTTTAACTGTTCAAATTGCTACTTATGATGACGATGGCAATTCACGGGGCGAATTGGTTTATCGCGACATTGAAAATGCACTGACATTATTGCGTACAACACCCGGCGTGTTAGGGGCGATGGTATTAAATGATGATCAAATGCAAGAACTGATGGTGCCGTGGTTGGGCACAGACGCGGTTATTTCTCAACTGCCTCTACCAAAACTGATTGACGTGTCTGTGGATGCCTCACGCCCACCGATGTTGGAACAATTAAAGGCCGATTTGGAACAAGCCGTTCCTGGTGCTATTTTGGACAGCCATCGCATTTGGCTTGCTGATTTGGTACATTTTGCCAGCGCTATTTTAAGTTTGATTGGCTTTATCGTTATTTTGTTATTCATTACTGTTGCTATTACGGTGATGTATACCACAAAAAGCATGTTATCCATTCAAGAGCATATTTTGGATTTGGTTCATATGTTGGGCGCAAAAGATTTATATATCACAAATCGGTATGCTTGGCACAATTTCAAAACAGCACTGAGTGGCAGTTTTATCGGTTTTGTTATTGCTATACCAATTATGTTTGGCGTGACGATGTTTTTGAAATCTGTATCTGGTGAATTATTGCAAAGTTCGCTTTCTGCGACACAATGGGGATTGTTGATATTGGTTCCATTTGCCGTGGCCGGATTGACTTTTTTCACAACATATAAAACCGTTTTGACTTATTTAAGAAAGTTTGTGTAAATGAAAAAATTATTTGGGCTTTTGTTTTACATTATTATCGTTGCCGTTCCGCTATGGCTGATCGGGTTCGGGGTGTTTGTGTTGTATGTATTTAGTTTCAGGATGCAAGACATTCAACCGGCGGACGCGATTGTGGCCTGGACCGGTGGAGGATATCGTATTCAAAGTGCTGTCACCTTATTAGAACAAGGAATGGGGCAAAAATTGTTGATTTCAGGTGTCAATAAAACGGCACGGCCTAAATTATTTTTAGGTGATATTTCCCCGGAAACACAAAGCAAAATCACTTTGGGCTATATGGCCACAACGACACAACAAAATGCCCTGGAAACATCCGAATGGATGTATCAAAACAAATTCAAATCGGCCATTTTGGTCACCAGTTTTTACCACATTCCACGCAGTTTAGTGGAATTTGAACACGAGATGCCTTTGACCAAAGTTTATCCGTATCCGATTTGGCCAAAAGATTTTACAGAATCTGTTTCATGGATTCACACAAAATCGGCATTTCATTTGTTTATGGAATACCACAAATTTTTAATTGTTAAATTATCGTATTTTTGGGAAGGGCTGACTAAATGATTTGGGTTAGGTCAATTTTATTTACCATTATTCATTATATTTATTCCTTGTTTGTTTTCATCATTATGTTGCCGACTTTTCTTACGCCACGCAAATACACCTATTTAATGCCGATTGTTTGGACGGGTGGTGTGATTTGGCTTCTCAGATGGATTTGTGGTGTAAAAGTGGATATTCAAGGTAAAGAAAACCTACCCAAGAAAAACGGATATATTGTGGCCAGCAAACACCAATCCGCATTGGAAACAAATATCTTTCACAACTTGGTTCCGGACACTTTTTACGTCTTCAAGAAAGAATTATTATGGTTGCCATTTGCTGCGGAATATGCCCTTAAAACGGGATGTTTGCCCATTGATAGAAAAGGGGGCGGTGTGGCATTGCGCAAATTATTAAATGCTGCTAAAGTACGTTTCGCCCGCGGACAAAATATGGTTATTTTCCCCGAAGGCACGCGAACCAAACCCGGTGTTTCCCCTGAAAAACCCTACAGCCCTGGCGTGGCATTACTTTATGACGCCTGCAAAGTGCCTGTGGTACCGGTGGCCTTAAACACAGGATATTGTTGGCCGAAAAACAGCTTTTTACGTTATCCTGGAACCGTCACAGTACGCATTTTGAAACCGATTCAACCGGGCTTGCCGAAACGCGAATTTCTCGATACTTTACAACGAAACATTGAACAAGAACAAAAGAAATTGCCGAATCCGTTTAAGAAATGAAAGAGTTAAAATTACAAAATCATATTGCTTTGGGATTGTATTCTGACCCGTCTGCTTTGGCCATAGAATCCGTTATTTTTGAAACAGACGGATTAGATATTAAAAAAGTATGGCAAACAATGATTCGCCCCTATCCACATGACTTGAGGGAAATGCTGTTGCAATTTGCCACGCAAAAAAAGGTAGATACCCCTCTGTTTAACAATTTAAGCCACGATGTCACTCAATTTTTTATTCAGGTGGCAAAAGAAATTATGGAAGATGTACGATCAGAAAACGTTGTTCCGGATTGCATCGGCTTATCTGGGCACAGCGCCATTCATAATCCGGAAGAAAAAGTACATTTGAATTTCGGGGATGCGGCAACCATTGCGCGCGCATTAAAAGTGCCTGTTGTACACCATTTTGTGAAGGAAGATTTGAACGCTGGTGGTGTGGGGTCTCCACTTTTAACAACTTTTTGGGAAGCAATTTGTAAAAAATTGGGAAAGCCGTTGGCTGTTATCGGATTGGGTGGTGTATCACACATTGTGTACATTGGCCCGATGGGTGAATTGGTGGGCTTTGATATCGGACAAGGTCTTTCCTTATTAGACAGATGGGTAGTGCGCCATACGGGGCAAGAATTAGATTTTAATGGCATTTTAGGGGCAAAAGGTCAAACAAATGAACGTGTTTTGCGGGCATTGTTGCAAACACCATTCTTGTTAAAAAAGCCACCTAAATCAGTTCAGAAAGTTGATTTCATTGAGGCCTTGGAACAAGTCGAGGGTCTCTCCCCCGAGGACGGTGCAGCAACACTCACCGACTTTGTTGTGCATTCCATTATTGAAGCACAAAAATTTTTACCGGAAACACCGGCTCAATGGATTTGTATCGGTGGCGGCACATACAATCCGACACTGATGTTAAAGTTATCTCAAAACCTGTCCAATGTTACAACGGCGCAAGGAGTTTTACCCTATACAGACGCCTTAAACGCGATGGGATTTGGCTTTATTGCGGTACGACATATCGTGGGCTTACCAATTACCTTTCCATCCACAACCGGCGTTACAGAACCACTTTCCGGCGGGGAAACAACTTATCCTGACTAATATATCAAATGATATAATAAATCTTCAAAACGCGGAAATTTCAAAATGGTCTGCAATGAGGATCTGTCCAACAAAACATAACTTTTACCCATTGAATCATAACAAATCAATATTTCGGTAGAACGGCCTAAAATCAGATATTTTGAAAACACCTTTTTCAACCCATATTTTTCCTGATATGAAAGCAAATCTTGTTGGGTAAAAACGGTTCCCGCCCGTTCATGTACTGAACACGAAAACAACTCTATTCCATTCCACACCAAACCATCACTATATCCCAAAAAATTCAAATATCCCCGGGGAATACGCGGATACCCGCCACGCACCAAAGCGATTGAAACACTTTGAACCCGATTGACCGGCGCACCGCCGAAGAACAAGGCATCTCGTAATCTCAATTGGCCCATCAATGTCTTTAATAAAATCATTTAGGACCTCCGGACAACTTGATATGTTTTACTTCCGTGGCCATTTCTGTATTAGCAAATGGCACATAAACGGCCCCTTCCACAACCGGCACATACAATACGCGAGGTGTAATCACACCGGCATCTGTCAATAATTGTTGATTCAAAAAACGATGAATTTCCTCATGAAAAGGATGATGCGGAATCAAGACGAAATTATCAGCAGTGACGTCGCCACCATATGCCAACGGATATTTCAAATGAATTGTCCAATTGATGGGTAAAATACCGCCAGATATATTGGCAATTTGATCTTCTGATAATCCGGCAACACGTAAATCCGTCATATGATGAATGGGCAAAGTCAATAAAAATGTCCTGATTTGTTCCGCCAAAATCGCACGTGTTTTCTTAAAGGGCTGAGCGTGAGTTGGTAACAATTTTAACGCCACTAATGACATCCCCGGTAAATTTGTTTTTTGAAATTCCTTCAACCATTTTTCTTCCCCGTTATCTGCGATTAAATTATCAACAGACAAATCAAAATTTTGTTGGGGCTCTGCGTTTTTTTTATCAGTTGACACCAACGAATCCCAATTGGCATACACATCCGCGCCATTTAATTCTGTCATCGGATTTTTGTTGGAATTCATTGAATGCTCCTATCTTATGGTTGAGCTGGCGCTTCCGGCGCCTGTAATGTATTTTCTTCTGCAAGTGGCGGTACGGCAGCAACAGCGGCGGTTTCTTGTTTAATCCGTTCTTGTTCTGCACGCCATTCGGCCATACGTTGATCCGCAATCCATTGTGGAATATTGCCACATGGTTTCATACTCACCTTTTTCTGCATGCCAGCATCCAAATAATAACGTGGTGAATCGGCCAAAATTGGACGACTCATATGACTCTGGACCAACACATATTGTTGCAACGGATCCAAGCTCATAATATCGGCCGTCTGAATCACAGTAGATTGTTGCATTTGACGAGATACGTTTTGAGTGAACATACTGCCTTGTGGAGCATTCATACCCTCTTGACGTGATGTGCTCTTGACTTCAATTGTTGTATTGCCGACCATTTCCACAAAACGTTTGGCGGTTTGTTCGTTGTTCTGTGACAACACAATCTTGACCGCAGTTGTAGAAATAATTGTTTCCAAATCATCCTTGCCATATTTACCGGTGATCTGACCTAAATCCTGGCCGATCAACAAATACGCCACCTTCATTCCACGACCCAATGCCGGACCATCTTTAACGGCAGTCAATTTTGGCATTTGCGGGAACTCGTCCAACACGAACAAAACGGGGTACGGACCGGCTTTTAATCCGTCAGTACCGACATGATTCGGCGGGTTTGCAATCAAAAAGTTACTCATCAATTCCACAAAGATACCTGTAATCACACTCAAAGCGGCAGCATCCACCAAATCCACCGACAAATACACCGACACGGGCTTCATTTTACCCGTTGCAGGATCCACAATACCGCGCAAATCACGAAAGGTAAAGTCACTTTTTTTTGTCCGCGCCACAACGGCCGAGTTTTTGAAGATATTTATTCCGGCAAACGCCGTAGAAATAATAGATCCGCGCTCCTTATCTGGCGTTGTTGATAATTGGTTTAATTCCATAATGGCACGCCGCGCATATCCGAACCGACGACATTCATTGACAGCGGCATCCAACACATCTTTCATCGGATCGGCCATCATCGCCATTTGATCACCCTCGTCCGAACGGCGTTTAATTTCCGCGGCCATACGCATTTGCATATCGGTCCACCATTCCAACATCATCGCAACACATGGTTCGCATCCATACCAACTTTGTGGCAACCCGTCCCATGTTCCGACCGGCGCATAATTTGCCAAAGTCAAAGCACCACGTCTTAAAGCATCCAATGCCATCCGCGCGCCCATATCTTCCATATCCAAATAATATGTTTCCAACAAGGCCCCGTCTTCGGCATCAAAACTGCCCTCTTGCAATTTAGTCACAAAATAATCATTGGCGCGAGCGCGTTCACATTTAGATGCAATAAAGTGTAACAAACCGGCCATAGCATTACGCCCCGTATTGGACCAGTGTGGATCCTGACCACCTGTCGGCTCTGCCACCAAAATTTTGTTCATGGAGTCAATATACATATCACGAGCTGGGCCCAACGGCGGCAAACATTCCGGCGACAACGGGTTCCAACTTGGATAGAACACGCCCTTTTCCGGATCATCCGCTTTACCCCAGTTGATAATAAATACTGGACCTAATGTAGAACGATATCCAGATGTTGAAAAACACAACTCCGGCTTCGGGTCATTCACAATTATACTAACCCCGTCCGATTCAAAAATTGTTGGCACCACCACGCCCGCAGTTTTACCGGCGCCAGGAGGCGCACAAGCCAACACAGACAAGGTTTCGTTTAATTTCATCAAATGGCCCTTGAATCTGCCCAAAACAGTACAAATACCTTTATCCAAACCGACAATGTTACTCATAGATTTTATATCATCTAATGTGGCCAAACGACCTTCACCGAAAATGTTGGGCATATTTTTATATGGGTTTTTCAACACACCGCGGACAAAGATACCAATCAATGTAAGGATAGGAATAAACGGCACAAACAAACCGATACTAAATGGTGAAGTTTGGAACCGACGCCACCATTTGACATAAGCAGTAAAATACCGCACTGGATTCCATGAAGCCGTTTTCCAAAATTCAAACGCAGCCCCAAATGTTTCACGATCTAATCCTTGCCAACACCACAATTCAACTGGCAAAGCCAACAATCCTAAAATATACGAAACAGCCATGGCAACCAATGCAGATTTAATAATCCACAAGGCATATTTACGTTGTTCCGCATACATTCTATCAGCCATTATTTATCCCCCTTGAACAATTTAGTCAATGCATCCAATGTACCAGATGACGCCGGTGTTACCGATTTAATAACTGCACCGGTCAGTGGCAAATCGTCTGTTCCGCCGATATCGGTACGACAAACAATAACAGATAATTCTTGCCACACACGCAACATTTCTTCGGCGTTGATAATATTTCCTTTTTCTTCAATCATCATCCCCTGAACCTTCAAATCTGGCACAACGGCACTGATTTTGGCTTGTAATTCTTCCACACTTTGACGCAATTCATAAATGGGAGACACCCGGTGATCCACTTCAGAAAACCACAATGGGGCTTCGCCGTTAAATGGTTCTTCTTCGGCCAACCAATCGCCAGTCTCACGATCCACCAAACACGCCAAAACTTTATCCCCGCAAACAGCCAAAAAGTCCAATGTTTGCAATTTTGTTTTCACTTTTGGAATCAAATCATAACCCGCTTTACCAAAAATACCTGGAATATCTTCAACCACCGCATCCCGTTGCGGCAATTGGATATCTTCCAACGGAATATTCGCAATATCATCCGAAGACAAATCGGCATTCGGATCCCATTTGGGGGGCAAATCTGCCGCCATATTCCGTACAGGCGATCCGGCCGTTGCATTAAATGTTGGGGATGGCTCAAACGTTGCAGCGAAAGCGGAATTTCCCCCTTCTGGGGCTTTGGACGGAACCGTTCCTTGGAAATTCATAGCGCGAGGACGGCTCGTATTGATTGTTTGTTTAATCAGTGGAGCTGCTGGTGGAGGCGCCAAAATCTTTTGTTCGTGATAGGCAGTACCCATAAAAAACCGAACAATTTTTTTGAACAATCCGACAATCCATTTCCAGATTTTTTTAATCAACCGCCGCCAACGCACTTTTGTGCACAAATACCACAGGTACAAAAACATCGGCACGGCCAGCAATAACGTCAGCAAAAAAATCCAATCGCTTGTGGCGTTTAGCATCCAGCCCGATTCAAATTCATCCACCAC
>JAFPYW010000016.1 GCA_017394405.1 Alphaproteobacteria bacterium
CTTGCAAGCGATGCACGCGTGCCAATCGATCATTTAGCGCAGCATTATTTGGATCATTACGCAAAGCGTGTTTGATGTTGCGTTCTTCACGCTTCAGATCAAGGGCAAACCACATTTCTTTCAAAATGACCGGTTCTTTGGATGTCTTTTTGCGAGGTTGAGGGACTGTGGATGTCATGAAAATCTCCTTTATTTAAAACAGGTATATTATACCACAAAAGGTTGATTTTGTCAATGAAAAGTCTGATTGTCGATAAGCGACTTTTTTTAGAAAAGATCATTTTTGACCATAAAAAACACCCCGAAAGTTTATTTCTCAGAGTGTTTTTTTAAGGTTTTATTTGTTATTTAGAAGCACCTTCACGAGCGGCACGTAGGCGTTCTTCTTCTGCCAAATATGCCTTGTCTTGATCGGTCCATTCCTTTATTAATTTGCTCTTTTCTGCCTCAATACGAGCATCCCATTGTTTTGGGGACATATGTTGTTGACGGAATATCATTTCTTGCAAATTCATCCCGGTACGAGCACGCACAATTGATTGTGCCCAACCACGCAACAGAAGGCCTTCTGTTTGCTTATCTAATGTTCCATAGGGCTTATCCATCCATGGTGCCGTATACGATGCCAACGCTCGTTGAGTTGCCTTCACATAAACTTCCGCTTCTTTCATGCCTGCTGCAACTTCCTTGTCTGTTGCACGACGATCCTCACTCATCTGCCATTCTCTGGAATCCTTGATTCCTAAATTCAAATATTGAGCATGTCTATACAGTGCATTTTTATGGTTTTCTCTCATTTGAAAACTCCTTTGTTAAATCGCCTTCTTTATACTATTTGATAAATGGTGGGTGCGACAGGGATTGAACCTGTGACCCCTACCGTGTGAAGGTAATGCTCTCCCGCTGAGCTACGCACCCAAGTTCAATAGGCGATATTCTATACCAAAACAAAACGCCTGTCAAGGAAAAAATGACAGGCGTTTGTAAAAAAAACGCTTCAGATTAACGGCTGCGCGTCTGTTGTGGAACAGAGGTGCGCTCAATAGCGTTCAATATTCTTTTCAAATCTGGGCTGTTGTGTGGCAATGTTGCAACCATAGCGGCAAAATCCGAAACCTTGTTCAACCGTTCTTTTCTGACGGAAGGAGCTCTGTTGATTTCACCCCATAAATCACGGGTCAAATCCCGTTTAAGATTCAAGTTAGCCAACACAACATCTGTTTTGGCTTGGTTTGCAGCATTTCTGATGTGTTCAGCAATTTGATGACGTTTGTTCATTGGGAAACACATAGCTGTAGCCATTACATAAAAACTGGCGGCCTGATAGCGCTTGCTCAGTTCCACAGCTAACTCAAAGGTCTCTGTCACCTGATTTATTTCTTCACCAAGACCCTGAGATTGAAGGATGACGCCTTCACCGAATTTTTGTAGTTCGCTTTTCATGTTTTTCTCCTTTCTTAAGTTTTGTTTTAATGCGAAAACAAACAAGTTCTTTGTCTGTATTCATCCATGCCAATTTCAAAGGCTGTTGCCTTGCGTGGAGCAGGGGCTTGTTTGTTCGGATTGATATTGGCAACTAATTGAGCCAATTGAGCTTCTTTGCGCTTTGTCATTGGTGCACGAGCAAAGGCTAAGAATTCGTTCAAAGCCGCCTGTAAGGCCTCTCTTTTAATGCTTGTTTTGCCCAATACGGGGGCATAAATGTCTTGAAAGATTGTTGGAGCAACAATAATTTGACCGCGGTTGAAAGTTTGTTGAATATAGGCGGCCAAATTGGTACGAGCGGCCTGAGTTAAATCTTGGGCGCAATCGTCCATAATGCTTAAAGTTGCTTGAAAGCGTGAATTTGCCACGCCGGCGGCCAAAGAATCCATTGGATGTTGATCGCAGTATTGTTGTAATTTATCGGCGGGCATTTTGGAAAAAATGCGTTGTTTCTTTTCAAATTTTTTATCGTGTCCAAACATATAAGCTCCTTTTTCAAAAAATAAAGGGGAATCCGGCCTTTTTCAAAGCCAA
>JAFPYW010000017.1 GCA_017394405.1 Alphaproteobacteria bacterium
CCGCCAAAGTAGGTTCTTCCAGCAAAAGTGGTTGCAAACATCCTAAAACAGCAGTATCTTTTTCTACGCTGCTGACGTAGTTTTGTGTTTCTGCCTCCAATAAACAATGAATTTTCCCACTTGTTAAAGCCAATTTCAAAAATTTAGCGGCATCTTTGTTTTCCGGAGCAATATCCATATATACCAAGAAACTCATGTCTTTTAAATACAAGATCTTTTGCCCATCGCTATCAACGATGCTTTGGATAACTTGTTTGGTCAAAGAGGCGTATTCTTCATCCGTTTGGGCGGCCAACATCAACGCCCCGACATCTAAACCAACAACTTCCTTTAATTGCATAGACGGATCGGCATTTTCGGACGCCATAAAGGACACTAGCCCCATAATCAAGGCAGATTTACCAATGCCTGGGGGGCCGACAACAATCGGATTGTTTTTATCTTTGCGAACAATGGCGTGAATCAGGCGTTCCAATTCTTTTTCGCGACCGATTAAAGGCAAAATTTGACCGGCCTTTGCTTGGTCTGTGTAGTTGATTAAAAACTTTGTCGCGTCAAAAGCCATCTTTTATCCTTTGTTAGAACCCAAACCTGTTTTGTGGGGGACGTTCTTCCTGAACATCCTCGGCCTCAAAATAATCGTCATTTGATAAAGAAACATCTTCCATAATAATATAGGCATCATAAGCCGATCCGACTATGTATGCTTGCATATAAGATTCTGTCGGATTTCCCCATGTCAGCATATTGTTATCGTGAGAATCCGGATAGCCATATTTTTGGAACATAGCATCCCAAAATTCTTTATAACGCAATTTTTTGCGTGCCGTATTGATTTGGGTGAAGTTCAATGAATTATCGCCTTTATTGATATAAATAATTTTGTACAACGCATTTCCCGTGGCATTGGATGTAAAGAATAGTTGGATTTCTTCATTTTTCCGCTTCAAAACAGCATCTCGGATGTAACGGGTGCCTTCTGTGCAGGCGTAATCTTTCACACAATTGATAATATCCGCGGGAATAATGACACCGCGCATGCGACACCGGTTGGCATAATCTGTGGCGTAAAAACGCGGCACATCTTCTTGCGTAATAGAAACCTTAAACCCTTTCTGTAACGCACGTGTAAACGCTTCATTGCTAGACATACCCAAATTGAAATCGGCCAAGTCAAATTGGCTGACATCGTATGGTTTCGGTGCGGGCTTTTCTTCAACGACCGGCGTTATTTTCGTTGGTGTTGTTGTTTTGTTGGACAGACTGATTTGTTCGGTTGGAATATCTGGTAATTTAACCGTTTCTTTTTGTTCGGGTTTTGGAAGTGGTTTTTCGGTTGAATTATCTAGATCAATACGAATATCAGGCAATGGTGGCGGGGTTAAAAGAATGGAATCCAATGGAGCCGCTTTGCGTCCCAAATTGGGTGTTGCATCGTCAAATAAAGAAATGTCCAAATCCTGTGCCCAAGCAAGTTTTGTACAACATAACAGCAAAATAATCAAAAAGTGTTTTTTCATTTATTCGTTATTTTTTTCTTGACGTTTGTTCATATTCATAATACATTAAAACCCGATAAGATTATTTTTAACCAAAAAGTTTTGGAAAAGCAAGCGAAAAATGGGAAAAAAGAAGTTTATTTTATTTTTTTGTTTAATTTTGTTGATTTCGGGCTGTGCCACACGTCCTACTGATCCAGATGAGTTGAAGGTATACGAGGAAACAAACGATCCTTTGGAGCCAATGAATAGGGGAATTCATGCGTTCAATCAGGCGGCTAATAAAGTCGTTTTGAAGCCGTTAGCAAAGGGATATCGGGCTGTTGTGCCGGGATTTTACCGCGGATCAGTCAGTAATTTCTTTGATAACCTGACTCAGCCGGTACATTTGTTGAATGCTTTATTACAGGGACAATTCAAAGACGCCGGTTCTATTTTGGGGCGTTTTGTTACAAATACGACCTTCGGATTTTTTGGGTTGTTTGATGTGGCCACGGAAGCCGGTATTCGCAACCCGGGTAATGATTTTGGACAAACACTGGCCAAGTGGGGTTGGGATGGCGATGGTGGTCCGTTTTTAATGTTGCCTATTTTGGGGCCATCCAGCGTGCGTGACGGCATCGGGACGGGCGTGGATATGGTGGCGCATCCGCTCGGTTGGGCTTTGTGGAATGAGCAAGAATTGCATTATGGTTTAGTTGCTGTGGATGGCGTTTCTACATACGAACGATCCATGGATTTATTGGATGATTTGGAAAAAACATCCACCGATTATTATGCAACTTTACGAACAATGTCGCGCCAAAACAGACGTAAAAAAATCAATGAAGTTTTGAATAACAACGAACCAGAAGAAAAACCCGACTACGAGGCGGATTTTTCAGATATAGAATGGGAGGATTAAAATGAAAAAACTCGTGTTATTTTTAATGATGATGTTTTCTGCTACGGCTTGGGCGGCCAACCCGGCGATTGATTTTGTAGATCAATTATCTCACCGCATTTTGGATGATATCGTATCAACAAATAAAACAAAGGAAGAAAAAGAACGTTTGTTCCATGACGTTTTTACGGAAGGTTTGGATTTGAAGGGTGTGGGGCAATTTGTGTTGGGAACATCTTGGAAAAAGGCCTCTGAAGAAGAACGTAATGATTTTTTGACGGCCTTCACAGATCTGACGGTTAAAACGTGGGCTGATCGCTTTGGTGCGTATGATGGACAACAAATCGTATTCCAGGGGGTGCGTAATGCTGAGCGTGGTCAGTTGTATGTGGATAGTGTGATTCAAGATAAACAACCCGTGGAAGTGATTTGGCGTTTGCGTCCATCCAAGGAAACGTATAAGATTGTTGATATTATTGTAGAAGGGGTTAGTATGGCTTCAACATACAGAAATGATTACCGCGCCTTTTTACAACAAAATGGAAACAGTGTTGTCGCTTTGACGGCTGAATTGAACAGAAAAATTAAGGAATTTCAACCGACGACGACAGAATAATTGACAAAAAACGCATGTGGGTGTATAATACTCTTGTAACATAAAAGGAGGCACACATGGTAGGAACATTATTATCAGCAAGACAAGCAGCTGCGCAACAAATTCGTAGTGCGCAGGGTGGCCCGGCTCCGGCACAACCGGCTCCGGCACAACAACCGGCGCAACAGCCGGCTCCAGCACAACGACCGGCTCCGGCTCCTCAACAGCAAACACAGCCGGCCGCAGTGAGAGCGTATAGACGTTCCCGCCATCGGTTATTGAAGACTTTGGCCGCAATGGCTGCGGGTGCGGCTATATTGACGATTTGGCAACACAGACACGATTATGCAATTGTCAGAGCAGACAGAGGAACGCCAACACCGCGTACGACAATGCAAGTATATCATGATACCAATGCTGGTTTCCGTGAAGCGATTTATGATGGTGGTGTGAGTTTAGATTCCGCTGCAGAGTTCTTCTCAAGCGCTGGCAATATGATCCGCTCTGCAACGGGTGCATATAGTGATCTTGCCGCAGCCTCCAGTCGTGTAAAGACGGTTGTGGCTAGTGCAAGAGCAGATCGTGCCGTAGAAGAAGCCCGTGGTGCCAAAGCCAAGTTTGGAACCGCCTGGGACGAATTGACATTGGCCGACAGACGGCAGTCTATGCGTGAACGCAGTGTGCGTGAGGCAGATAGGCATGCTGATAGTAATTTACGCAGAACGGAACGAAAGGAAAATTTGGCCGCACAACGTCGTCGTGAAACTGCAGAAGCAGCGCGTCGTCGTCAGGTAGAGTATGATGCCTTGGTGGCCAGAACACGCGGCGACAAATAAGATTATAATATCTTGGGAGAGCACATGAAAAAAGAAATCGTACGGGGTTTGGCTATTATGGGCGCATTAATGACGACGGGTTGTGTTGTGACGCCTGCGCGTACAACAAGATCTGTGGTTTATACAGAACCAGCCGCAACGGTTGTGCTTCGTCCAGCGGTTGTTGAGACGGTTGTCGTGGGGCCAGTAGTGCCTATTGTACCACCGCCACCCAGACATCATCCTGCATGGCATTATCCGCCAATGCATCCGCGGGTTCCGCATCCTTTGAAACCGATGCCGGCACCACCGCCGCATCATCCGAAACCGATGCCTGCGCCATCACACAATGGGCCGCACCATCCACCGGTTCATCGCGGGCGGTAAAAATCGCTTAAAATTATCTTGACTTTTATGGAGGGATTGGGGTATAATCCCTCCAGTTTTATTTTTTTAGCAAAGGAGTATCAAATGCCTGCAACCTCAATGGATCAATTAGTCAATTTATGCAAACGCCGCGGCTTTGCTTTCCAAAGCGCTGATATTTATGGTGGCCTGCAAGGCGTTTATGATTACGGTCCTTTGGGTGTGGAATTAAAGAATAATATCAAGGCTGCTTGGTGGCGTTCTATGGTGTATGAACGCGATGATGTGGAAGGTTTAGATACCAGCATTTTGACCATGCGCAAAGTGTTGCAATACAGCGGTCATGAATCCACTTTCTCGGATCCTTTACAAGATTGTAAAAAATGTAAGGCTCGTTTCCGTGCCGATCATGTGAAAGATGGTAAATGCCCAGAATGTGGATCCACAGATTTAACGGAAGTGCGTTCCTTTAATACAATGTTCAAAACGAATTTTGGTCCAGTAGATGATGGGTCTGTGTTTGTTTATTTGCGTCCAGAAACATGCCAATCTATCTTTACGCAATTCAAAAATGTGATTGATTCAACATCCCGCAAAGTGCCGTTTGGTATTGCCCAGATTGGTAAGTCTTTCCGTAACGAAATTACTGCGCGCAACTTTATGTTCCGTCAACGTGAATTTGAACAAATGGAATTGGAGTTCTTTGTGAAGCCCGGTACTGATTTAGAATGGATGGAAAAGTGGAAAGATTATTGCTTAAAATGGTGGGAAGCACAGGGGTTGGATTTAAGCAAAATGAATGTGCATGATATTGCCAAGGAAGATTTGGCACACTATTCCAAGAAAACATACGATTTGGAATATCAATTCCCGCATGGGTTGGATGAATTGATGGGTATTGCCGATCGTCAAGACTATGACTTGGGTAACCACAGCCGTCACCAAGAAGAGTTGAATTTGGTGGCTCATGTTCATAAGAACCCGGATTCTACAGCCAAATTGGCCGTGTATGATGAAGAAGATAAAAAATGGTATGTACCATTTGTGATCGAGCCATCCATTGGTGTGGATCGTGCATTCTTGGCCATTATGACTGAGGCCTATAACGAGGAAACATTGCCCAACGGTGAAACAAGAACGGTATTGAAATTGAAAAAACACTTGGCTCCGGTGAAAGTGGCTGTGATTCCATTGAAGCGCAACAATGAACAAATTGTGGCGTTGGCGCATCAAATCAAGGCAGACCTTTTGAAAACGGGTATCGGCCGCGTGATGTTGGAAGATTCCGGTAATATTGGTAAGGCCTATCGTCGTCATGACGAAATCGGGACACCGTTGTGCATTACGGTGGATTTTGAATCCATTGAGCAAAGCCCCGCAACCGTAACATTGCGTAATCGTGATACGATGGCTCAAGAGCGTATTGCTGTGGCCGACCTGCCCAAATACTTAAAAGAATTCTTTGGTGCATAAAAAAGGACTTGATTTTTAAGCGAAGGTTTGCTATAATCTATACAATTGGTTCAACAAAACAAACAATTTGAAAGGGGTGAATTCCTTTGGTAACAATCGTTGTGCGTGATAATAATGTGGAACAAGCTATCCGTGTTTTGAAAAAGAAAATGCAACGGGATGGTAGTTTCCGTGAAATGAAGTTGCGTCGTTATTACGAAAAGCCATCTGAAAAGAAGGCTCGTAAAAAGACCGAGTGCGTTCGTCGCGCCCGTAAAGCACAAAGAAAGCGTTATTGGGCAGAAGGTTTTTAATCCCTGTCATAGCTTTGAAAATCCCCGGCAAATTTGTCCGGGGATTTTTTTCTTGACTTTTGTGTAAAAATATGATAAAAATATTGTACAAAAAAATTAAACAACAGGAAATCAAATGAAAAAAATACTGATTATATGTTTGATTTTGTGTTTTTCGTGCGGTGCTTGGGCAAAGGTTACAAGAGCTTGTAATAAATCGCAATGGTTAAATGGCAATACTTGTATGACCTGTCCAGCAAACGCTAAATGTAACGGCAAGGTATTTCAATGTAAAAAAGGGTATGCGCCCGCCGGTACGCAGTGTGAAAAAGCAACGTGCGCAAAAGGACAATGGATAAAACGCGGTAAGTGTTCGCCGTGTCCGACTAATGCAGATTGTCGTGACGGAAAGGTGTTCGTATGTAAAAATGGTTTTATTCAATTCGGAGATAAATGTATCGCGGGACATTGTACGAATAATCAGTGGCTGAAAGATGGGAAATGTACTAAATGTCCGGAACAGGCGACTTGTAACGGCAAAACTGTGAAATGTACAGAAAAGAATTTTAAGGAGCTTGATGGTAAATGTGTTTGCGCCGGTGCCGCTTGGAAACAGGGCGGATCCGTTAAATGTGCCAATTGTCCCCGTTATGGTGTTTGTGATGGCAAGGGAAATTGGAGATGTGAAAAAGGATATACTGCAGATATAAATTACAAAAAATCAGGTCAAAGTATGCCGTTTTGTGTGGCAGCACCTGCTAAAATGATCAGCGCAACGGGGGGGACAAAAGGGACTTATTTGGGATGCCCTCAGGGTTATCGTTGGAAGTGTGAAAATCAAAACGTGTGCGGTTGCGTGAAATAATATCGGCCCCATCCAAGGATGGGGTTATTTTTTGCTTGTTTTTTATTTCAAAGGGTGATACGCTGAAATCATGACAGACGAAAAAGAATTGCTTTGCCCGATAAATTGCCCGTTTTTGGCCAACCGTTCCTTTATGCCAAAGACAATGCCCTTTTATTGTGAAAAATATGCCACATTTTTGGGAATGGATGCGGGCAAGAAGGTTATGAAATGCAGTGCTTGCTTGGGTGTCAGAAATGATATGGTTCAAACCGGCCTTTCTTTGTTGGAGGCGCAATTATTGCCCCAAGGATTGATCAACCAAATGAAACAGGCCTTTTTGGAAATGCCGATTGCATCGCAAAAAACGTTTGTATCTATTTTGTCGCAGATCGGTTGCCAACTATTTTCTGAAACTAGTGAAAAGATGTCGCCTTTTACATTGATGCGATTGGCTCAGCATGCGTGGTTAAACGCTCGGCGCAGCGAAGAGTCAGCAGACGCTCAAGCATTTTTGAAATTGTTAGATGTGGCTGGTGGGGATGCCCCGTTGGATGGGGTGACAAAAAGTTTGTTGAGTAATTTGTTCCAAGTGATAGACGGGTCTGAGCGCAGTATGTTATTGACTATTATGGAAAACCCGAAGAATTTGGAAAGTTTCTTGAAATCTTTTAGCAAAACACCACACGACAAAGATTTATTGAAAAATTTCAGAGCATTGTTATATGAAACACATCAGCAACTGACCCAACAAAATGTGGGGGTGCGTTTATTCCAACAGCAAGTTCGAAATGATGAAATGATGCGCACAATTCAACAAATGACCCGCGCTCGTGCCGCAAAGGCAAAATCCAGATTTTAATCAGATTTGATAGTGGCCAAAATGGCTTGACATACTTGCTCTGGTGTCAGGTGGGTTGTGTCCACGACTAAATCAAAATTATCTTTGTTATCAATATCTAGACCATAATTTTTTTGAAAATGTTCAATTTCCAACTGGTGGCGTTCAATGGCGGCCGCCGTGGATTGTTGGACAGATTCATATTTGCGTTCGCCCGAACGATTGGTGTCATTAAAAATGCGTTCGCCAGCCACTTCATCCCGCACGGTTAAACACACCTTAAAAGACTTTGGCACAAAATGAAAAGCCAATCGCGAATCCACGACACAATTATCATCACCCCATGGTGGATTTTTGAACACAGCGTCAATGCGTTCGTCAATAGATTTGTCTTTGATGGTCAAAGCATTGAGTTCAATGGTGGTTAGACCCATTTCCTCGGCAATTTTGCGTTGAGCCATCCCCGTTGAGTAGTATTGCCAGCCCAGTTTTTGAGCCAACATTTTTGAAACGGTCGATTTGCCGCTGCCCACAGATCCCGAAATTGTAATTGTTTGTCCCATAAAATCCCCTTAAATATCCAAGTTTTCAACAAATTTAGCATGTTCTTGAATAAATTGGAAACGGTATTCGGGCTTGTTTCCCATCAACTTATTTACGATATCTTTTGTGTAGGCAGATTCTTCCTGTTCTTCCTCGCTAGTGGCGGCCCGGTTCGGCACCAAAACCTTTAACAAAGTACGCTTTTCGGGGTCCATCGTTGTTTCTTTTAATTGTTGAGGGGGCATTTCGCCCAATCCTTTGAATCGAGAAACTTCTACATTTTTCCCTTTGAAAGTAGTGGCCAACAATTTGTCTTTTTCGGCATCATCTTGTGCATAAACGGATTTACCGCCTTGTGTAATACGATAGAGCGGTGGCAGAGCCAAGAACAAATGCCCGTTTTCAATTAATTTAGGCATTTCTTGATAAAAGAAACTCATGAGCAAACTGGCAATATGGGCGCCATCCACGTCGGCATCCGTCATGACGATTACCTTTTCATAACGCAATTTGCTTTCGTCATATTTGTCGCGTTGCCCACAACCCAAGGCCTCAATCATATCATTGATTTCTTCATTGGCATGAATTTTATCCTGGCTGGCGGAAATGACGTTCAAAATCTTACCGCGCAAAGGCAAAATGGCTTGATGTGTGCGGTTGCGTGCTTGTTTTGCGGAACCGCCGGCGGAATCACCTTCCACCAAGAATAACTCAGTTCCTTCAACGGATTTATGGGAACAATCAGCCAATTTACCGGGTAGACGTAGCTTCTTTGTCGCGCTGGCACGTTGTGTTTCAACCGCTTTTTTATGGCGTTTGCGTTCTTCGGATCTTTCAATAATCCATTCTAACAGGGCTGTCGCCGATTTTGTATCGCGGCTGAGCCAATGATCAAAAGGATCCTTCATGGCGTTTTCAACCAACTTGGTTGCACTTGTTGTGACAAGGCGCTCCTTGGTTTGGCCTTGGAATTGCGGATCGCGAATAAAGACAGAAATCATGACGGCAGCGGTGTTCAAAATATCATCGCTTGTTACATCGCCCGCGCGTTTGTTGCCAATCATATCGGCAAAGGCTTTAATTCCTTTGGTCAGACAGATTTTCATACCTGTTGTATGTGTCCCGCCAAGTGGTGTTGGAACAGTGTTACAATAAGATTGCTCAAAGGCGTCACCGAAGTCATCTGGCCAACAAATTGCCCATTCCACAGCGCCTTGATTGTCAGGAAAATCTACGCGTCCCGTAAAGGGTTTTGTCACTTGTGAACGATCTTTCATCAAAAAGTCTAAATAATCGGCAATTCCGTTGGGAAATTTCAAAACTTGTTCAGTTGGTGTTTTGTCTTCACCTTGAATTAAAGATGGATCACAATTCCAACGTACCTCAACACCACGGAATAAAAAGGCCTTTTGGCGTGCCATACGGAACAGGGTGGCGGGTTTGAATTTAATGCTTTCGCCAAAAATCTCTGTGTCGGGCAAAAAACGCACACTTGTGCCACGACGATTGGAAACTGCGCCGATACATTGTACGGGCGTTAAAGGTTTTCCTTTTGCATATTCTTGACGATATAATTGTTTGTCTTTAGCAACCTCAATAATCATATGACTAGACAAGGCATTCACGGCTGACAAACCCACACCATGTAACCCACCAGATACATTGTAGGCACCACCACCAAATTTACCGCCCGAGTGCAGGGTTGTTGTAATTACTTCCAAAGCAGATTTGTCCGGAAATTTGGGGTGCGGATCCACGGGAATACCGCGACCGTTATCTTTGACTGTTACATAATTATCGGCATCCAAAGAAACTTCAATGTTTGTGGCATAACCCGCGACAGCTTCGTCCATAGCATTATCTATAATTTCGGCCACCAAGTGATGATAAGCACGCTCGTCAATGCCGCCGATGTACATACCGGGGCGTTTGCGAACAGGTTCCAACCCTTCCAAAACCTCAATATCTTTGGCGGAATAGCTGTTTTTTGCCTCTGTTGCCTCAAATAAATCGCTCATCTTACCTCCGCTGCGTGCTGTCATGTCCGCCCGGATTATAACGTCCGAAGTTTTCGGCTAATTGTTTCAAAACGGATAATTCTTTGCCACCAACCTTTGTGGTGTCGGCTTCATAAGCCACCTTTTGGGCATCATCCAATGTCAAATGTTGAATATCGGACACTTTGTTGTTTTTGAAGGTATAAACATAAATATCGCGTTCCACGACCTTTGGATCAAAGAAAATACGACTTTCTTTTTTGGCTTCTGCATAAAAGAATAAATCTCCTACACCCTCGGCTGCATTACTTTCATAATTCGGTGTTCCTAATACGCGCAGGACTTTCTCTTTGTTGTCACCGACTTTGATAGCTTCCAAGCGGGCAGAAGCGGGTAAATCACTAGATTTATAGTTTTCCAAACCACAGGCGGTTAAACATAAAACACTTAAAGCACAAAATACAATCTTGAACATTTTTATCCTTTTTGTTATAATTGTATAATATAGAAAAGAAAGGCGTTCGTCAATGGAAAAAAGCAAAAAGAATGAAAAAGGTTTGAATAAAATCTTATTTTTGGGGGAAATTGGTCCGGATGGCTGGGTGGGCGATTTTGTGGCTACCCCGGCTCAATGTGCCAAAATTGCTGAACGTTTTGAGATCCCAAAGGTGGAAAACCTGCAAGCGCATGTGAATGCCGTTATTGATGACGATTTAGTGCGTGTTCGCGGTCATATCAAAGCCGATTTGGAACGTGTTTGTGTTGTTTCTTTGGACCCGTTTCAAGAGGTGTTGGATACAGATTTTGAAGCCCTGTTTTCAGAGGATGTGCCCGTCATTAAAGACGGCGAAATGGAAGACGACATTGAGCCAATTGACCGCGGGCGGTTGGATATTTTTGATATCGTGGCAGAGCAGGTGGGGCTGAATATGAACCCATTCCCGCGCAAACCAAATGTGTCTGGCAATTATACGGAGAAGGCCGATTCCGGTAATCACCCGTTTGCCAATTTGAAAAATCTGATAAAAAATGATTGACAAGCATAATTGATTTTGATATAATGACCGCATCAGTTTTTTAATAAAGGAGTTCACATGTCAACAAAACAAACATATCAACCGAGTAAATTGGTGCGTACACGTCGTCATGGTTTCCGTGCTCGTATGGAAACAAAGGGCGGACAAAAGGTTTTGAATGCCCGTCGTGCTAAAGGTCGTAAAAAGATTGCGATCTAAGGGTTTTGAAATTCAAACAAAAAGCACCCGCAGTTTTTAATTGGGTGCTTTTTTTGTGAAAGGTGAAAAATGACATTGGTTCGGATAAAACGACACCTGGATTTTGTGGAAATGCGCGAGGCCCCAGCAAAGGCCTTCACAAAGTCTTTTGTGTTGCAAGTGCGTCCCAATGATAAATCTGAAACACGGGTTGGTTTTACCGTGTCAAAAAAAATATCAAAATTGGCGGTGGTGCGCAATCGTTTGCGTCGACAAATGCGGGAAATAGTGCGTTTGTCACAGGATGTGGTAACCAAATACCCATCACATGATTTGATCTTGATTGCCAGAAGTGAGGCCGTGAATCGTGATTATCATCAATTGGAAAAAGATTTTGCCTATTTGTTGGATCATGTGCACGAGGTAACGGATGATAAAAAAGATAGCGACTAGTTTCATCAGATTGTATCAACTGACATTTTCCAGTTTGGTCGGGAATTGTTGTCGCTTTCAACCAACATGTTCGGAATATGCGCGCCAGGCCTATCAAAAATATGGTTTTTTTAAGGGAACTTGGCTGACCATTAAACGATTGTTTCGGTGCCATCCGTGGGCCAAGGGTGGTTATGACCCCGTTCCATAATAATTCAAAATAAAAAGCGGATGTCGTTTAACACCCGCTTTTATTTTACACAGACTATGAATTACATATGTTTGTGTGGTGTGATGCACTTTTTACCAGTGCAAACTTGTCCTGTTGGACAATCGCAGATGGTGGAACCATCACCTTTTTTAACAGCAACAAATCCGTTTTTGCTGTCACAGGTTACTTTCACACCATTACACGTACCATGTTCTGGGCAGGCGGTACATTTGTTGTTGAACAAGTACTTATCACCCTTACAAGCACATGTCACAGCACCTGTTTTTGTATTGGTAACAGCGGTATAACCAGCTTTACATATCACACTTGAACCACCGCTGCATTCTGCGTTGGCCGGACAAGCGGCACATGATTTATCGGCCAAGCGATATTGTGCTTTTGTGCAATCTTGAATGCACTTACCATCTTTGTCCTGTTTATACCCTGTTTTGCAGGTATATGTCTTTGTGCCATTACAAACAGCATTGGCTGGACATTTTGTACATTTGCCATCCTTAATCAGTTTGTCTGGACAACCACATGTGACAGAGCCATTAGCGTTAGTAGTTGCGCTGAATCCATTTTTGGTGTCGCATGTTGCTTTCACACCATTACATGTGGCATGACTCGGGCAAGAGGCACATTTGTTGTTGACCAAGTATTGCGTTGATTTACAACCACAAGTAACTTTACCAGTTGTCTTGTTTTTGATTGTTTCAAAACCAGTAGCACATTTTGCACTTGAGCCATTACATGTCGCATTGGCTGGACAAGCAGTACATGTCTTATCGGTTAAACGATATTGTGTTTTTGTGCAATCTTGAATACATTTGCCATCTTTATCCTTTACATACCCTGTCTTGCAGGTATATGTTGTTGTACCATTGCAAACTGCATTGGTTGGACAAGCAACACACTTTTTATCTTTAATGAGTTTGCCGGTGCAAGAACAAATAAATACACCTGTTGCTTCATTGATACCGGTAGAAAAACCGGAGTTGCATTTGCCTTCGCCTTTTGCACATGTTGCATTGGTTGGGCATTTGTAACATTTATCACTTTTTGAAGCATAGTACCAATTTGCTGGGCAGGAACACGAAGATTTACCAGTGCTTTTATTGGTAGAAAGTTCAAAAGTATCGTTACATTTTGTCACTTTTGAACCATTACAAGCAGCCGCGTGTTTTGGACATGCGGTACATTTGTCATTGACTAAATATTCGTCATCTTTACAAATACATGCTTTTTTACCGTTTGATGTTTTTTCACGGAATCCCGATTTACAAACCGCCTTGCTACCATTACATGTTGCGTTTTTAGGACAAGCTGTACAGGTTTTGTTGACCAAATATTGATCTTTGTTGCATGAAGCAGATGCTGAGGTGCTACACAAAAATGCAACCCCCACTGCTGCTAC
>JAFPYW010000018.1 GCA_017394405.1 Alphaproteobacteria bacterium
AAAATTGGGCGCAACCATTGATGATTCAGCCGGCGAAGCGTTTGATAAAGTGGCGAAGATGCTGGATATTGGTTATCCAGGCGGTCCAAATTTGGAAAAGCGCGCTAAACTGGGTGATCCCAAAGCCTTCCAGTTGCCAATCCCGATGAAAGGGAGAGCAGGGTGTGACTTTTCGTTTTCGGGCCTGAAAACGGCGGTTCGTTTCCAAATTGAAAAAATTGGCAAATTGACTGATACTCAAAAGAATGATATGTGTGCAGCATTTCAGTCGGCCGTTGTGGCACAAATGCGGGATCGTTTGGAACATGCTTTGAAAACGTTCAAAAAAGACTTCCCAAAGGCCAATGATTTGGTTGTTGGCGGTGGTGTGGCTGCCAATGGTGCTGTGCGCCAAATGTTGGAAGAGGTTGCCATAAAGCATAAAATGGTATTTTCTGCACCACCCATGAAGTATTGTACAGATAATGGTGTGATGATTGCTTGGGCTGGATTGGAAAGATTACAATTAGGTCTAACAGATTCTTTGGATATTAAAGCGCGCCCCAGATGGCCATTGGAAGACCTTGACAGCCGTAAATAAATATGCTATATATGGATTATAAAGAAAGGAAAGCGCATGATGTTAGAAGTAAATAATACCAATTTTGAGCAGGAAGTATTAAAAAGCGACAAGCCAGTGGTGGTAGATTTTTCCGCCGTTTGGTGCGGATCCTGTCGTCAAATTGCTCCTTTTGTGGCTCAAATTGCTGACGAAATGGCCAATGATGTTAAAATTGTCCATATTGACGTGGATGAGGCCGAACAAATTGCCCTCAAATACGATGTTCAATCTTTGCCAACTTTGATGATGTTCAAACAAGGTCAAGCCGTCGCGGCTCATGTCGGTGCGGCAGGTAAAAATGACCTGGCAGATTGGATTAAAGCAAATATTTAATTATTTTATTTAATATATTATAAAGAAAGGAAAAAATGACAAAGTTTTATGTAAAAAGATTTTATCCAAAAGGAGTCACAATTATCGACGAAAAAATCATTGAGGGTGACCAACGTCAGGCCGCTGAAAATTTGTTAGCAGAAAGCACTCGTTGCAATGCCATCTCTTTTGAACCAAAAGAAGGTCATGGCCGGATGCGTGCTTTAACATATAATCCAAAATATTACCGCAGTACAGAGGTCGTTACATTGGATGAAGCAGCAAAAAAACCAGAATGTGCCGATATTTTGCGCCGCATCAACCCTAAAATACACAAAGCTTTGGTCAAATGTGGCGATAAATATACACCATTAGCCGGTGAAGATGTGGTTTTTGACCTGCAATTAAAATGTATTTGGCCGGATGAATCTGACAAAAAGGCCGCGCCAACATTAGTTAGCATCCTGCGTAACTCACGCGGTCGCAAATAACGGCTAAAACTTAAATCAAAATAGACGGGGCAAAATCGTGTTTTATCCCGTTTTTATTGGTAAAAGTCGTCATTTTTAGATGTAATCTAGACGCTCTCAGGTCAAAATTGTTTCTGGAATTTGACCAAGAGCAGGGTCGAGATCGCTAAAAATCGTCCTAATTTTGAACAATAAGTGGTCGTTGCATGAAAGATTTACACATTTCGACTTCACGATCTGTCATTTGATTCGGATCTTTATGAAAGCATAAAGTTTCCAAATTATTACCATTACCCACACAACCAACCAAAGCAGTACTTAAGATTATCATCATCAGTTTCATTTTGTTCCTTTCAGTAAAATCTTCGTAAGATGAAATAAGAAGCATCAAAATCATTTTCAAGTCCTTAGATATTCAAAAGTTATCCACAGAAACGCATAATCCATTGAAATCATTACAAATATCGTGTGGATAACTCCTAAAAAACATTTGGATACATAATATAAATTATGCGACAATTATGTGTAGAAGTTTTTAATAATTCCCTTTCAATTCAGATATTTATATTTTTTGTCTAAAATCAGATTTCCACGTTTTTCAAAAATACCAACTTTTGGTCAATTGGCACGCCCAAATCCCCGCTCTATATTTAATGATATGAAATATGTATGGATGATTTTGTTTATTATAATGATGGCTGGAATCGGGATGGCTTATATCTTTACCGACATCTTGGATTATTTCTTGCAAAATCGATCTCAGACCGAAATTATCGTAGAATCACCCACCTCTTCCAAATAATTTTGGCCGCAGGCGGCGTCCTTGAACATCCAAAACGATACAATTTTATTTATTTTTCAATGTGTTATATTTTTATAACCATACCATCATAACATGGTTCAACACCTTTTGGCAGAGTCTTTTTTAACTCTTTATAATCCATTTTAGATCCCATATGAGTCAAATACGTACGTTCTGGTTTTAATTTTTTAACCCATTTCAATGCCTCAGGCAAATGAACATGCTTGGCATTTACGCGCGTCGTTACACAGCCTAAAACCCATGTTTTGACACCTTTTAATAACTTCCAACCCTCTGGGTCAATTTTTTTGACATCCGTACAATAGGCAAAATCGCCAATCCGATACCCAATGGACGAACTTTCACCATGATGTTGGAAAATTGGGATAATCTCTAAGTGTTTGATTTTGAATGATTTATATGGCTTTATATAATGCAAACTTAACGTCTTTTGATGAGAAGGCTCAAAAACATACGGCATCTGCCGACGCAGAGCCAACATATCCTTTGGCGTACCGTAGATATCCAAAACTTCATTCTTTTCAATGGCCACATTTCGTAAATCTTGCGCACCCCCCATGTGGTCATAATGTGCATGTGTATAAAGAATCGCATGAATTTTGGGTGTCCCAGCTCGCAACAATTGTTCCCGAATTTCAGGACCTGTATCAATTAAAATACCGACACCTTTATCTTCAATCAATATGTCGGACCGCGTGCGGACGTTCTTTGGCTCGTTTGGATCAGATGGACCAAAACCACGCGTCAGAGACGGCATACCATAAGACGGACCACATCCTAAAATTGTTACTTTCATTTATGCCCCCTTTTATATAAACGGTTAAAATTTTCAGTTGTAATTTTTTCCATTTCTTTTTCGGAAACACCTTTAATTTCAGCCAATTTAGCCAATGTATATTGGACATAAGCCGGTTCATTCGGTTTGCCACGCAAAGGGTGTGGCGCCAAATACGGCGCATCGGTTTCAACCAGCAGGTTTTCCAACGGAATTTCGGTAAAGATCTCTCTCACACGATCGGCGTTTTTAAAAGTAAGCACTCCGGAAGCAGACAAATACCCCCCCATTTTAACAGCTTCTTTGGCCATATCCAAACTGCCGGAAAAACAATGCAAAACAAAACCGTCCGCCAATTTTCCCTCTTTATAGGCCTTTCTTAAAATATCACGTGTATCCCCTTCTGCTTCACGGGAATGAATCATCAAGGGCAAATGCAATTCGTGAGCCAAATCAATTTGCGATAAAAATAGAGCCCGTTGTTGTTCTTTTGTGGCTTCCGCTTCATGATAATCCAAACCACACTCACCCACGGCAACCGCCCCGCTCTTCTTTATATATTTTTTAAGATTTTCAATATCTTGTTTTTTGTGAGCATATTCAGGATGGATACCAAAAGTTCCATATAGACAAGGGTATTTTTTTAATAGATTCAACAATTCATCAAAATCGTCCGGACTACAAGCAACTGCCAGAATATGATCCACCCCGGCCGATTGAGCACGAGCAACAACATCCGATACTGGTTCGGTATAATCCGCCTGATCTAAGTGACAGTGGCTATCTATTGTCATAACGCCTCCGATAATTGGTAAATGGTGCTAACTATTGTTTCTTTTTTATCCAAATTCAACTCATCCATTTGTGCGAACAATTGGCTGATTTTATCATACAAAGAACTAAAAACATAAGATTTTTCCATTGAAATACCACTTGTTTCAATTGCTTTTTGTGCAATGATCTTTAACAAAAATCGGCGACATAAAGACAACGCCATATTATCATGCTCAACAGCTGCGGCAAATGTCAAAACATCGCCTCCGTTTATCTGATTTGCCGGAACAATCAAATTATTCAAACGATAATATAAATCAACGCCTTGATTAGCAACGATATCATCTACAATGCCAGGCAAATAATCCGCCAACCGAGCAATGTCTTGACGCTCTTCTTCAGATAACTGTGGATATTTTTTAATCATGATTGCATCCAATTCCTGTAGTGTTGGCGGAATCAATGACACCTTTTGACAACGAGACAGAATAGTTGGAAACAAGTGTCCGATATTCTCCGTCAATAATAAAATTAAAGAATTTGGATATGGCTCCTCTAATGTCTTTAATAAAGCGTTTTGGGCTTCTTCACTCATATTATCAGCCAAATTAAAAACTAACACCTTGATTTTATTTGATTTTAACGATAAAAAATGACATGCTTCACGAACATCATCAACGCTGATTTCTTTTTTCTTTGACCATTCTTTGTCTTCAATCTGTTCCCCCGCCAACAAGGCCTTTTGAATTTCCTTTTTAGCTGCATCCGTTAAACCACACTCAATCCACCGAACATCTGGATTAAAATCATACCTATTCTTCGTCAGAGCAACTACCAATTGTTCCGCCAGCACCCGCTTCCCTACCCCACGTGGACCAATAATCAACCAAGATTTGGCGGCACTTGGTACATTTAGGGACGCAATTATCTGATTTTGTTCTTTTTCAAACATGTTTTTACCAATGGCTTTTCTGCAAATAAACTGCGTTTTTCAATAACTTTCAAAATTTCCTGATGAATTTTTGGTATTGGTTGCGTTGCATCAATTACAGCAAAACGTTCCGGTTCCGCCTTTGCCATCATCAAGTAGGCCCGTCTTAATCGTTCATGAAAAGCCAATTCCCTGTCCTCAAAACGCAACTCCACATTCCCCGCCCGACGGCTTCTGATCAAACCAACTTCCACAGGAATATCCAATAGAATTGTTAAATTTGGCTTAAAATCACCAATCGTCTGTGCATACAACTCTTTAATCAAAGATTGTTGAGTGGAATCATCTCCGTACCCATAACCTTGATAAGCCATTGTGCTGTCAGCAAAACGATCACATAAAACAACAGCCCCCATTTCTAACGCCGGAAAAACTTTCTTCATTAAATGATCACGACGTGAAGCAAAAAACAATAATGTTTCTGTAGTCTTATCCCATTTGTCAGTGGACCCCGTTACCAGTAATTTTCTAATTTCTTCTGCACCCGGAGTACCACCCGGCTCACGTGTCGTTACAACGACCTTTCCACTTTTCACCAACTCATCGGCCAACAACCGAATTTGTGTAGATTTTCCAGAACCTTCTCCCCCCTCAAATGTAATAAAACTCCCTTTCATTCTAATCCTTCCTACCAAAAATCAATGTCTTCATCTTTGCAAAATAACCCAATTTTGCCACATCCCGAGCTGCCACTAAATCTGTTTCTGTTTTTTCTCCATTTGAAAAAGTTGTAACAATTGTACCCAACTTTTGCCCGGCCTTAATCGGCGCACAAACAGGATCCTTAAAGGTCACAACAGAAATAATTTTTGGATCATCCCATTTGTTGATTGTCCGAACAAGCGCTTCTGCCGGCACTCCATCAACAACCTTCTCTTCACCCAACCAAACAGGGACTTGAACCATAGGTTTATCCGGTGACAAAATGGCGGCATTTTCAAAGTTCGCAACACCCCAACTCATCACTTTTTGAGATTGTTCTGCACGCTCTGCCATTGAATTCAAGCCGTTTAATACCATAATTAAACGCCGACCATCATACGTTTTCATGGATCCAGTCAGACCGTATCCGGATTCAGAAGTGTGCCCTGTCTTCAAACCATCTGCACCCGGCATCTGAGACAACAACGGATTGCGATTTTGTTGCTTAATTTTGTTATAGGTAAATTCTCGTTCCGAATAAATCGGATAATATTCAGGAAAATCATTGATCAAATGTTGTGCCAATATAGCCAAATCCTTGGCACTCATCAAATGATCTGGATTGGGCAAACCGGTTGAATTCCTGAAAGAAGAATTTGTCAAACCTAATTGCTTGGCCTTGATATTCATCATCTGAGCAAAGGCATCTTCCGACCCGGCCATCCCTTCCGCCACAACAATACAGGCATCATTTCCGGATTGGACTATGATTCCCCTCAATAAATCTTTTATTTTTACTGATTGTTTTGGGCTCAAAAACATTGTGGATCCACCTGTTTTGGCCCCACCCTTCTGCCAAGCATTGTCAGACACGACAAATTCCGTATCCATCGTGTATTGTCCTTTTTTCAGGGCTTCAAACAACAAATAAGCCGTCATCAACTTGCTCATAGAGGCTGGATGCATTTTTTCATTGGCATTTTTTTCAAATAAAATACTGCCCGTATCAGCATCCATCAACAAAGCATGTGAAGCCGTTGTATTCAACTCCTCCGCATAAACCGTTGTTGTTCCACATAATAAGCAAGCCAATAACAGTCTTTTCATCTTCACTCCTTATTTAACAATAAAGGCATCACGATAACCCATTTGTTTCAGTTGTCGCAACGCCTGTTCTGCGGCTGCCCGATTTTCATATGGTCCCGCCTGAACAACAGACAATGTTCTGCCCCCTTGGACTTTCGTTTTTGTCGCCACCTGTCCAACGCGACCCGCCACACGTTCTGCCGCGCTGGCATTTGCCGCATTACCATAAGCCCCCAATTGAATATATGTACCACCTGTTACAATTGGCTTGGCTTGGGTTGGTGTTTTTTCTGTATAAATCGGCTCAGATGGTGCATACACAACAGCCGGAGATTGTTGCTGTTGAACCTCTTGTTGCGGAACCGGCATTGGTGGAACAATGGACAAATCTTGTCCAACACTATTTTCGGTATAGACACGCCCCGCAGCCAATAAGGCATCACGAATAGCTTGACTTTCTTGTGGCATCACTTCCACTTCAACCATGCTAGTCCCAGTGACAGGCAAACCCAATGCTTCTGCCGCTTTTTGAGATACATCAATCAAACGATTATTCACCATAGGACCACGATCATTCACACGCGCCACAATGCTTTTTCCGTTATCTAAGTTGGTAATTTTAACAATACTCGGCAACGGCAAAGTTTTGTGCCTGGCGGTCATTTCTGTCGCAATATAATCTTCACCATTAGCCGTTTTAGCTACTCCACCATTGACAGGCATGTACCAAGAAGCGCGTCCCTGTTCTTTATAAGAATAATTTTCTTGTGGAAAATACCACACATTATTTATTTCATACGGCTTTTCCACTTTATACATACTGCCATTTGGAATGGTTGTATCAGCGGTATTCACTTCGGCATCATCTTCCCACGATTCAAACAAAGAACCGGAAGACGTACAACCCGTTAAAGCAATAGCTGTTGTCAGCATTAAAATATATTTCATCATTGATTCAACTCCTTTCTATAAATATTTAATAAATCAAGCAATTTTTCGCTTGGATAGCCATCTTCATCCACCCCTTTTTGTCTTTGAAATGCTAAGATAGCACGGCGGGTTTTAACTCCGACCAAGCCGTCTGGCTCATCCTCGTACAACCCGAGTTCAGCCAAACGCTGTTGGATTTGATAAACTTCATCTGTGGAAAGACGCCTATACGCTCTTGGCGCATAAATGCCCGTCCATCTGTCGGCAATTATATCAGCCAAAAAACAAACTGTCAATGCATATAATTCAGATTTATTCCAACGCATCACGCGCCTAAAGTTCGGGAACGTCAAAAAGGCAGGCCCCTCTTTTCCCATAGGCATCAACAACGATGCTGGTTGTTGCCATTCCAATGATGTCCAACGCTTACCATTGGCAGGAATAATACCCATTTTGCTCCATTCTTCAACCGTTTTGGCTTGATTATCATACACACGATTCCAATCCAAAGCTGGTGGTAAAAAGACCTCTCTCCCCCACGAAACGGCAGGATCCCATCCCATTTTATGCAAATAATTGGCAGCCGAGGCAAACGCATCTGGCATACTCACCAAAATATTTCGCGTTCCATTATGGTCAGCATCCACAGCATACGCTTCAAACGTTGTGGGCATAAACTGGAATTGTCCAAAAGCACCAGCCCATGATCCTTTTACAGAATCCCAACGTTCTTTTTCCAAAATTTTCAAGAAAGCAATCAATTCTCGTGTAAAAAATTTCCGCCTGCGTGGATTATACGCCAAAGTCGTCAATGCCTTTAATACATCCGTATTTCCGGTTATTTTGCCATAATTCGTTTCCAAACCCCAAAAAGCCAAAATAAACTCTGGCGGCACCTCATAAGAATCTCCGATTTTCTTTAACCATGTTGGATAACGACGCAACAACATTTGTCCTTCTTGGATCCGCTTGTCGGTTAAACGTGCATCTACATACTCCCAAAATGTAGAAACAAATTCCGGTTGTTTTTTATCGGCGGCTACCACTTGAGGTAACAATGTCATACGGGGTAAAAATTTGTTTAATGTCGTTGAGGAAACGCCTTGCCGTAACGCTTCTTGTCGAAAAGATCGTTTCCATGCATTAAAATCATCCTGTGCTGATGCGATACCGCCCCATAAAAGGCCAGCCAAAACAACCACACAACATACTGATTTTACAAACATTTTAATTTCCCCTTCCGATTCGTCTTTTATCATACCCTATTTCCAAGAAAAAAGCACTTGATTTTTTCACTTTTTTTGAATAAAATATAGGGCGTTTCAGATTACTGATTATCTTGATGGAGAGATGGTCGAGTGGTTTAAGGCACCGGTCTTGAAAACCGGCGTGGGGGTTCCCCCACCGAGGGTTCGAATCCCTCTCTCTCCGCCAGTTTCTTACGAATTAAAATCCGTGAAGGGGATGACTTAAAGCATCCAATCTGCAACCATTAACACATCATATTGTCCAGCAGAGCGATCATATATCACCTGGCCTGAATTTGTATCTCTAACACGCAACCTTAACAAAAGATTTCGTGATGTGTTTTGCGCCGATACCTCAAAACGATCCTTTAGATTTAATTCCAAACTTGGAACTGTCAATTGATATGGTTGATAGATTTTAGAAAAATTTCCAGATCTAACCTCTACATGAGAATCATTTAAACAGGCAGACAAAACCATCCGACTGCCACCGAACTCACATGTGAGACTTGCTTTATATTCTCTGGGAGTATTAAAATTTGCATTTACATTAGACGTTTCCGACGTATTTTTGACGGATTGCCCAACCACGATACATACAACTACAAATAGAGCAATGGCACCAATAACAATTCCTTTATCAGAGTTTTGATTTTTATTATTTTTACGTGGCATTATAAATTCCTTTCAAAAAAAAATTATGACATAGCAGCAATTAATTTAATTGTCCACACAACACTCAAAACAAATTGAATGAAAACAAAAATAGAACAAACCATTACTGATTTATTAC
This sequence comes from Alphaproteobacteria bacterium, assembly GCA_017394405.1. Classification (GTDB taxonomy): domain Bacteria; phylum Pseudomonadota; class Alphaproteobacteria; order CAAHEQ01; family UBA3637; genus UBA3637. The sequence goes on from JAFPYW010000018.1 coordinate 9,445, forward strand.
TAGGCCGTAGCGGTCTGCCATCCGCATCATAATTTGTTTGGAGTAACTCAACAAACACCCAAAAACTTATAATGGTAGAAACAATGGCTTCAGATAAAATTCCAGCTTTTGCCCCAGAAAACATAGCATATATCGGGTTACGAGCTGACGAACCAGCAATAGCGCCAGCAATGAAAGGAGCAACAATTGGGGCTAACAATTGTACGACAGCACTTCCCACTTTTCCTATGTAAAAATTATGAACCCCCAAATGCCCGAAGAAGAGAGCCAATGTGCAATACCCATATTGACTTAAACCCGGCCTAGCAATTTCTTTCTCTGGATTTTCGTATGTTTTTTGTTGTACTGAATTTGTTTCCGTTTCAATCTGACGAATATCTTTGAAATCAATGTCCCATTCACCATCGATTGTTTTAATGGTTATTTGCTTTTTTGTTTTAGATATGCCTTTTACAACTCCTTCTACAAATTCATTACCTCTATCACACTCAAAAAAAACCTTTACCTTAGAACCTTTCGTACATTCTTTTATCTTGCTTAAAATATTATTCATTTTATTCTCCTTATATGCTTCCATTTCCATCCGATAAATATCTTTGATCTTTTTTAGAATACTATTAATTTTATCTTTTAGAATATTACTCATTTTACTGTTTAGAACATTATTCGTCATATTCTTTAGATTCTTTAGAATATGACTCATTTTATTCTTTAAATCCTTTGGAATCTTATTCATTTTATCCTCCTTTTATCTATTCTCCAGAATACTCGGAAAACATCATTAATAATTTTACTTTCCATTCACCCTCATGCTCTTTTAATGTTTTTCTTCGAGCGTATGAACCCTTGTTATCTGTATTTGGAATATTTAATGTGGCCTCTATAACTTTTTTTAATTCTGGTATTGCAAGCATTTCATCAAATGTCGGCCCCTCTTTTGATTGATCAGCCGAAGTGCCTATAAATTTCTTTGATTCTTCCGGAACGACCTTGCCTTTTTCATACTTTTCTTGATAACGCACATTACCAAAGATATCATATACTTTTAAATCACCGGATAATTTACCATCCTCAAAGCTGGTATCAACAAAAATCTTACCATTTTTATAATATATTTTATAAGCACCATCTAGCCGACTAATTGGCATTGGATCGTTCGGACTTCTACCATATACACCATATTCAATTTCACTTCTGATTTGTGTACTATTGGGATAATAGATGGTGTGTAAACGACCGGGGGTTTCAAACGTACCATAATAGCACCCCTCATTCACTACAAAATGCGTTTTTTTATCATATTTTTTTTTGAATGTGCCTCTACCACCACATTGACGATAATCTATTTCTTCTTCTAAATTCCCATTATCATCATATTGTTTACGCGCAAACATTATGCCATCTTTGTAATCAGACTCTGACGTAATGGTTCCATTAGAATTCCAAAAGGTATAGTGCCCATCTTCCTTACCATTTTTGTAATATGATTTATCTGCTATTTGTCCATTTCTGTGATGGGACACCACATAACCCGTCACGGGTTTATTTGTATTTCTGTGAAATGCCATATAGACACCATCTCGTCTGGTCGTAGTCACCTCACTGCTGTCATACGTAACGATAAAAAAACCGGCCCACCATAAAACCAGTACAATTAAAGCACACACAAAACCTCCGCCAGCAATAATTAAAGCGGGTGAAATTTGTTGGGCTCTTGCGATTTGCTTCTTCATTGAAATCTCCTTTCTTCAAAACAAATAATACTAACACATGCGTATCATTTTATTCAAACAAAAATAAAAAAGCAATATTTTTTTAAAAAATGCAATAAAAGCCGAAATCTCTAAACTCTTGGCGTTTGGCCAACTACAATGTGTTATTATTTACCTTTTGTGATTCAATTTAATCATATTGACTTTACGGTTGGCGCCGATTACCAAATGCTCCAACAATTTAATATTCACTGTTTCAAGGGCTTGCTGAATCTTTTCCGTCATAATAATATCGTCCTTGGACGGGTGCGGATCGCCTGATGGATGGTTGTGCATTAAAATCACTGCCGAAGCGTTCAAATTCAACGCAGATTTCAAAATATCTCGCGGATCCACAGGAATATGATTGACGCTGCCAACTTGGTGCATTTGGGCGCGGATCAGTTTTAATCTAGGATCTAAAAATAGAATATATAATTTTTCAGCGGTTTCACCAGTATAAGTGTTTTGCGCATAATCCAATAATTGTTCCCAATGGCTTAAAACAGGATGTTCCTGAATTTTGTTCAGTGCAATTTGTTGACTAACACGCCGAATTACCTTCAAAAAGTTAGCCGTTGTTTCCTTGATCCCCTTTACTTTAATCAACTCATCAGTCGGCGCACACAACACTTCTGCCAAAGATCCAAACGTCATCAATAATTCTCTGACAATTGGTTTAACATCTCTTCTGGGAATAGCTCGAGTCAGTAATTGTTCCAACAATTCACTTTCAGTCAAAGAATCAACACCATGCTCAACAATCTTTTCTTGCATGCGTGCACGATGACCATAATACCATGGCTTTTCCTTTGTCGTTGATACTTTTTCTTGTAATCTTACCATGCCATTACTTTACGCCACTTTTAATAAAATGCAAGCAAAATTATCGCGACTTACGAAAAAACAACGACTGAATTTAAGTATAATGCAAACAAAGCCCACAGCAAGGTTGGAATAATCAACCAACCGGCAACTTTTAATTCCCTTCCAAATGTCCGTATGTTCATGATCAGTGCCAAAATGAAGAATATCACAACCACCAAGGCCGCGGTTGGATTTCTGAGGCCAAAAAATGAAAAACTCCATAACATATTTAATGCCAATTGCAAAACAAAATAACGTGGGGTTGCCCTCCCCCAAACCAAAAAAGCAGCTATTGCTTGCAAAAACAACAAAAAACTCCAAACAATACCAAAAATATAATCTGGTGGAGTTAAAAATGATGCAGGCAATTGATGGTACCATACCATTGTATCTGCTGTCATATAACTGCTACCAATATAGCCAACCAAATTGACCAAAAAGACTAAAAAAATAAATTGTCCGATTCGTTGAAAGATATATTTTAATTGCATCTTTACTCCTTTTTGTATAAAATAATGACTCAAATGATAAAGTCAAGAATACAACATCTTTTGTCTATATGCTTAAACTGTTTACTCCCGACACGTTGTGATATTTGCGGAGCCCCAGTTGATTCTGCCCACACATTATGTCCCAAATGTTTTAGTGAATTAAAATTCATCACAAAACCATATTGTCCGGTCTGTGGCCGTCCCTTTGAATTTCAACTATCAAAAGATCTAGTTTGTGGTAATTGTATGAAAAAACATCCCAAATATACTGCGGCTCGGGCGGTGGTTATCTATGACGATATGTCAAAGAAATTATTATTGCCTTACAAACATGGTGATCGTACAGATTTAGTTCCGTTATTGACAAAATTGCTATATCAGGCCGGTGAAGAATTTTTCCCGCAATCCGATATCATCGTCCCCGTTCCATTACATCAAATCAGATTGATGAAACGGCGTTATAACCAAGCCGCTTTGTTGGCACATGCTTTATCAAAGAAAACACATTTGAAATATGTTCCACATTCCTTGTGCAGAACACGCATGACCCAAAGTCAAGGACATTTGTCAGCTAAAGAACGGGAACACAACGTCACAAATGCCTTCATTATTAAACACCCAGAGCAAATTAAAGATAAACGAGTATTGCTTATTGATGATGTTTATACAACCGGCGCAACGGTCAATGCTTGCACAAAAGTACTGCGGCACGCTGGGGCAACGGCCGTCTTCGTTTTAACTTTTGCAAAAGTTGTGAAAGATCAATCTTCTTCAGAATCTATTTGATTGGCCTGTTTTTCTTCTGGCTCAGGAACCTCATTTGTATGCACAACATACGTTCCCTTTAACCAACGACCCAAATCAATATCAGCACACTTTTTTGAACAAAAGGGCTGATATTCCAATACGGCCTGCTTGCCACAAATTGGACACTTCTTATTCAAGATTGGCGTTGTCATTTTTATTCCTTTGGGGCCTGAGTCCGTTCGCGACGTTCACGACGTTCCTGGGCATCAATACATAAAGTGGCTGTCGGTCTGGCTTCCAAACGACCCAACCCGATGGGCTCGCCTGTTTCCAAGCAATAACCATAGGTTCCGTCTTTTATACGATCTAAAGCTGCATTGATTTTTTCAATCAATTTACGATCACGATCACGCGATTGCATAGCCATGGCCTGCTCAATTTCCTTTGTTGCGCGATCATTGATATCGGCTTCCTGCATATCAGTTTCTTGAAGATCAGTCATAGCCCTGGCCATATTACGAAGTAAATTTCGTTGCCATTCTTCCAATTTTTGTTTGAAATACTCTAAATGGCGCTCACACATGTACTCTTCTTTTTCCGAAGGACGATAGTTTTTTGGCAGTTTGACGGTCATAGAAACCTCCTTCCAGTTAACAACTCCTATTTAAATACTCGAAAAAAAGATAAAAGTCAAGTCTTTTTTGTTAGCGATCAAATTGAGACCTAACCCACATATGGCTGGAAACCAATCGCAATGTTTCCCGATTATCATTTGGGGCAACCTTATTTGCCCGAGTATGCCCGCATTTAGCACATTTTTGGACAACATATTCTTTACCATTGCGAATTTCCATTCCAATTGGTTCCATAATACCATGACAAGGTGAAGCCCGATCTCCCGGATTGATATCCACATGTTTGCTGGCTAAACAATTTGGACAATGATTGGTGTAACCATTGCCGTGTACTTCTGTACCACAGACATCACACGTAAAATCTTCTTGCGTTCTTGTAAATTTTGCTTGTTCTAACATGCGGATATTATAGCATAACAACGCAAATATGTCAAATTTTTATATTTCTTTCAAGACAATCACAGACCAACCGGGCACTTTCACATGATTTGTTCTTAAAAAGACTTTCTCTGTTGATAAGATAACTTTCCATTTTTTATGCGCATTTGGTGCAGGTATTTGCCAAGAAACATCTCCATCAAATCCATTAAAAATAAAGAATAAATTCCCCGTTTCATTACGGATACGACATGAAATAGCACGCACAAAGGCTTCCCAATCTGATGACCGCATTTGGGAAGCATCTGGCCGGAACCAGACACATTCATTACTTTTCAAAAAATTATCATTTTTTAAAATCGGATTATTACGCCTAAAAGCCATCAAATCTTGAACCAACTTTAACATTTTACGCCCTTCTGGAGAAACATTCCCCCAATCGGTCCAAGATACTTTATTGTCCTGAGCATACAAATTGTTATTGCCGTTATTAGATTGCAAAACCTCGTCCCCGGAACGTATCATCGGAGTCCCCATTGACAACAACAACGAAGACATCAATCCTTTTGCCCGACTAAATCTGTTTTGCAAAACATCTGCTTTATTTGTTGGGCCCTCAACCCCTCCATTCCACGAACAGTTATCATCACGACCATCTTTATTATCTTCTTTATTGTCTTGGTTGTGTTTTGTGTTATAACTCACCAAATCACACAAGGAAAAACCATCATGGGCCGTAATAAAATTTACTGATTCCCATGTTTTTCGGCCATTTTTATTATACAAATCTGGAGATCCTAACATCCGTTCTGCAAAGCCAGCGGCCTGTCCCATCTCCCCACGCCAAAAGCGACGTACAGTGTCCCGAAATTGATCATTCCACTCCGCCCAACCGGGCCGGAAAGTACCGACCTGATATCCGCCATTTCCCAAATCCCACGGCTCTGCAATCAGTTTTAAGCGTTGCAAAACCGGATCTTGTTGCACAACGGATAAAAAATCACTACTTCGCGTAAATGTATTCTTATCATCACGTGCCAAAGTCGTGGCTAAATCAAATCTAAATCCATCAATTTGCATACTATTTGCCCAATACCGGAGCGAATCCATAACCAATTGTAATACACGAGGATGTTCCAAATTAAAACTGGCGCCACATCCAGTTGTGTCTTCATAATAGCGCGGATTATCCTTTTTAAGCCGATAATAAACGGCATTATCTATGCCCCGATAGCACAAGGTTGGACCATATTGGTTCCCCTCTGCTGTATGATTATACACCACATCCAAAATTACCTCTATTCCAGCCTCATGCAACGTACGAACAGCCCATTTAATTTCAGATGTTGCCCCGCTCGACAAGTACGGCGTATGCGGTGCCATAAACAAAATAGGATCATATCCCCAATAATTGGTCAACCCCTTTGATTTTAACAATCCGTCGGTTACAAAACTAGCCACAGGCAACAATTCCACGGCCGAAATTTGTAATGATTTCAAATATTCCACAACCTTTTTACTGGACAACCCATTAAATGTACCACGAAAAGCTTTTTCAACATCTGGATTCAAGGCAGTAAAGCCTCGCACATGTGTTTCATAAATAACTTCATCAGCCCATGGTGTTTTTGGTTTTGAAATATCCTTCCAATCAAAATAATTTTCATCCACCACAATACATTTCGGCATAACGGATGCACTATCTTCCCGCGAAAACGATAAATCACCCTTTGGATGATTCGGAACATAACCAAATTGAGCCGGATGAGATTCCAAAGGTGAAGTCAATTTTTTACAATACGGATCCAAAACCAACTTGTTGGGATTAAAGCGCATTCCCTTGTCCGGATCATAGGGACCATACACACGGAAAGCATAACGTTGTCCCCAACTAAGGCCCGGAATATACCCATGAAAAACTTCATCAGTATAATATGGCAATTCCACCCGTTCTTCATTTTTACCTTCATGATCAAACAGGCAAAGCTCAACACGTGTCGCATGCTTTGAAAACAACGCAAAATTGACCCCGTTCTTATCTAAAGTAGAACCCAACGGATAAGGCAATCCCGGCAACACTTTATATGTCATCTGACTATACTCTCCCCTGCTTTTTTCAACTCAAACACTACAACAGCTAAAGGCGGCAACACAACCTGCAACGCATACGGCTTAAAATTCCAACCTGGATCCTCCGTCCTCAAATCCCCCTGATTTGATACACCAGATCCACCATATGTTTTATCATCTGAGTTAAACACCTCACGATATACACCAGATTCATTCACACCAATACGGTAATTATATCGTGGAACAGGCGTGAAATTGCAAGCCACTACCAAAGAATGACCCCGTGTATCTTTGCGCATAAACGTTAAGCAAGAATTGTTTCCATCTGATCCATCAATCCACTCAAAACCAGAAACCTCCGAATCTAAATCGGACAATTCAGGATGATCTTTGTAAAATAAATTTAATTGTTTTACAATATGTTGCACGCCATTATGAAAGTTATAATTTAACATATCCCAAGGCAATTCTTCGCGGTAATTCCACTCATACGGATCACCAAATTCATCTCCCATAAACAATAATTTTTTCCCAGGACTCATAAACATGTAAGAATAATATGCCCGCAAATTTGCAAATCGTTGCCACTCATCCCCAGGCATACGACCCAAAATAGTTCCCTTGCCATATACCACTTCATCGTGAGAAAGTGGCAAAACAAAATTTTCGGTAAAAGCATACAAGAAACCAAATGTCAATTCGTTATGATGATATTTGCGATTGACAGGATCTTCTTTCATATAATTCAGTGTATCATGCATCCAACCCATATTCCATTTATAACCAAAGCCCAAGCCCCCTAAATATGTCGGGCGCGACACCATAGGCCACGCGGTGGATTCTTCTGCAAAGGTTGTTACACCTGTGTTTTCCGCAAAAACCAACTCATTCAAACGCCGCAAAAAATCAATAGCTTCCAAATTTTCACGACCACCATATTTGTTTGGAATCCACTCACCTTCTTTGCGAGAGTAATCCAGATATAACATACTGGCGACAGCATCCACTCGCAAAGCGTCAATATGATATTCCCGAATCCAAAATAGCGCATTAGCCAATAAAAAGTTTGCGACTTCGTTACGGCCATAATTATAAACTTTTGTTCCCCAATCCTTGTGTTCACCCAAGCGCGGATCTTCATGTTCATATAGTGCCGTTCCATCAAAATTCACTAGACCAAAGGCATCTTTGGGGAAATGCGAGGGTACCCAATCCATAATGACTCCGATACCGGCTTGATGCAATTGATCAATTAAATATCTGAAATCTCCTGGTGTTCCATAACGGCTGGTCGGTGCATAAAGGCCTGTATCTTGATATCCCCAACTGCCATCATAGGGGTGTTCTGCCATAGGTAAAAATTCAATATGTGTAAAACCCATTTCCTTGACATATTTTGGCAATTCCTCAGCCAACTCCAAATATGTCATCCAACGACCATCTTTATGTTTCCATGACCCCAAATGAACTTCGTAAATAGAAATTGGCGAATGACGATCATTGACTTTGGCACGTTTCTTCAACCATTCTTCGTCATGCCATGTATATGATTCCAAATCATAAATCAAACTACCGGTTTTAGGACGAACCTCCTGGACAAACGAAAACGGATCGGCTTTCAATGGTAATAAACGCCCTGAATTGTCCGTCAATTCATATTTATAGATATCCCATTCGGTTAAATTTGGAATAAAAATTTCCCAAATACCACTAGACCCACGCGGACGCATCATATGACGACGACCATCCCAATTATTAAAATTCCCGACAACACTGACTCGGGTCGCATTCGGTGCCCATACCGCAAAAGAGGCCCCCGGCACACCATCATGAGTTATTAAATGAGCCCCCAACTTTTCATAGATTTGATAATGCTTTCCCTCATTATACAAATATAAATCTGTCTCACCCAAAACCGGTAAAAACGAATATGGATCTCGCGTAGTCTGAACACCATCATCCGACCATTTAATTTTCAAAACATACGGAGTATAAGATTTTGCATCTGGTAATTCCAAGGTAAAAAATCCATCCGGCACAATACGCATCATTTCGCCCAAAACATGGCCATCTGCTGTTTCCACAGAAACAGACTTGGCACTCGGCTGAATCGTACGAATCACCCACCCTTTTGAGGATTCATGCTGCCCCAAAAAAGCAAACGGATCGCCTTGAAAACGGCCGGCCATCATATCGGATGCGATATTGTCTTGACTCATTTTCCCCCTTCTATCTCTAAAGAGATAGCATATTTCTATACAAAAGGCAAGTTATTTAGCCAAACAATTTATTTATTTCGTTTTCTACCGCTTGATCAATTAAAGACGGCATTTGTTCTGCTAGCCATTCCTTGACTATCGGTCGCAACTCTGCGCGTACCATGTCTTTATAATCATTGGAAGATTTAGTTCCCTTTTGTTCGGCCAATTTATTTAATGCTGCCTTCATCCGTTCTTGGATGTTTATTGCACTGGCTTCCGGCACACGCATAGCTGGCGTCAATACAAAAATATCCTCCAACTCGGAATCCAATGGTTCCGTACCCGTTTCATCCCCGTCTGACAGCATTTGGCGGATAGATGACAACACTTCATTCATAGACATTTCTTCCGGTTCACCAGACATTATTCCCCCTTCAAATGTTATAACCCAACCATTTGTTCTTAACGTCTTCGTAATATTCTTTTGGATCGTATGGTTTAACTGACAATCCCAAATCTGTTGGGTTCAAACGTCCAATTGCTGCCAACAAAGCATACCCAGACACAATTGCATCACGATGGGTTTGAACAAGCGCCACTTGGTTATCCAAATGTTCCTGTTCAGCATCCAATACATCCAAAACGGTTCTAGAACCAACCTTAGCTTCACGAATCACACCATCCAACGCCATTTTAGATGCTTTAATTTGTGATTCAATGGAAGATAATTGAGCCTGGCTGGCTGTGTAATATTCCCACGCACTAATCACACCGGCACGCACATCTTGAACGGTTTTATCCCACAAAATTTTTGCTTTGTTTTCATTTTGCCGTGCCTGACGAATAGTGGCATAATCAACACCTGCAGAATATAAAGGAACAGTCAAATTGGCCTTCACCTGCCAATAATCCCCTTTATCCACCGTCAATTGTTCATGCTGACGTCCGGCAGCAGCTGTTACATCAACTTGTGGCAACAAATCACCCTTTTTGGATTTCACACTATATTCGGCTGCATCTTTGGCATATTTTGCTGCTTTAATTTGCGGATTATGTTCCATAGCATAGTCCAAGGCCGCATCCAATGTGGCTGGCAAATCATGCTTAAACTCCACGACATCCTCCAAATTATCAGGAGCCAAACCGACAACACTGAAAAAATTGGCCTGAGAAACCTTCAAATTTCCCTCCGCTGCAATACGAGCTGCCGTCGCCCCTTCAGATCTGGCCTCAGATTGAGCCACATCCGTACGAGTCAAATCACCGACTTTATAGCGTTTGCGATAGGATTTCAAATGTTCTTTCAAAACTTTTTCATTATTCTCACGCAAATCTAATACAGCCTTATCACGAATGGTATCCATATAGGCCGAAACTGCATTTAATAAAACCCCTTGTTCCGTACTGGCTAATCCATGACGACCTGCCCGAGATTGGCTTTTAGCAGCATTTACTGCCTGAACTGTTGATAAGCCCGAAAAAATAGGTTGTTTCATCTGAATAGCTACATCATTCGGGTTTTTATACATTTCTGTTTTTATCGGGGAACCATCATATTTGTTTTTATTATAACTACGTCCAACAGAACCAGTACCGGCGATTTGAGGTCTAAAGCCAGATTTTGCAATAGCCACATTTTCATCCGTTGCCCGTTGTCCGGCGCGTTCTGCATTAATGCTCCAACTATTTTCATAGGTATAATCCAACACCTCGTTCAATGTCGTTGCTTGTGCCGATAAAGAAACACAAATAGTTGATAATAATAAAAATTTCTTTAACATTTCTTCCCCTTAAGAGAGTCTTGTGAATATATCTTAACGCCATTAAAAAAGTTTTGCAAGCACTTTTTCATAAAAAATAAAAAGCCCCGATTGCTCGGGGCTTTTATCCTTTTTTAATCACACTTAATCACGTCCACCTTTGGCGACAACTATTGGGGTTGCCTCGGCACGAACACTTTGAATCCCCTTTGGACTACGAAGATCAAAAGTTTCTGTACCACTTGCCGTTTGAAGTGTGATTTCATTATCAGAC
>JAFPYW010000019.1 GCA_017394405.1 Alphaproteobacteria bacterium
CTGTTTGGGCCATTGGAACAGGAAAGGTTCCAACGACTAGTGACGTAGCCGAGATGCACGCAGCGATTCGTGCGGAAGTGGCCAAAAATTTGGGGGCAGAAGTGGCGGATGGTATGCGTATTTTGTATGGTGGTTCTGTGAAGCCCGAAAATGCAAAAGAATTATTGGGTGTTGCCAATGTGGATGGCGCTTTAATCGGGGGGGCGGCCTTAAAAGCGGATAGTTTTTGGGCTATTGCGGAGACTCAACTTTAATTGAAAGGATAAAAATGTATACATTTGTTTTGGTTGTTCAAATTTTACTGGCCTTTGGTATTACTATTTTGGTTTTGTTACAACGTAGCGAAGGCGGAATGGGCGGTTTGACAGGACAAAGCGCGAATAGTTTTTTGACCGCTCGTCAAGCGGGAAATGCCCTGTCCAAATTGACAAAGTATTTTTTCATTGCTTTTTGTGCGGCAACAATTTTGCTGACTATTATGGCTGCAAATAACAATCATAATGCTCCGGTAAGCGTTGTTCCATCATCCGCAGGTCAAACTCAGGAATAAAATGTCTAAAACGGTTCGCGTTGGTGATGTTTGCTTAAATAATGACCAACCCTTTGTGTTGATTGCAGGGCCATGCCAAATGGAAAGTGCATCGCATGGTATGGAAATGGCTGCTGCATTAAAGGAGTTGACTGCAAAGTTGGAAATTCCTTTTATTTTCAGAGCGTCATTTGATAAAGCCAATCGCACAAGTGTGAATGGTATCCGCGGAATGGGATTGGATGCCGGGATGCAGGCGTTTGCTGATATTAAATCAAAATTGAACGTATTGTGTTTAACTGACATTCATGAGCCGTATCAATGTGCTGTTGCGGCCGAAGTGGTGGATATCTTGCAAATTCCGGCGTTTTTATGTCGTCAAACTGATTTATTGTTGTCGGCCGGTAAGACGGGCAAAACAATCAATGTGAAAAAGGGTCAATTTTTGGCACCATGGGATATGAAAAATGTGGCAAATAAGATTGCCAGTACGGGGAACGAAAATATCCTTTTAACAGAACGCGGGACCAGCTTTGGTTATAATACTTTGGTGGTGGATATGCGGGGTTTGCCCCAAATGAAGGAAACGGGTTATCCTGTGATTTTTGATGCAACGCATTCTGTGCAACAACCAAGCGCTTTGGGTGGCGCAAGCGGTGGTCAGCGTGAGTTTGCTCCAACCTTGGCGAATGCGGCTATTACGGCAAAAATTGCAGGGATCTTTTTGGAAACACATGAACATCCAGATTCCGCGCCAAGTGATGGCCCGAATATGATTCCATTGGATCAATTGGAAACGATGCTGGGAAATTTGAAAGCATTAGATACGTTGGCAAAAAGTCTGCCGATGGATGAATTGGTTGAGGAATTAAAGAAGGAGAGAAAATAATGACTAATACAGCCGTTGAGCAAAAGAAAAGTTTTCTGCAACGCATTCGTGATGCTTATCGGAAGCGCCGTCAAGAACGCGAAGAAGATAAAGCATTTGATGATTTTTTGCGCGCGCCTCGTGGTGTTCCTGCATCTTATCGCGATGTGGATTTGAGTGAATTCAAATGGACGAGCAAGTCCTTTACTTTGGGTGTTTTTGAAAAGATCGTGAAAATGGTTCGTCATCCGCAAGTGCGTGAAGGTATTGTTCGTGACTTGGATGCTATTGCCACCGGGAATACGGGGGATGAGCGTGTGGGTTATATTCAAAATCGTTTAGGTTACACCATCTTTCGTGAAGTAACGGGCGAACCTTATGGTTTTCCCAAATTTGAATGTCTCATCAAAGTACAAGACATTATCAATCGTAATTTTTTGGATTTGATTTACAGGGGAATTTTTATCTATAAAAATGCACCACAAGAGATTAGAGAAAAATTTAACAAGGCCGTGTTGCCCCGCATTAAAAAAGAAAAAGTTGTGAGTCCCGCACAACAACAAACAACCCGTTAGGAGATAAAAATGACACCACAAAGAAAAACATGGATTCAACGAAAAATTGCTCACTTAAAAGAAAAAAGACGGCAAGTTCGGGCTCAAAAAATATATGATACGGTACAGCAAATTAAAGATGCTGTTGCGCATGGACGCCCTTTGACCCCACGTGTTTTGGCGTGGTTGGAAAAATTCGATAAAGAGTCAGTTGTTCCTATAAAAGTTTTGGATATTTCAAATCAAATTAAAAAGAATCATGAACCTTCGGCCGAAACATTGGCGTGGCTCAAAGAATTTGATAAAGAATCTATTGTGCCTGCTGGATTCAGAGATTTGAATGTTTATACAGAATGGCGTTGGGTTTGGGACGATTATCCGCTAAATCAGTTCAAAATTGCCTTAAAATTTGCCCCACAACAAGACAAGTTAAAGGATGTCGTAAAGGGCTTACACCATTTAATCAGCATTCCTGTGTCTGATTATCGTGAACGGGAACGCAAACCATTTCGTGAAGAATTTGGTCCCCAAATATTTGAAATTATTACAGGTCATCCCTTTGAATTGAAAAAGGGTTATGGCGTTTCAACTTTCGCAGAAAACGAAACACGAGAACATTTTTTGAAGTTTATTTACCGCTGCATGTATGCTTATGAAAGCGTTTCGGAAGATAAGCGGCAAGCGTTTGACAGGGCGATTGCGCCTGATGTTAAAAAAGGAAAAGTTGTTGCTAGTGATTTTTTGCAACAACAAAGATAAATAATAAGAAAGGAAAGAAAAATGAGTACAATTACAAATGTTAAAGCTCGTGAAATTTTAGATTCTCGTGGCACGCCAACCGTTGAAGTGGATGTCACGTTGGCTGATGGATCTTTTGGACGGGCCGCTGTGCCAAGTGGTGCTTCCACAGGTGTGCATGAAGCCGTTGAATTGCGTGATGGAGATTCTGCCAGATTTAATGGTAAGGGTGTTTTGAAGGCTGTTGCCGCCGCTAATGGTGAATTGGCCGACGCTGTTAAGGGTATGGAAGCCACAGATCAAGAAGCCATTGACCGCAAGATGATTGCTGTGGATGGTACGGAAAACAAAGGTCGTTGTGGCGCCAATGCCATTTTGGGCATTTCTTTGGCTGTGGCAAAAGCTGCTGCTATCAGTGCTAAACAACCACTCTATCGCTATATTGGTGGTGAAGAGGCCGTGACATTACCTGTTCCAATGATGAATATTTTGAACGGTGGAAAGCATGCCGACAATCCAATTGACATCCAAGAATTCATGATTATGCCTGTGGGTGCTAAAAATTGCCGCGAAGCCATTCGTATGGGTGCTGAAGTGTTCCAAGCTTTGAAGAAAAACTTAAAGGCTGCTGGTATGAACACAAACGTGGGTGATGAAGGTGGATTTGCTCCAAATATTGCCTCTGCAAAAGAAGCTTTGGCTTTCATCGTGAAATCCATTGAATCTGCCGGCTATAAACCAGGCGAAGATGTGTGTATCGCTTTGGATGCTGCTTCTAGTGAATTTTATGAAGATGGCAAGTACAACATGAAAGGTGAGGGCAAAGTCTTTACAAACGCTGAATTGGTGAAATACTATGAAGACTTGGTGAACGAATTCCCAATCGTGTCTTTGGAAGACGGTATGGCCGAAGATGATTTTGAAGGTTGGGATATGCTGACAAAAACTTTAGGCAACCGTATCCAATTGGTTGGCGACGATTTGTTCGTGACAAACTCCAAACGTTTGGCTATGGGTATTGAAAAAGGCATTGCCAACTCTATTTTGGTGAAAGTGAATCAAATCGGATCCTTGACCGAAACATTAGAAGCCGTCCGTATGGCTCAAAAAGCTGGCTATACCGCAGTTCTATCTCACCGTTCTGGTGAAACAGAGGATGCCACAATTGCTGATATCGCAGTGGCCACAAACTGTGGACAGATTAAGACGGGGTCTCTTTCCCGTTCTGATCGTTTGGCAAAATACAATCAATTGATTCGTATTGAGGAAGAATTGGGTGATCGCGCCCGCTTCCCAGGTCGCAAAGCCTTGGCAAGATAAGTCAAAAATAAAAAGTAATCCCCAGGTGAATGCTTGGGGATTTTTTTGAATTAAAATACAACTTAAAGTAGAAAATTAAAAATAAATACACCTTTTATTTGACTTTTGTGTTTTTTAGTTATATGATGGTGCGTATAATAGACTTTAGTCTGTCAAGGAGTGCGCACGATCAGAAAAGTATTGAATAAAGCGGCTGTTCAAAATTACGTTGGTCCTCAATTTTGTTCTTTGTCTGCGTTTTTGAAACAAATCGGCTTTGTTAAAGCGCAAGAAATGGTTGCGATCGCTGCGTTGGCATTTGTGTGTGAGTTAGAAATGCGTTTTTCAGAAAAAGATACCACAAACCAAAAACGGAGGGCATAAATGCCCCCCATTCTGAATCCGTATAGGTCTTAGAAATAATACCTGGCGGATAACAAGATATCATGAGATCTGATATTCTTTTTGATCCGGTCTCCCGTGGCTTTGATTTTGGATCTACCTTCACCCAAATCAACATAGCGATAGCCCAAATCTAAACCCCAACAAGATGTCAACCGATAACCAATACCAGCACCCGCTGTCCAGGCAAAGGACATCTTTTCATCTCCTTTGACTTCGTGTGTGCTGTCGGATTTGTTCCAGGCCATACCCAAGCCACCCATGACGTAAGGTTCAAAGTTTTGATACGGCATAGATGCGTACAAATTGGCTAAAGCCGGAACGGTCCACACGTCTGCGCTGTGTCCGTCTTTCTTAGCTTTTCCCCATGCGCGCAATCCGACGGTTATGTCAGATTTCAAATATTGATTCATATGATAGCCGGCACCTAAAGCAAAGACGGCGGCTTCCTTGTAATCTTTTTGTCCAAAACCGAATCCTGCTTGTATAACAGCATAAGGATCAGAAAAAGACATGGCCATTGAATTATCTGTTGCATGTGCTGGTGCGGTCATGCCAATTAAACCAGCAACAGCCAAAGTTGATAACAAATACTTCTTCATGAGATTCTCCTTTCTGTAAATGATCATTTGAAGCACTATAACTTTGGGGTGCAATTTGCAAATTGTCTAGTCCTTATATGTAAAAAAATATTATTATATGTCAATGAGTTATCATTTTATGCGTTTTCTGAAAAAAGTAGTTTATTTTTCCATTTTATTTTGTTATAATATATAAAAAAGGAGGTCGCTTATGAGTAATGAAAGATTGGTGAGCCAAGTTTTGCGTCCAGATGAACATTTTTATTGGACGGTAACGGGTAGCATTCGTGATTTGAAATTTCATCCGTTGCTTTGGTTGATTGTGGCAGTGATAATTGGATCC
>JAFPYW010000020.1 GCA_017394405.1 Alphaproteobacteria bacterium
CGAACCTGAAAAATTACAAGCAACCAAAGCCAATTTTCCACAAGCTTTAGCTGTAGATATGGAAAGCACCGCAATTGCTCAAAGTTGCTTTCACTACAAATGTCCATTGATTGTTACCCGACAAATTAGTGATATCGTCGGACAGCATAACCAAAAAGAAATTTATGAAAAATTTTGGCAAGATGCCCCCAAACAAGCATCGGAATTGTTGCAAAAACTTTTAACACAACTAACGAATCTTGCGTAAATATTTAGGCGGTACAACGCCCCCTTTAATCACCAACACATAGAATTGTAGCGGTGCCATGCGCAGCCCCTTGCTGTCATCACAAATATCCCATGTTTGTTGATAATCATAGTCAATTTCCTTTACGGATTTAAGCCGAATCAATGTTTCATCCGCCCCGTTGCGAAGATATTTTTTGCGATCTTCTTCTGAAAAATATCGTTCATCAAACACGGAAGGCTTTACATACACCGCCTCAATCAATCCGTCTTTTGCCAACGCATCCACATTGACTTCAAACAAATCGCATGTATCTACCAATTCTTTCAGACGCAAACTTTTCTTTGTCCAAGAAAGCGGCGTTGTAAAAAAACGAATAGCACGCGACCGCCCCTTGAAACACTTTTCCATCCACGCACACACGCCTTTATGTGTTTTGCGCCCAGATCGTTTGGTATAATAATTGATATCTGCCGCGGGATTTCGGCTGATGGACAACAAACCAACATCCATCACATTGTTTCCCTTTGTCACGTAATGATATAACTTCATTTATTCCTTTTCAATCAGGCCATAAAAAGCATTTTTCTTGCGCTTGTAGGCAGCCCACATGCGATCGCCATAACAATAATGCCACCATTCTGGCGGATAGTTTTGGAACCCCTGTTTGGCCATCGCACGATATAAAATACGACGATTGCGACGGGCTTCGCGGCTCAACCTCAACGCCCACATAGGTGTTGATTTTCCCATTTCCAAATAAGCCGTTCCCATATCATAATCATGCCCTTTGCTGTCACATAAAGTCACATCCAATGCCCCACCAGTTTGATGCCCGCCAAATCCAAATCTGGGATCTGCATAAACCGCCTTCACCCGACGCAACAATTCAGCGCGCGTCCATTCTGGATGAGCCGCTTGTTGGCGACGACATTCTTCATCCCATAATTGCCGCTGTTCTATTAAAGAACGATAGGCAGAACAAATTTTGAAGTAATACCCTTTGGGCAATGTCCGTTGGGCTTGTTTTAACAACTGATATACTTTAACCCGCAAAAACACTGATTTTTGTTTTTTCAAATCACGATGAAACTGCAAAGATCCGTCCTGCTTGATATCAACCATCACTTCGCCGTTTTCCAAAATAGGAACATCGTTGATAAAGGCCGCCGGAACGGTCTGACGACGCCCCAAACGCCAAAGTAAATATCTGAAATAATCTTGCATTCTCATACCTCATGAATACCACAAACAACGCCCTCTGTCAAACATTAATATTGCTTGGATAAAATAAATATGCTATTTTAATACCAGAAAGGATTCGCAAATGCATTTACAAATTGCCATTGTCGTTTCATTGTTAGGTTTATGTATCACAATGCCCGTTTTTGTGCGCTATTTTGCATGCAGCGGTTTTCCGTTTTGGATTAAATTATTGGGCTTTTTGATTTGTGTTGTAATCGCTGTTTCGCCCGTGATTATTTCCCGAAACTTTGCCGATGCTTACGGACGTCATTTTGCATGGATAGAATCCGTTGTATATTTTATCTATGTTTTTGCGGTTATTGTTTTTTCTTTAACCTTTTTGAGAGATATTATCTGGGTGATTTTATCTTGGTTCAAATGGGCACCATCCCCCTTTAAGCCCGCCATATTTAACCCCATCAATTGGGCGACACTTGTGATTGCATTTTTGTGTGCATTATGGAGTTTGTATGAAGGAACAAAGGTTCCCGCTTATCGGCATATCACTTTAACAGACACCAAAATCCAAACCTCGCGAACCATTGTTGTTTTGTCCGATTTGCATATCAGCCGCACCATAAATCCCGATAAAATCAAAGGAATTGTTGCACAAACCAATGCGCTCCAGCCCGACCTGATTTTACTGGCAGGTGATATCGTTGATGACCACCCCGACACCATCCGAAATATAACGGCTATTTTGTCGGACCTAAATGCCAAACAAGGTGTTTATTTTGTCAGCGGCAATCACGAATTTTATATTGGCTATCGCACGGCCATGGATATGTTGTCAGATTTGGGATTAAAATCCATTGAAAACAGAAAAGTTCAAATATCTCCTGATTTGGTTTTGGCTGGCGTTGCAGATATCAGGACAACGACGCGCTTAGGATTGCCCGATAAAACACGCGAGGTTTTATCCGACGCACCAAAATCGTCCTACACTATTTTGATTTCTCACAGCCCAACACCACTAAATTTACCTTTTGATTTACAGGTGTCGGGCCATACGCACGGTGGACAAATCTTTCCTTTTCATATACTCAGTTGGCTTGGCAATCACCACCTGTCGTCCGGCTTTTATCCGAAAGAGCGCATATACGTATCGCGCGGAGCCGGCCAATGGGGCCCGCAAATGCGCTTTTTAGCGCCATCTGAAATTACGGTTATTCACTTACAAAGCCAAAAAGCGTTTTAATGCTGGCAGAGCCCTTTTTGCCTCACGACGTCCCATTTGATAGACCCTTTCCAATTCATCGGGATTGTTTTCCGTACGGCTGATCCCCAGCGATTCCGGAGGTCTTATCACAAACGAAGTCCCCTTTTGTTCTCTTTCTTTAATTTCTTCCATCTGTTTGTTATACATTTTATAGCGTGAAAGTGCCGCCCTTACGAATGCGGGATATTTACGCAGCACAATCTTTACTAAAAAAGATAATTCACTTTTCTCTTTTCTGTATCCATCGGGTTGCGTTAGAATAATTAAATTGCGATTATAGCCCTTTTGTTCCATATATTTGTAAGGCACGGAATCCGCAATCGCGCCATCAAGCAACAAGTGTCCATCCACCGAAACAGGACGTGACACCAACGGCATTGAGGCCGATGCCTGCATCCACTTGATATCGGTTTTACCACCATCAGTACATTTATGATATACACATTTACCCGTTTTCAAGTCAGTCGCGCCAATAAAAAACTCCAAAGGATTATTTTTGAATGTTTTCCGATCAAACGGATCCAACGAATCGGGAATGTCTTTATAGCAAAAATCCGCGTTGTATAAATTTCCTGTTTTGATCAGCGACCAAATACTGCAATATCTGGGATCGCGACAATACTTTTTGTTGTATCGGATAGGCCGGCCGATTTGTCTTGATTTGAAATTACAGCCGAAAACAGCCCCCGCCGAAATGCCTGCGGCGCCATCAAAGGTAATACCATTTTCCATTAAAACATCCAACACGCCGCATGTGAACATGCCACGCATGGCTCCACCCTCAAGGACGAGTCCCCGTTTAATCGCGCTATTTTTTGTCTTTTTATTTCTGTTACTCATCGGCTATAAATATAGCCCAAATCAGCTTCGGTCGCAACACCTTATTTGTAAAACATGAAAAAAGCCACCGCTTTCGCGATGACTTCTTTACTTGGTGGGCCCGGCAGGACTCGAACCCGCGACCTATCCGTTATGAGCGGACAGCTCTAACCAACTGAGCTACAGGCCCTACGCACTAACCGCCCATTATACCAGATTTCAAGGCAAAAAGCAACCTTTTTCTAACCATTTGAAAATATTTTTACTTTTTGTGTTTTTTTACTGGTTTTTGCCCGAAAAATGTGGTACACTGCTTGTCGTTGAGGGAAAACGAAAATGAAACGGAGAAACGATGTCAAAAGACTATACATTTAATCCCGGTGATTTTGTTGTTTATCCTGCGCATGGTGTGGGGCAAGTAACAGACCGAAAAACGACGACTATCGGTGAACAAACCATAGATTGCATTTGTATCCACTTTAATAAAAACGATATGACTATGCAGATTCCGGCCCAAAAGGCTTTGAATTCCGGGTTGCGCCAAGTTGCAACACCCGTTATGATGGAAGCGGCTGAAAAGGTTTTGTGCAAGAAAGTGAAACCAAAACGCGTCCAATGGAACAAAAGAAATGCTGAATACACTGCAAAAATCGGAACAGGTGAGCCCGTTGCTTTGGCTGAGGTCATTCGCGAGGTTTATAAAGATCCAACCATCAGCAATCAAACAAGCAGCGAGAAAGAGGTCTATGAAAAAGCAAGAGATCGCTTGGCCGCTGAATACGCCGTTATCTATAAAATGTCAGAAGCCGATGCCTGTTGCAAGATTGAATGCTTGCTCAAAGGCGAAGTTTCTGCCAAATAATCTGATTTGAAGATTGAAGGGGGAGTAATGGAAAAACAGCCCAAAGAAAAAAAGCCATTCATGATGCCTATGTGGGTGGCCGTGTTGTTCCACGTTGTTATATGGGCCGCATTGTTGGGTTTGGTCGGATATGCTATTTGGCACCCCGAAACCGTGGCTGTGGTTTTTCCTGATTTCAAATGGAGCAAAATCAATTACGCCGGTATTTTGAAGGCCATTTTGTTCATTTGGGTGACATTGACGATCTTCCGTGTTATTAAGCGCGGCATGTTGAAATGGATTCAACACCACGATAAAATTGACAAAGGTATCTATTATTCTTTTGTCACATTGTTGGGATATGTCGGTTGGGTGATTGCCGGATGGGGCGGTTTATCATTATTGGGCGTGAATTTGGAAAGTTTGGCCGTTATCGTTGGCGCCTTATCCGTTGGTATTGGTTTTGGTTTACAACATGTGGTCAATAACTTTATTTCGGGATTGTTGATTTTGTTTGAACGCCCTATTCGCAAAGGCGATTGGATTCGTGTCAGCGGCCATGAAGGGATTGTAAAAAATATCCATATTCGCTCCACAGAATTGGAAACATTTGATAAAACCAGCGTTTTAATCCCGAACGCGGACGTATTATCACGCGAATTGGAAAACATTACAAAAGGCAATTCCTTGGGCCGCGTCATTATTCCTGTGGGTGTTTCCTATGATTCCGATTTGCGGTTGGTTGAAAAGATTTTATTGGATGTTGCCAAAAAAGAAGAAGGATTAGCAGAATCGCCGGCACCCTTTGTTTTGCTCACCGATTTTGCCGACAGCAGCGTTCAATTTGAATTGCGCGGCATTTTGAAAGATGTCACAAAGGGCTTAGCGGTCAAAAGCCGTTTAAGATTTGCTATCTGGGATGAATTCCAAAAACATCACATTGAGATTCCATATCCGCAACGGGTGGTCCATGTTAAAGATGAAAAATAGTTTGATTTTGTTATCATTGGCGCTGTTATTAAACGCTTGCAGCCAATTTGTGCCATTTGAAGATCAACGACGTGAAGCGGGCAAACAAACACCTGTTGGATTATCCACCAATAAAAATCCGGCCATTTGCTATAACCCCATTTGGCACGATGTGGAACAAACAAAGGAATTAGCTGATGCTGCCTGTGCCAGAACAAACAAAAGGGCCGAATTTGTTCGTAGCGACGCTTTCTCGTGTCGTTTGGTCAATCCTTCTGCTGCTATCTATAAATGCAAATAATTATTCTATGACTTCACCGTCATATAATCCCCAGACAAAACGGCGGGGAAACCATCCTTCAATTTGTTTGTCCTGATAAACGAATTGCAACCGACAATAATCGCCAGCCGGGCACGAATGCACTTTTCCCACAACGCCTGGCTGTACATAGGCAATAACTTTGCCGGAAACGGTCGGCGTTGATAACAACTTATCTTCGGATTGAATCAACACATAACGCGTTGGTTTTAACATTTTTTGATGCACCCAACCCAACGTCCCATCTACTTCACGGATTTGCCGCCACATTTCAAAAGAATCTATTACTTCCACGGGATAATTGCGTTCCTGATAGACCCATTTAATCGGAAAACGTTCTGCAGGACCGGCGCGCAAATTCACTTGGTCTGATTTCAAAGATTGAAAACCGGTTTCTTCGGCACAAACGCCAAAGGCTGTCAATAAAATCGCCGCAAACACTACCTTATTCAGCTTTTTCATTTTCATCCTCCTTGCTGAACCGATGCCGAATATCCTTATAAACACGGCGCGACGATACCATTTTTGAATGGTCTTCTTTTTCACCCGATTCCAACACAACCTTATCTTCCGAGGTTGTACCACCTACCATTGCCGCACCATTTGTCACATCTTTCCAAGCCACCTGAATAGCCGGAACAATCAACATTTGCGCAACAATATCCCCACGATGGACCACCACTTGATGGGCAGACATATTTTGCAATAATACAAACAACGGATCGCGACTGGCAGGATGCACCACTTGAGGACCATCTAATACAATCAGCCCTTGATCGCGCGCTAATTCCGGCTGGCTAACCACCAAACCACAATAATTGGCAGGAACGCCAATAGCAAAACCGCACGGCATATACGCCCTATCACCCGGCTCCAATCGCAAGGTGGAGGGAATGGCCGCCTGTAAATTCAATCCTATATGATACTTAGATGAATATGATGGCAACGCTAATCCGTTTCCATCCGCAGTCCGAGCAATATATAATGTTGGAACACGTGCCATAATTTTCCCCTTTAAGTAATTGCCGTAATGGCACGAATATTACCATCTCTGTTGATCTGAACAACGCGCAATTTTTCTTTCATTTCTTTGCGAGTTTTTTCCTGATCCAATTCCGGATTGGTGTGCATAATGCGGGAAATAAACGCTTGATACGCGGCCTCAGGACTTTCGGCATGGATCGTGGCAAAGCAGTTTTCGTGGCCTGAATTCATCAATTCCCAAATAGCTCCCGCATTGGATGTTGAAATTTCTCCACCGATAATCGCATCCGGCGTAAAACGCACAACCAAATCCACCACTTGGCGATAATCAAATTTGTTATTGGCTTCAGTACGCGCCAACACCAAATGCACGCGGTTTGGTTGATGTACAATCAATTCACGCGTATCTTCCACCGTAATAATGCGTTTATGCTCATCCAATAACTTTAACATATTATTCAAGAAGGTTGTTTTACCAGTCGCCGTACCACCGCTGATCAAAATATGGTCGCCACGCTTTATGGATAAAACCAATCGATCATATGGATCATCCGGATCTTCCACATTTTTTAATTTATTGATTTGATGCAAACGACCACCTTGAACCAATCCGAATTGATCCATGTGAATATCCACATCCGGGCGATACACACGAATATCCATCGCCACACCGCCTTCCAAATCGTTTTCATCATATTTCACGTTTTGGCCAACAATACCTGCAAAACGGTGTCCTCCCGGCAATTCTGTATAAAGAGCCGGCACACCCACTTCTTCCCCAAAGGGTTTGTCTTGGCTGTTGGCAATAATGTACATGATGTTCGTCAAATACTCGCGCGTTAATTTGGGATCTTCATAATAATGCCACGGATGCGCATGGCGCCCCCTTAAACGCAACCAAATTCCCCCCGGATTATTGACGGCAACGTCTTCCACATTATCTTGGGAATACCAATAGGCCAATGGTTTCAAAGCCATTTCTAAAATACGATGTGAATCTGGACGAGCAACCATTACATCCTCCTTAAAAATACGACTTTGACCCTGTTGGCGGCTGGGAAACGGGTTGCACAAGACGATCATCTATATTCGGTTCTTCGGCCGGATAGATGGTGCCAACAGAACTCCCGCCTGCAACGTTAGGACTGCCGCCTGTGGGTTGTCCTTTATTTTCGTTTGAAGAATTTTCTTCATTTCCCTCTTGCGGCTCACGTTTTTTCATCGGATTATATTCGCTAGGGGGTGTCCCAGCTTTTGTGCTGGGCTTACCATTTTCTGCCTCTAACTTCGCCTGATCATCCGACACGGCACGCAACCACAAATCTTGACCAGCAAACACTGTAATCCGCGTTCCAGATGGCACATACACGATATTCGGCACTTCTTTTGCTTCGTCTATCATCTGGTTGAACATTTCTTCCATACGATCGGAAATCATTTGACGCACATCATGACCCACTGAATTTCCGCTTGCCCCACTCTTTTCATTGAGAGAAGTCATTTCTAGAGCAAAGATTTCAACTGCTGTGGATAACCATGGTGCCGTATATTTTTTGAACATCTGTTCATCCAAATACGCTGCCACACCGCCACGTCCCATCGCGTCACCAGAAACGGCCTCAATAGCAAAGGCAGCACCATCAGGTCTGATTAAACGTTCCCAAGAAATGCTCAATTTGACGGCCTTGCCCGAATCGCCATCGCCACCACTTTCAGCCTTACCAATCAAATGGCTGCCCGCTGGGATCAAAATATTACGTCCTTCTTCTGCATAAATATGACGTTCCACCACCGCAGTCACAGGAACATCTGCATACCGAGAATCTATTGCACGTGTCAATACGGCTGGAATTGCCTTGTCTTTTAACAACACATGTGTCATATCCACAGGCCATGTAGAAATAGACTTGCCCGCCCCAATACTGGACCAATCCTTGTCCTGATGTTTCTTTGCTTTTGCCAAAATTTCAGGGCCCGGAATAATACCCGGCGTAGAGCTCATCTTTTCACGCATTTGTTTGCGCCGATTAAACATCAACTCTGTCATTATTTGCCGTTGTTCAGGCGTGATTGTCATCGGTTTTGGCATGACCGGTGGTTCGCGTTTTACTTCTATCGGCCCATCAATCTTGTCACTTTCAAAGAAAAACGGCCGACCATCTTCGCCCATATAACCCACGATATTACCATTAGAATCAACCAAAGATCCATTTTCAACCGTAAATGGTTTGCCCTTCAAAATAATCTTCCGACCAGAACCAATCATGTTAGCACTGGACAATCCACACTTGCGTAAATCTAATCCAATACCGCGGAACTGACCATATTGAGATCCATCAGGATTATACACCTTACCATCTGGGGTCACCGTCAATAAGATATCGTTATTATCGTCACGCAAAGCCCCATCTGCCATCAAGGCCGCCATCTTTTCACCACCAGGCAATTTGCGCAATTCGCAACCAATCAATCTGGCAACAGGTTTGTTTGCCATATCATACAAAATCACGAAGTTATCGCCATCTGGTTTAATTCTGGTGCCATCCGGCAAGACCATTTCATTCTTTTTATAATCCCACTGGAATAAATCTTCTCCCGTTTCCGGATCTTTCACCCAACCTTCTGCCGTCACGGCATACTTCAATGTGCCATCTTTATTAAAGCCTAAACTGGTCGATTTGGGGGCCATCCAACCTTTTCTTTCCCCATTTTCGTCAACCCATATAGCCGTTTTGCCACCGACGATCACACCACATTTACGTCCATCCATACAAATCACGTTACCCATGGCGTCAACACGACCTTCCATCTTCTTACTTGTACCAAACACAGGACCACGTTCACGCACCCAACCAATTGTATTTCCGTTCGGATCTACAACGCGTGTATCTGTTTGCCCACAACCAATGGTTACACCATTCGGATCCACCACCGTAGAATCAGGCAGCGTACGGCCAACAAACACAGATGTCCGACTGAATTGTTCGCTGGTCACCGGTCCATACACAACTGTATGACCTAAAACCTTCCCTTGGGCATTTGTGGCATACAACGTCGGTTGAATACGGCCAACGATATTTCCTTGACCATTGACCACCTCACCATTATACGTTGTTTGGCCGACAATCGAGCAAGAATCTGTCGTCACCAAAGCATCCGGAATCACCCGACCAATATTCTTTGTTTCCTCCAATTCCGATTTCACTTCGTGCGGGAAAATGGCCCCTGCAGAATCTACAAAGCCCAAATCTTCTCCAGCAGAAGACATCATTCTGGCATCACCATCCATTGTTCCCATTATTGTATCGTCATGAGAAATAGCTGGATAAAATGGCACAACAACACCTTCCAAAGGCCGTTCTTTACCCAAAACAGTAGCATCATCCAATAAGTTATAAATAATCTTGTCTGAGGAATCAATAATATCGCCATGAACCGTTGTCCGCCCTAACACATTTCGGCCATAACCGATTGGCAACCCCTGCGCCACCAAGTGCCCGTTATAAGGCATTGTGTTATACACAGCCCGCTCATCCACACCAACAGACGATCCATCCGCCAAAACGCGGCCTTTGAATCCCCTGTCAGATCCAACAATCGTTCCATCAGCCGCAACAACACCCACTTTGCGTGCATAGTCATCAATGATTGCACCGGTTTTGATTTGTCCCCCGATCCATAATGTTTCCGGTGTCAACGCCGAATAAAATGGTGTTTTAACACCCAACACCTTACCAGCAAAATCAACAACCTGACCTTTGGCATCTAATTGGCCGACCACAGCGCCCACGCGGTCAATAATGGTCGCCGGTGGTGTCACAGATCCGGAAATAACTCCAGCATTTTTATACAATACACCCATACCGGATACATTTCCTTGAACACGCCCACCCAACCATAAAGCACCCGTCATCAACTCAGTGCCCGCCTGACTTAAATTGATTTGTGACATCAACCCCATCGGAACAACAGCTCCGGTCAATTTCTTATCAGCATCCATCACATAATCATTCATCATGGCGGTACCAACTTGCTTTGTGCTGTTGTCGCGATACACGGTTCCATCCAAATTTAACCCACCGACTTCACCATCATCTCGCAAGTTACGCACATATAAAGAACCTGTCCGCAAACGACCATTTAGGGCCCCATTTTCCATTGTGTAATCCGGCGCCAATGCCACACCTAAATTCCGACCACTAACAGCCATAACGGCACCCGATTCCGTCACAATACCGCTTTGACGAATATCTTCGTGCATAGAGGGCGTTCCCAATGGCACATAGCCACCGACAATTGCATTATTTTCGCCCAACACACGATTATCCAAACTGACACGACCAACAACTTCCGTGCTATTCATAATACGACCATCAATGGCCGTCCAGCCCAACATTTGTCCAGCGCCACCGACAGCAATACCTTCACGCAATACCCGACCAACGGAAGACAGATCATTATTCCATACATATCCTTCGGCACCGACCACAAAGTCCGTCAGCCCGTTTGCACCGTAAACAGCACCATCTGCAGAAACACGTCCGATATACGCTCCTGAACGATCCACCACTGTTCCTTTATGAATCACCGAACCGATTACATAACCATCGGCATCAAACACCAATCCGTTTTGACCCAAACGACCAATATCTTTTCCTTCGGCATCAACCACTTCGCCACGGAAAGTAACCCAACCCAACAATTCATGAGCCGTACTCATCACCAAACCGATCGGCTCCGCAACACCACCCAAACGACCTTCTGTTGTTAAAACTGTTCCAAACGGTGACACAACCCCCAAATAATTGCCGGCTTTATCATATGCCGCTAATTGATAAGACATTGTATCCGTTTTACTGGTTGCCCTTGGAACAATCGTTCCAGACATACCCTCGCCAGACACAACTACAGACATCGGCATCCACACACGACCAATCACACGATTATCTGGATTCACAACCAAACCATTACCCAAAACAGATCCAATACGGGTTCCTTTTGACATAACATCCCCATTGGCATTTGCCCAACCAACCTGAGTTCCCATCGCGGATAACACCACGCCTGTCGGAACAGCCGCACCAATCAAGACATTGTTCGTACTATACAACGCGCCATCAGACATCACCTTTCCAACGACTTGACCTGTTTCATCCACAACCTGTCCATCCAAACTCAACATACCGACGAATTCACCATTCAATCCAACAAATGTTGTATTTTGTGGAATCAAAGAACCCAAAACTTGATTTCCAGCCATATTCAAAACTGTTAAATCTGGCATCACGCGCCCCAATTCATCTCCGTTGGCATTTAACGCTTCACCCAATAAACGATTATAGGTACCCAAAACAGCACCAGTTACTGAAACAATTACCCCATTAGGCGGCATAAAACCAATCATGTGGCCCTGTTTATCGGAAGCCCATCCGTTAAACGCCACTGAGCCAACTTCTTCATTACGTTCATTGAAACATTTGCCAGACATCGCCATCAATCCAGACGGCAAACCATTATCACCCAATACAACGCCCTTTTCCAAATTCATTGCATCTTGTAACAAGCCGCTGGGATCCACACAATCAATCACTTTTCCTTCGCGATCAATCACACGACCATCATAGCGAATATAACCCTTCACGCTGCCATCTGGAGAAATTGCCACACCAACCGGTGTAATAGCCCCTATTTCTACGCCATTGGCTTTGACAGCACGCTTTTGCATATTCACGCAACCAACTGACATTCCCTCTTTATTCACAACCTGACCGGTCAAGGAAATCAGGCCCATTAAACGACACCCTTCAGCCATTACTGTTCCCCGTGGCACCACCACACCAATCACTTTGTTTTTGTTATTCAAAACATATCCATCAGCCCGCACAACGCCCGTGGGTTGAACATCTTGGGACATAACTTGACCATCTGGATAAACCGATCCTAACACATTGCAAGCATTCCCCACGACTTTTCCTTTTTGCAAAACTCCCCCGATAGTTTTCTTGCCAGTTGTCACCATACCATCTGGACCCGCAAAACCAATCATTGTTTCTTTGTTAGAAACACCCTTTCCCTCAGAATTGATAAAGCCAACGATAACTCCTTTAACATCCGCGATCAAACCTTGACGCACAACGGCCCCCAATTCATTCAACTTGCCATCAACAACCGTGCCATCCGGCATAACACGACCGACAATTTGACCATAATTATCTTTCACTTGTCCATTTAACGCCACAACACCATACGATGTGCCATTTGTTCCAACCGCCACACCTTGTGGCACAATACGACCCAACAATGTACCATTGGAATCTGTCACAAAACCATTTTGTTGCAAATGTCCCACGACTTTATTGTCGCCATTGATAATATCACCCGTTGGTAAAATAGCACCCAACAAATTACCCGACAAATCTAATGTATAACCCCAATCACGAACAGTACCAATTTCTGAGCCAGTACTATCCACAACAGATCCATCAACACGTGGATACCCAATTGTATCGCCGTGATTATCTATGACTTTAATTGAATTATTTTCAATCAAAAACTTACCAATAACAGTTCCTTGGGCATTTATAACAGATGTCACCGGTAACGCAGCACCCAATACATTCAACTCTGTATCAACCAATGTGTCATCACCCAACAAACGGCCCAATGTAACACCATCTTTTTCCACCGTTCTGTATTCTGTGACTTCTCCCAAGTATTCGTTTTTCAAACTTAAAGCAATCCGTTTTGGTTCCACGACCACGCCCGGAACGATATTACCTTTTTCGTCACGCAACAATTCACCATCAACGGTTTCACCATCTTTCAGATCACGAGTTTCTCCATTGGCCAACATTACTTGCCGACGATGTTTTGTACCCTTTTCCTTTTCTACCTCACAACAAACACATTCTTTAGAGTCTGTAGAACTCCCCTTTAATTGAATTTGGGTGCGTTCATCCCTCAACACACGAGGATTATCTTCACGCCAAACAATGGTTAAAGTATTTTGAATTGTACCAACAGTTATTGGCTTCCATGTTACTTTCAACAAACATTCATCATTTTCGTTTAATTGTGTTTTTTCCATACAAGGACCGCCCAACATAAATCCATTTTCCGGATTTTCTGCCAGATATTTTTGTAAGAAGACAATTGGCGCATTTTTAGCACGTAAGACCAAAACGGCTTCACCCAAACCACCTAACACAACTTGATCCATACTGACTTCTGATGGTGTAACCAACAATTCAGCGCCCCCCACACCGAAAGAAGGCAAACGAGAATCTTTTCCACTTCCATCATCAACGGTGGATGCCAACGAAAAATCATCCACTGGGCGGATTTGTTGATTGTTATTTTTCTTTTGACGAACAGAACATAAAACCAACAGGAACAGAATAAAAACAATCAAACCCAACACAGACAGAATCCATGTCGTACGGCGTTTTGATTGCTCTGATAAACTTTCCCGACTTTCTGCCATAGCACCCTACTATTTAATTCTGACGACCGAGCACGAATATCCGCGTTTTCCCAATTTCCGGCAAAGCGTATCTGCCGTCTCAGCATCTTTCACAGTTCCCGCACGCAAACGGAACAAATCCATTGTTTCACCATTTGCCGATGTATCAACAGAATAGTACGGATCATATCCGGCCAACAAGTCCCCATTTGCACGATATACTTGCTCCCACAATTTTTCCAACTCGGCAATTTCACCGGCTGTACCAAATTCTAGAGCAATATTTTCTTTTGCAGCAACCGGCAACACAACACCTTTGTCGGCTTGAATAGCATCAATTTCAGCGCGAGCCGCACTGGATTGTCTGACTGATGCAGGAATCGCCGCCATTGGTTGCCATGCAGCTGTACCGCCACAACGATTAGCCCCTAATGTGTCATCACAATATGGGTTGATACCACCCGTTGCATACGGATTATATCCACCAGTTTCTGTCGCATAAGCCCCATTTCCAGCACCTAATTGAGCCGGTGCATACGGATTATTACCATGCAACACAGAACCTCCTCTGTATGTCACTTCCGGATTCGGCATATCTGGCGCACGCACAGGTAATTGAGTGTTATAAGCATAGGGTTGAGAATTAAACGCGCTGTAATCCGTATATTCCAAACCAGCGGCAGGATCACGACGCATCTTGATGCAAATAACTTTGCGCCCATTTCTCAAAACCAAATCACCAATGGCTTCTACTACAATCAATCGGCTGTTTGGACCACGCGTTCTAAAGCCCACCGGCACCTCTGAATCTTGTTGCAATAAACTGACCACTGGACGTTGTGTCATTGTCAATGCTTTCGGGCCCAAATCAATGTAGGTGAAAATGTTATCACGCCACACATTATCCGGCGCAATATCAACATCATCCGGATTTGGCAAGAACATATCCAAGTCAAATTTCAATGCTTCTGGATCCATTGGAACCGTATTTTTCCATTCATTGGCTGTATTGATTTGCAACGCACTTGTTGTCGAACGTGCAGTTGTTGCACCCATCATATTCAAAGACGGCATAGAGGCCATTGTGGAAACCCCATCACCCTCGCGCAACTGGCCACCATCAGCCACAGGCGTCCAACGTGGCCCCACCAAAACATCTACCACCGATTGAGTAATTTTGTCTGTGTTGAAGGTTTCACTGCGCAAATAGAAAACGTATCTATTTCCGGAACGACCAAACATCACCATGTTACTATCCACACCCACATAGGTTGGATCTGCATACAACAACATTGAGTTTGGCGCCACAATATCCCCACCGAAAGATTCCGGCGCACCAATATGAACTTTTTCAATCAATTCCCATGACGGCAAATTGATCAAAGTCATCATTCCTTCTCGAACACGCACAGGCAACACAGTATCTGGCGTCCAGTTATATTTGGAATACCCTGGCTTTGTTTGTCCGGAACCCATGTGAGCCAATGGATTATTCCACGCTTTTTGTTGCATTCCCAATCCTTGTCCCATTGAACGCAACCAATCCATATCCACTTCATCATATTGGCCGGATGCGTTAGCAAGAGCGTCAGCTAATTGTGCCGCTTGTGGATCGGTAGGAACATTTGTTTGTGCAAAAAGAGGGGAAACAAAAACACCCAAAACACCCGTCAATACGGGTAAAACTCCCTTTAATAAAAACTTTTTACTCACCGGTTCCTCCTTTTTCATAGACTCTACTTTATTCCAATGTATCTAAAAATAAAACGAAAGTCCAGTAAAAAGTGGCAATTTTTTCAGTTTTTTTAAAAAAAAATATCTTGGAGAAAAAGTTGAAGACAAAAAACGACTTTTATGGTCTTATTTCTTCAGGTTCCGAAGGCTCCAAACCAAAACTTAAAACCTTAAATCCAAGTGGGTTTTGCAAGATTTGAGAACGGCTGCGCGGTTCTCCATCTGGACGGAATGCAACTTTAGCACGAGCAATCCACCAAGTTTCTTCCGGCACAGACGAAACGCGGTTCATTTGACTAATTTTAATTTTGGCTTCATAGACATCCCCATCATTTGGACCCGTTGCAGTCTGAGTTTTATTCACGCGCAAAATTTTAACATCCCGTGTCATATTGTCTTCTTGGGCCATTTTTCCCAATCTTACCAATTCTTGTTTTTTGAATTCGTCATACACCGTATTAGAGCTCATTTGTTCCACGATACCACCGGGCCCCCAACGTGTTTCTTGTTCTTGCCAGTTGGATCCGATACCATATCGCGCCAACAAATATTGACGTACATAAGACCCTTTTAATGTATCGGAATCTAATACTTCCTGGGCAGGACGCACCACATCAATAATTTGCTCATTTTTATCTTTTGTTGAAATATAAAACGGCTGAACACGCAACACAGGAGTCACATTAGCCAAGGCAATCAGCAAAACAATATCACAAATAATGGCCAAAACTACCATCACCACAAAAGCCCGAGACATCCATAAATAACGCTCCTCCTGCAAAACTTCGCGGGAAGAAACAGAATGTTTCTGTGTGTTTTCAGATGGTGCCATAGCCCCTCCTCAACTTACGAAAACCACTCAGGCAATTCCGGTGCTTTTTTCAATTCCAAACAGGCACAAGGAGATTTTTTCAACTCCGAATATTCAGGACCAATGCCCACCGGCATTTTTTCATAAACCGAGTTACATGCGGCCAAAATCAAGCCACAAAGCCCTAAAAACAAACAAATATACGTTTTCATAGTCACCCTTTCTGTTATCTCATTTTCCCTTACTTTATCACATTAAATCAAAATATCAACAAAAAAATGATTATTTTGTCACATTTGATTCATCCACACTGGTTATAATAAAGCCATAAGGATTGGAAAGAACGCTACCCATCAAACGTCTGGCAGGCATATAACCAAAGTGCAGCACAACGCTTCGTGTCGATTTGCGCCATGTTCCACGTCCCGTGGCTTCATATAAGTCAAAAATAACGGCATAATAATTTTCTTTACGTGTTGCACTAATAATATCAACAACCTTTTGTTGGGAATTTTCATCCGCCGAAGTGTAAATATCTTCCGAAGGAGCAAATTCATCATATACTTTTGGGGCAGACAAAAAGGCCACAATGCCATTTGGCCCCCAACGACGGGTCATTTCTACAGAATCCGAAATAAAAGAATAACGCATTGTCACATACAAACGAACCAGTGCATCATCTACTGTTTGACGTTGTAACGCGCTCACTGGAATAACCGTAATTAAATCGCGAAACTCACCAGAATCTAAACGAAAAACTTGTGCAAGCACATTGACCTGTAAAACCGCCTGAAACAAAGTAACAACAATAAAAAATGTCACAATCCAAACGGCCCAACATACCACCATCAGTAATCGTGTCAAATGCCATGCTGTCGTTTTGTGTTCAGTCATGCCGTTCCTTTTTTATTTAGCAAGAACCGAGATCAATCTCCCGATTCACGACATTAGCATCAAAATCGCTGTATGCTTGATCAATCATTTTGTTCAACATCGCTTTGTTGGCGCGTTTTTCCGCCATTCTTCTATCCACTTCAGACGCATTTGTTTCTGTCATATAAACCTCACCATCCGCGTCTTTTTCCAAAGCCGTTACAATAATTTGTTGGCGTGCCTGTGGCGTCATTTGATCTGCTACAGCTATATCCGGAAATACATCGGGAAATTGTTCCTGAATTTCTCCAAATACCGCCTGTTTATTTTGAGAACGAGCCGCCCTGCGCTCAACCAAATCAGGATTAGCTGCATCTTGAGCATCTAATTGGCTGATATAGGCCTTCGCCTCGTCCAAATATTGTTGTTTCAATGTCTTTAATTTTTTATGCACAGCCGTTACTTTCGTGCCGCGAATAAAATCTAACTCTGGCTCTTGAACATCAAATTCTGCCAATTTAGAAACGAACATTTGTTGCATTTTCATAAATTGTTCATCCGCCTGAGTTTGTCCGATTTGGGCGTGTGTCAATCCTTTTTCAGCCATATTCATTTCTTCTAACAAGTTGTAGTCGCTGTTACGAGCCAAGGCCTCTGGTGCCTCATCCGAGGAACGATCCACAACATCACCACCCCACGTTCTGGCATTTTTGAAAACATCTTTCATCAAATCATTTTCAATATCACGCTTTTCGGCAAGTTTTGCGTTTTGCTCGGAAATGGAGAGCGGCACAATGCTGTCTGGATGTGCTTTTTTATCACTTTTCAGATCTGCGGTCCGCGTCTTATAGGCCTCACGTACCTTTTTTAACATTTCACCTGCATTCTTAAAACGTCCGGAAAAGCGTTTTTCGCCACATTGGTTCAATGCCTTCATATACTTTTCCATCTTTCCTGTTGTTTTACGCAATACACGAACGGTTTCCGCTGTCTTTTCCAATTCTGGCATTTGGTTCATTAAATTATGAACAGCCAACGCCTTTTCCAAGGCCTCGTTCCGCGTTGCCAACAATTGTCGGCGCGCTTTGACTTCAATTTTTATAACAGGCGGAGCCCCGTGGCGCACAGCACCCACAGGCGAACTCACCAAAACAAATCCACAAACACATGCTAATAAAATATGCTTCATGTCCTAATCTCCCACTGTTGAATTTGTATCCAAAGGAACCTCTGATGTCAATGGCCCATCATCATCAGAATCTGTCACTGGGTTTTCCGAAATACGATCAAAGTTCAATTCCAACGCCTCTGAACGTAATTTCAACCGAGCAGCAACAACATTCATCTTTAATTCCGTTAAAGCATCATATAATACCCGACGAGATGCCGCCGTATTCAATGCTTGCGGTTTTGTACCATATTCTGCGTCAATTAATCCGTCAGCTTCGGACAATTCTTTTAAGGATTGTTTCAACTGCATAGCCGTTGCCAAAGCCCGAATAGAACGTTGCTGTGCCTTATAACGCATCGTGTAGTTTTCAACCGAGTTACTAGTCAAAGAACGTTGATCATTCACCAATGTTTCGGCACGATATTCCATCAACTCACGCGGAGAAGCAGAAGAAGCATCTTTCAGACCTTCATATTCCTTGGAATCAAATTTCATCAATCCAAACTTTTGTGATTTAACGGCCACATCCCCCATAATTTGGACGATCTTGTTTCTATTTGGCGGGCCAACCCATTGGTCTGTCACGTGGCCTTCTTCACCGGCAAAACTGGCCAAGATCTTGTTGGCTTCAGCCAAGAACATATCCGTTGCAATACGCACGGCAGACGTCATCATAGACATCAAGTTCGGAGCTGTCGGCAACAGCGGCGCATAAGTCATTTCGTATGTTGCAACACATACTGCTGCATTAGGATCCGTTTCCACCAAGAAAGTATGTGTCGTTCCCGTCACGGGATCAGGTACCACCACATCCTCAAAACAAGCAGCAAATGATGCCTGATAACACTCTGGATAACACAACGCCGCCGCCAATGTACAAGAGGCCATACACGAAGCCGTCAGAGCCGAAAATCCCGCATAGTTCGGGCAATTAACCTCTTTCCCTTTAACTTGTACACTCGTTGTTCCCCATAAACCATCCCAAGCGCTTGCTAATGTTTCGCCTAAAACAGATGTATTGATGAAAAATCCCGCAACGGTGGCCACAGCACCAGCCGCCATATTGATTGCAGCCGCTTGATCATTTTTCTTTGATTTTTGAGTTCCGGATCCTTTACTACTGGCATCAGCACTTGTTGATTTAGCCGCATTTGAGGCCGCTGTTGAAGCATTATCTACACCCCGCGAAACACTGATGTCGGCATTGGCATTAAACGACGCCAACAGAACAGATCCCGCACAAATCAAAACACTTAACGTTCTCATAATGCCTCCTTATTTCTTTTCATTGTTGTTGGCGGCGGCATAATTGCTGCTACCTCCAGTCCAACTTGTTGCATCCGGTTTGCTTTCGTGTTGCAAATCCGATGGTGGCGTTTCATCCATTAAAATTACCGGCTGGTATGTCAAAAACTTGGCCGCATCCAATTCCATCAATTCAATTTGCAAGGCAATATCCACGATCAACGCTTTATTGACGGCTTTCCATGTTTGGTCAATACCAGAAATCACACCGATTGTTCCGTTAGCATTGATGTCCGCCGTAACAGCATCCATATCGGTTGCCAAATTCATTTGTGTTTCATAGGCCAACCGCACATAAGCATCAGAAATCGTTTTCAAATAATCCTCACGATTTTTCTTGACCTTATCAACTTCATCTTGTGTCAATGTGCTTTTATTGGGTAAAAAGAACAAATCTAAAATTGCTTGTTTTGTATCGCCTTTACCACCATCAATTTTATTGTTCAATGGCGCATAGGGTGTATATTTTCCCGATAAAATCTGATCTTTCTCAATTAAATGATCATAGGCCGTAATATCCAAACCGCTGGCTGGATCACCAGTACCTTCATTGACTTGGTAAGAAGTATCACCCTCTGCCAACGCACCAACTTCTTGTTGTTTCACATTGACTTCAGCAATTTGCACAGGCTCTTCACCCAAAGAAAGCAACGACAACACGGCACCGGTTGCATTTCGAATAGGGTCGGTGGTTGTTGGAACGACCGGCTTCAAATCCTGTATTGGTGGAGCAGGACAAATTGCTTTAGCAACGCCGGCACACATCAATGTGGATAAGACCACAACACCTAAAATCTTACTTTTTGTCATCATCAGACCCTCCAGTAATTTCTTCACTCAATTCAACTTCCTCTGTTCCTTCTGTTGCCAAATTGCGATAGGATTGAGCCGTTAAATCTTTTGATTGCAACAAAATAATTGTCGGCACCCGTTGTGAAGCATATACAGATAAATCACCCATACCTGCAATAAACTCACGCAATGTCGTCATACCATTTAACGAAGACACCAATTCATTTAATTCTTTGTATTCCGTATCCATTTGTCCAAAGAAAGCATCTGCTTCGGCGATGGCACTACTTGTTGCTGTTGCTAACTCTTCATTTTGACGTGCTTTAGCACATTCAATCGGATCACATTGATCGGCTGTTCCATCAGCACATTTACAATCTTTGTTGGCTTCGGCACCATCTTGAGCAAAAGCAATTTTAGCAATCTCAGTTTGAACACTTTCCAAAGAAACCTTTTCTTTATCTTCAATCAATTTGATGGCGCTGTCAGGCACATCCATAGCGGCTTTTTCGGCCTCTTCTGCCATGGCCGCCCCTTCTTCTTCGGTGGTCAAATCGCATCCCGTATTTCCGGTGGCTGAACGACCACAATGGCCACGATCTTGTTGCATACCGATATTCTTTTCCAATTGATCAGAACCGGCACTGGCATCAATTTCCAATTTTTTCAATTTTTCACCGGCCGCAGACACTGCATATTCCAACAAGGCCCCGATATAATCGGTCAGCAAACCAATGTTAAAAAAACCGTGTTTAATCGGCCACGCGCTCGAAAGAGCATGACTCGGCAACGCGGTTCCCAACATGACTAGAAAAACAAAAACAAGTTTCAACTGGCGCATCATGTCCTCCTATTTCACTTCCATCAAGGCCGCAGCCGCATCATTGGCCACCTGTTGCCCCTGTACCATATTTGCTGTATTCAAACGTTGAGCCAACCCCAAATCTAAGCCCGTCAGCACTTTAATGTTAGCGCTTTCGCTTTTTCCTGTACCGACATAACTTTTCATTGTATTGGCAAAATTCTTTTGATCTGCCGCAACCGTTCTCATTAAATAAGAACGCGCAATTCCGGCTGTTGCTGTTTTTTGCAAATGCACGACCTTACGATTTTTTTGAACCTTTAACAATTCCGCTTCACTCAAATCGGACGGATTGACGCCACTGGCCCCAGCCGTTGAGGTCGGAATTTCAATTTCTTTGCCATCTGCCCCTTTAATTTTGGTTGTTCCACCATCTGATGTGGTTCCAAAGCCATCCTGAATTGTGGGCATAGCACCAACAATTTCGTCCGCCTTCTTCAAAACCGTGCCAGAAGGATCAGCCAACGCCGGCAAACCACTATTGTTTAATGAGGCCACATGAACTTCTGTTTCATCCAAGAACATACCTTCGGTACCCTCTTCAGCCAATTCTTCCAATCCACCGATTTTACGCACAGCGGCTTGATAATGGTCTTTTAATCCTGTCCATTCCACTTCACGTTCGCCCGCTTTTGCCAAATTCAACGCATCAACAACAATGGATGCGGCATCCGTGTTCCAAGAACCGATACCTGGCATTTTAACATTTGTCATCCACCAACAAAACAACGCTGGACAACCATGCAAGTTTGTGAACATCGTTATACCAGCTGATACGATGCTGACACCAGCCATCGCAATTGTATAGGCCTTCTGCGCACTGGCCATATTGGCCTTTGCCGGTTGAGGAGCAAACAAACATGTCGTTCCCAATAATGCAGCTCCACACAAAGCACTGATTACTTTATTACTCATTTGTTATCTCCTTCCCCATTATTGTCACCATCCGTTGATCCAGCGCTTGGTGGAGTCACATCTTGAGCATTTAACAATGACGCACCCTGCACACCCATCTGAACTGCGGACAACGCGGCACCACGCAAAGTTTCTAATAACACATAACGTCCAACGTCTTGCACCAAACCGAACGAGCCCGTTTCAGTCGGCGGATTTTGGGCATTAGCAAAATCAACCAAGGCCTTTGCCCGATCCATAAATGCATTGGAAATCGCGTTCATTCCTTCGGAAATCAACACGCCAGCATTAGCATATTGAGCCAACAATTTTTGACGACGAGATTGAATTTCTTGGATGTACCCAGCTTGCTCTGGTGTCAATTCATCGCCACCATCATCATCGGTATCAGAATCCTCAGTATTTTCATCATCATTTGTATTGTTATAACCCAAGCCGCTGGTCGTCATACCGGCCTCAAACGTGGCATACAAAGGATCTTCTTTCTTTTTTTCCTCTGTTTCCGTTTTCTTCACGGTTGTGCTCAACAAATCCAAATCAATTTGAGCGGCTTGCAACAATTGTTGAGTCAAGGCAGCAGCGCCGGCAGCCGTTTTACCCAACTGAGCCATATCAATATCAGCCAATTCGGTGGCATCTTCTGCTGCCACAGCCTCACCGATATCACCGGCCTGGACAATAACTTCTTTGTTTTCATTAACCTTGTTATCGCTTTTTTCGTTGGCTAAAATTTCTAAAGCCGTCTGAACAACATCCCACACCTTTAATGTTTGTGGAATCTGTGGCACGGAATCGCCTTGTTGCGTAGCCAAATCTTTATTAGCATCTTCCAACGCCCCATTGGCCGCACTCATCGCAGCACCATCATTTTTGCACTGCTCTTCATTATTATTCAAGTAATTGGCCTGATTCAACAAATCGTTCATTTTTTCGGATTGATCAATCTTGCCCATTAAATCGTCATTTCCTTTGGCACCCGCACGCATGGCATCGTAATCATAGGAGCCATCCGGTTTGAATACCTCGGCAACGCCAGCATCACGTAACGCCCCCTTCATTTGAGCATCCGCAACACCAGCACCAAATTTCAAATCACGAACTAACGATTCATTGGAGGTTGTGTCTGGATGGAACTCCGGTTGCACCTTGTTTGCCGCGTCAGCAATGGCACTACGAAATTCATCAGATGTTGTTTTACCAGATAACAAGGCACTACCCAACGCACTATCTTTACCAATGCCGGCCGCAGCCAAATGTTGCGCTGTCCGATCCGCGACAGCACCTTGAAGCGCCGTAGCATCTGTCACACGTTGTGACGCATTTTTCAAAGCATCTGTTTGTTGTTTTAATAATTTAGAATTAGCCTCTTTTAATTCCGCTTCGCGTTCCTTGATTTGCTCCTTCAATGCCGATTTTTCGGCACCGGATGCACCTTTTAATTGCTC
Organism: Alphaproteobacteria bacterium; assembly: GCA_017394405.1. GTDB lineage: Bacteria > Pseudomonadota > Alphaproteobacteria > CAAHEQ01 > UBA3637 > UBA3637. Next base: position 23,993 of record JAFPYW010000020.1, read on the forward strand.
GCGCAATCCCGTCAATTCTTCATTCAATGCATTGACATGATCTTTTGTCGCGCTGATTAAAGCCCCATCTGCCTTTGAAATCTGAGCACTCTTATCCAAATTGATAACCGCATCAGCCACCTTGTTATCAGCATCAGAGTTTGATCCCAATTTTGTGATGTTGCCATTTTTATCTATATTGATACCAAAGACTTTTCCCAATTTGTCATTATCTTCACCGGACAAAGTAAACACAGATCCGCCATCCTTTGTCGGAGTTCGATCCAAATTAAACAGCGCATCCAAACCCAGGGCTTTTCCCCGTTCGCTGGAAATAACACCAGTATTGGGATCCGTAGTAGAAATCTTATTCTTAAAACTATCAAGGTTTTGCTTCGCCCACGACCTCACATTATCCCAAAAACCCGGACCCTTTTCCTTTGGCGCCTCGGTCTTTGGCGCCTCGGTCTTTGGCGCTTCGATCTTTCCATCATATACCTTCTTAACATCCTCCGGCATATTATAGTAACCCAATTCATTATTGACCTGGTGAGCCGCCATTTCACGCTCTTCTGCACTTAAATTTGGATCAAGTGCCTTACGAATATTTTCCTGCAATGTCTCATTACTTTTTGCATTATAGATTCTTTGAACGTCATCCGGTAAATTGTAGTATCCGATCTCGCTATTCAACCGAGCAGCCGCGGCCTCCCTTTCAGACATTGGCAAACTTGTATTGCGTACAATATCTATATCTTTGGCATTTGGTGTTGCCGCTGGGGTTGTACCAGGTGCTGGTGATTCCGCACCCACAGCATTCCTTGCGGCAGTAAGTGCTCGCCCTGCATTTAATCTCCTAACAAGGGAGTCATTACCTGCATTACCATAAGTTCCAGTTATATTGCCGTCTTTATCCCTTACCGTTACCTGAGTAGGCACACCATCCTCATTAATGATAAAAGTATCTGTCCCCCCGGCAATGTTTGGATGTACCTCTGTACGCTCACCGGCAGATGTGACGGCCGATCCGGATCCTGCCCTCTGTGCATAAACTCCAGTATATGCGCCCATATTAACTTGGTTTGTCGCGGGATTGTAATCACCAGAAACCTGTCTACCATTTACTGTTGCTGTATATCTTCCATTTTTGGAATCAAATTTTATGTCCTTTGCTCCTGGATGTAAGGTTCGAACCGTTGATGCCGCCACATCAAGCGAATACATCGGCTGAGTGGTCGCGGTCTTACCAGCGCCTGTGGATGCTGACGATTTCGGCGAATTTTTGAGATATTGCGCATACGCAGGATTTCTCATAGCCCCTATGGCAATTGCTTCTTCTCGGGTAATCGCCCACACATTAGACGTGCTCACCAAAATGGTTCCCAGCAACAAAACCTTCACAAAATTGCGCATACAATCCTCCCTTTAGATAAAAGTCCCTTTCCCACACTTTACATACTTTTTTTATGCTTTGCAATACTTTTTTTATCTTTTTTGCATTTTTTATATCTAGCCCATAAAAAAATCCCCGTCGTTAAACGGGGAAAATGGCGATCCCGGGGCGATTCGAACGCTCGACCTACTGCTTAGAAGGCAGTTGCTCTATCCAGCTGAGCTACGGGACCAACGCCTTACATTATACTGCATTAAAGGCAAAACGTCAAGAAAAAACACCTATTTCGGTGATACCAACATACCCATATTGCGCCCTTCCAATTTCGGGGCTTGCTCAATTTTCGCAATATCAGCCACATCCTCGGCAGCGCGTTTCAAAACGGCTTCACCCAAGTCTTGATAGGACATTTCACGGCCACGGAAGCGTAATGTAAATTTGACTTTATTGCCTTCGCCTAAAAACTTCTTCGCGTTGCGCATCTTCACCAAATAATCGTTATCGCCGATGTTCGGCGTGAATTTAATTTCTTTGGTTTCTTGCACTTTTTGTTTTTTCTTGGCTTCACTGCGGCGCTTTTGTAATTCATATTTATATTTTCCAGCGTCCATGATTTTGCACACCGATCCGGCCGGCGTTGCAGAAATTTCAACCAAATCCAATCCCGCTTCATCCGCACGACGTAATGCTTCGCGTTGAGTCACAATACCAACGTTTGTCCCATTTTCGTCAATAAGCCGTATTTGTAAAGCAGTGATTTTTTCGTTTATACGCGGTTCATCTTTGTTTGCATTGGGAGTCCGCACATCTCCACGATCAAAAGTTTGAGTAATGGTAAAATCCTCCATAGTGGTTAATCACATTGTTATTATATTCATTTTTTTGCAGACAAGCAAGTTTTTTTTTGATATCATCACAATATGATCAAATTTATGAAGATACTTTTTTGTTTTTTGCTGATAAAAGCCGTGGCAGTTCAAGCCAGCGATTTATTGCCCGATTATCCGTGGCAGGAGGTGCCTTTCGGTCGGGTGCGGTTGATATCGGCCCGCAGCACATTCACCCCGCAATCTCCTCTATATTTAGCGGTACAGGCCACACCAAATGACGGGTGGAAAATTGGTACACCATCCCTGATGGCAACGGCATCCACACATGCCGTCGGAACTACGCTCATTCCCTTTGAGCAACGCCAAGACAACACCTTTTATTATCCCGTCATTTTTACCATCACCCCTACAACGCAGCCCATTACTTTTTCAGTCCAAGGAACAATTCCCGCATGCAAAGAACAATCTTGTATTGATACAAAAATCAATTTGAATTTAACTTTGAACGCGGGGTATGGTTTATTCACGCCGCAGTACCCGTTCATTTCGGATACCTTAGCATTGACGCCCGTACCGATGGATTTGAATCGTGTAAAGGGTTGGGCCATACCAAATGGCGATTCCGTTACGATAACTTTGGATTTACCTTTGGCCCCCGGCAAGATATCTTTATATACTGACAACAAAGAACCGATTGAAGCGCCTGTCAAAACAGATGGAAAACGGGTGATTTTTCAATTACCGACACCCACCGACAATCGTGTGACTTTATTATTGGATGCAACCAATACGATTTATGCTATTGACTTGCCATTGTTATCCGCGGATACAAAAATTCCAACGCCCTTCAAAATAAGGTGGTGGATGCTGATTCCTATATGGGGATTACTTTTGTTGGTTTATTTTATTCGGCGTTTTATTTGTAAGAATCGCGCTTAGCCACCGCTAACGCATCCACGCGTTCATTGTATGGATTACCCGCATGACCTTTAACCCAATGCCATGTGATTGTATGGCGCGCCAATTCGTCAGCCAAAACCTGCCACAATTCCACATTCAAAACAGGCTTTTTATCCGCGCGGCGCCAGCCCTTTTCTTGCCAACCGGACAACCATTTTGTGGCGCCTTCCATCACATATTTACTATCCGTATATAATTGCACAGAACAAGATTCTTTTAACGCCCGCAATCCTTCAATTACAGCCGTCAATTCCATCCGATTATTGGTTGTTTCGGCCTCACCACCAGACAATTCTTTTTTAGTTTCTTTATAAAGCAAAACGCACGCCCATCCCCCGGGACCGGGGTTGCCTGAGCATGCGCCATCTGTGTATAAAGTAACTTCTTTAATCATCTCTGTCGTTTTGAATCACCAAATCATATAATTCTTTTGCAGAATGGGCTTTCCGAATATTGGCCACCGTCTCTTCGTTGCGCAACAAACGAGACAACCGCGCCAATGCCTTCAAGTGATCAGCACCGGCTTCTTCCGGAACCAACAACACAAAAGCCAAATCTACTGGCTTGTTATCCACAGCTTCAAAATCAACGGGCTCGCTGGTTGCAAAGCCACAGAAAATTTTCTTTAATTTTGGCAACCGCGTGTGGGGCAATGCTACCCCGAATCCAATACCGGTTGTGCCCAAACGTTCACGTTCAACTAGTGCATCCAAAACAACTGTTTCTTCTAATTTTGTTTTTTTTGCAGCCAACGCGGCCAAGGCAGACAAAAGTTGCTTTTTGTTTTTGGCTTTGACGTTGTATAACACAGCATCAGGCGCCAAAATATCTGCAATTTTCATTTATGACTCCTTTATTTGTTCTTCGGATCAACCCAGCCGATATTACCATCAGCGCGACGATAAACCATATTCAAACCACCATGGGCTGTATTGCGGAACAACAACGCATTTTGTCCGGACAAATCCATACGCATCACTGCCGTTACAACGGTACAAATCGGCAATTCTGTTTGCATTTCAGCAATAATAATTGGCGCATCTGTCACTTCCTCTTTATCCTCTTCCGCATCAATAACGGACATATCCACCATTTCTACTTTGCTATATTTATGTCCAACTAATTTATTTTTATATTTACTCAACTGACGATTCATTTTGCCCAATGCTTCGTCAATGGATGCATAAGCATCACCGGCTTTGCCTTCTGCGGAAATAACAGTTCCTTGCGCCGGATGTACCATCACTTCAGATTTCAACAAATCACCGCTACGGGAAACTTTGACGGTCGCATCCAAAGCGTTTGGAAAATACTTTTGTGCAATATCTGTCAATTTTTCTGTGGTATATGCACGCCAACTATCGCCCAAGTCAATTTGATGTCCATTGATAATTACTTGCATTTTGTTTCCTTTCAGTTAAAATATTCTTTGTATTATTACCATACTTTTTTTTTGAAGGATTGTCAAGTGGGCACAAAAAAACAACAGGATCAAGACTTGTTAGGGCTGTATATTCATTGGCCGTATTGTTTGAACAAATGCCCTTATTGTGATTTTGCCAGTTATGTATCCAAAAATATAGACGAAGACGCGCTGATTCGCGGGTATTGTCGTGATATGGATTTATTTTTAGACAAACGACCGCTCACCAGCATTTTCTTTGGTGGTGGCACCCCCAGTTTAATGTCCGTCAAATGTTTGGACCGCCTGATGAACGAAATTCAAAAGAGGTATAAATTGGCACCTAACATTGAAATAACAATGGAAGCAAATCCAGACACAATAGATGCCCCAAAATTAAAAGATTTTCATCATCGTGGCATCAATCGTTTGTCCATTGGCGTACAATCATTGAACGATTCTGCTTTGCATTTTTTGGGGCGCACACACAATGCACAACGTGCCATCCAAGCCATTCAATGGGCCACAAATGTTTTTGATAACATCAACATAGATTTAATTTATGCACGACCACACCAATCTGTTGCACAATGGGAAAAAGAATTGACTTTTGCATTATCATTTCAATTACCACACTATTCTTTATATCAACTAACCATTGAAGAAAATACCATCTTTGAGCGCAAACACCAAAATGCCGCCACCCCCGCACAGGCACGGCGTTTATATATCGCAACAGATGCGCAAATGACGGCCGCTAAACGCTCGGCCTACGAGGTATCAAATTATGCTAAAGCCGGAAAAGAATGTCGGCACAATCTGACCTATTGGTTGGGCGGCGATTATATTGGTATTGGACCCGCAGCCCATGGACGTTTAGGATTAAAAGCCACCCAAAACACAAAATTTGTCGGAGCTTGGTTAAAAACACCGCCGACAACCGAAATTTTAACACCCGAACAACGACATTTAGAAAAATTATTGATGGGACTTCGCTTACGACATCATCCGTTTTGTGCCAAAGACTTAGATCCCATCGGCATTCAAGAAGCATTAAAAAGAAAATGGATTATTCAAACTAAGCAGGGGATTCAACCGACATTGGAAGGCACGTTGATGCTTAATCAGCTGCTGGTGCTATTGGCGAATTGAGAACCGCATTCCATTTAGAATCTAAACGGGGCGTAAAAGATGTTTCAGCGGCTTCAATCAAGGTGCTACGTGAGCCATGTTTTTGTTTTAATTGCAAGGATCGTTTGTTCATTCCGTTGGCTTCCAAACGCACTAATCCATCCACTCCCCAATAACTATCCTCGGCTTTCAAGTCAGCCAAAGAAATTCCTTTTCCGCGGCTGGCCTGATCAAAAATCCAACCCACAGAATCATACATTTGCGACGTAATGCGTAACGGCGCAGTTCCAAATAAATTTTCATATTCGCGCGCAAAATTGCGATAAGCCGTTTCATCTAAATCAGCAAAATAAACGCTGTTAGCATTAACATCTGACACCTGTTTAACCAATGTCAAACCATAGGTTGGGATATCACGCGGACCAGCGTCATAAAAGGCCAAAATGCTCAACAATTGACGCAATTTCATTCCTTCTTCAAACACAACGATTGCATCTATTCCTGCGCGCGCTCTAACGGAGGAAGCAGTCGTTTTTTTCGCGTCTATATCTGCGGGTAAAATCCGTTTAATCGCATTGGTAAAATTCATCGTATTCGCTTCATACAAAGAAACCTTTTTCATTGTCATTCCCGGACAACTTTCCACTTCATCTGCCAACGCATTCAGTGCAATTTCTCCGGTTTTGCTGTCAGGCCCCAAAACAGCCAATCTCTTTTGTCCTTTATTACACGCATGTCGCACTATTTGGCGCACTTGCTCCGGCACCGTCACCGCCATAGTCGCCACTTGGTTGTTCATTAAAGTTGTATCCGATGTAAAGGTCAACAATGGCACCGAAATACCCGCTTTTTGAATAGCCGCCACTTCCTTGGAAAACACGGGACCCAACACAATATCCGGCTTTTGCGCCAAAGCCCAACGATATGCTTGCTCCGCCCCATCGGCTTTGCTTTCTGTGTCAAAAAATAAGATCTTTAACGGCGTATTTTTGTGTTCAAAGGCCGACATCATCGCAGCATTTTTCATGCTTTCACCAACTTTGGCCGATTCGCCGGACAAAGGCAAAACAACAGCAACAGTCGGCGCTTGTACTGGTTGGTTTTCACCGACCGAACTAGGCGTCTGGAAAAACACAGGCTGCTTTTGTTGAACGCACGCTGCCAATAAGGAACAACCTAAAAAAATTGCAATTTTTTTTAACATCATTTTCCCTTTTTTGAAAATTATGTTATACTGAATTTAACTTTTTTTCAAGGAGATTTTTATGTTGTATCTTGTTTCCACCCCCATCGGCAACCTAGGCGATATGAGCCCACGCGCCAAAGAAGTCCTAGAACATGCGGATTTAGTTGCTTGTGAAGACACGCGCACCAGCCATCAATTATTTTCTTTGCTGGGAATTAAAGTAAAGGCCACAACTCCGTATCACGATCACAACGCTGATGAAGCGCGGCCGAAATTGATTAAAAAATTGCAACAAGGTTTAGAAATTGCTTTGGTATCAGATGCTGGCACTCCTTTGGTATCTGATCCGGGATATAAACTCGTTCGCGATTGTTTGCAATTAGGTATCAAAGTTTCAACCGTCCCTGGACCCAACGCCGTTTTATCGGCATTACAATTATCTGGTCTTTCTAGTGCCAATTTTTATTTTGGTGGATTTTTACCTCCGAAATCTGGTGCACGTCAAGCCCATTTGGCCGAAGTTAAATCCTTAAAAAGCACTTTGATTTTTTATGAAACGCCGAATCGGCTATTAAAATCTTTGCAAGATATTTTATCCGTTTATGGCAACAGGAATATGGCCGTTGTTCGGGAAATTACCAAAAAATTTGAAGAAACGCGGTCGGGATCTGTATCCGACCTGATCACTTTTTACACACAAAACGGCGAACCCAAAGGCGAATTGGTTTTGGTCATTGAAGGGGCCACACAACCGGCTTTATTTACTGGCGATATTGATGCTCTAATCCCGTCCGTGCGCCCTAAATACCCAATCAAAAAAGCCGCCGAAATTTTGGCCACACAAACCGGACTCAACAAAAAAGAATTGTATCAAAAGATATTAGATTATGAGAAAAACAACTAATTATGCCAGCGGACATTTTGCTGAAAAAATCGCCACATGGTTTTTGCGATTAAAGGGCTATCGTTTGATTGCACGCAATTATGTCACGGGCCGCGGCACGGGTGCTGGCGAAATTGATCTGATTATGACAAAAGGAAAAACGTTGGTCTTTTTTGAAATAAAAAAGCGCAAAAACTTCACCACATCAGCCGAAGCCATTACCACGAAAAACAAACAACGTTGCTTGCGCGGAGCTGAGGCCTTTTTGAAAACACATCCGAAATATCACAATTATCGAATCAGATTTGACGCGGTTTTATTTGAACAAAATCTGTGGCCGCATCATATTCCAAATGCGTGGCACGCCTAAGAAAGTGGCGGCGGAATCACTTCAATTTTTAACAGCTGATTATGCTTTTTTTCATGAACAACAAACGTCCAATCATCTATGGCAAAAGTTTGCCCTTTATTTGGAATGCGCTCTAAATAATACATGACATAGCCCGCCAATGTGGCTGCATTTTCGTCCGACAATTCCCAATGGAAATGCCGATTGATATCACGAATCGTTGTCCCGCCATCCAATAAATATCCCCCTGTGGCGGTCTTTTCCCAATGAAATGTAGATTCTTCCAATTTATCCGTTTCATCGGAAATATCACCCACGATTTCTTCCAATAAATCTTCCAATGTTAAAATACCTTCCCAATCGCCATACTCATCCACAACAATTGCAAAATGTTCGCGGCGTTTTTTGAAGGCCACTAACTGGTCCAACAATGAAGTTGTATTCAATACAAACCATGGCTTTGTACAATAATCCAACAAAGATATTTTTGCTTTTTTTGCATAAAATAACGGCATCATTTGCATTACTGATTTGGTATGTAAAATACCGATAATATTATCACGCCGTCCCTGATAAACAGGAATACGACTATAGGGTGTATGAGTCACAAATTGGATCACATCCGCTATAGGTGTATTAGCATTTAATGAAATCACTTTTGATCGGTGCATTTTAACATCACCCACACACACTTCATCCAAATCCAACACGCTTCTCAACATCCCTTTTTCATGGGGCAATACATCAGCGTTTTGCATCGCCAAAGCCCCGCGAATTTCCGCCTTTAATTGTTCATCTGGATCGGAAAAAGTTTTGGTGCGTGGCAACAATATCATCACCCTTTTACTCAGCCAATTCAACGCCCGCACAAAAGGACGGAATAACCACACTAATCCAGCCAAAATTGGCGTCGTTTTTAACGCCAATGGCAACGCGTTGTTCATAGCATAAGTTTTCGGCAAAATTTCCGCAAAAATCAATACAATCACACTAACCACAAACGTGGAAATTAAAACCCCGTATTGAGGGCCAAACATTTGCACCAACAACCCCGTGGAAATGGCTGTAAAGGCAATATTGACAATGTTATTTCCCAACAATAATGTACCCAAAATAGATCCGGAATTTTGCTTCATTTCCAATAATTTTTGGGCCCATTTATTGCCCCGTTTAGCTTGTTCATGTAACAATGGTTTTGAAGCCGCGGTTACTGCCGTTTCCGTGCCCGAAAAATAAAAAGAAGCAATCAACAAACAAATCAAAACAACCCAAGACATTTTTACCTCTTGTACGTTGGTTGATATGGCGATACAACATGGTGCGCCTCCAATTCCTTCATCAAACGAATCACCGTTTGCGCCGGATGTTCATTAAAAGATTCTATTGTTAAATCGGCCTCAGCATACAGCGGATAACATTCCTTGACCAAACGTTCAATTACCTTTTGATTATCCATAGATGGAACCAACGGACGATGTGTGCGCCCTTCGGTGCGGCCAGAAATAACGTCGGCTTGTGCCCTGATCCAAATGGAAACAGATTTTTGTTTGGCTAATGCCCGCGTTTTAGCCGATAAAAAAGCACCTCCGCCGGACGACAAAACACATGGCTCTCCGTTCAACAATCGTTCCATGACTTTTTCTTCACCCAAACGAAATTCTGATTCCCCATAACGAGCGAACAAATCGGAAATGGAAAAGCCTGTCATTTTTTCAATTTCTTTATCAGAATCCATAAAGGGTAAGTGTAATTTTTTAGCCAATAAACGACCCACACTGGTCTTGCCGACGCCCATCATACCCACCAGCAATAAGATTTTAGGTTGTAATAATTTTTGACTCATGGTAAAATATATAGCATAAAATTTTGGCTTTGTCTAGTGAAAGGGGAAAATATGAAATACGCAGAAAAAAGAAAGCATTTAATTACAAAGGTGATAATTGCACTCATTATCGGGACGGCTTTATTGTTTGCTGTTTATGATTGCGCACCAAAATCTCAAGAACGCCAAGTAACCGTTGCTTTTGAACGGGGATAAAATATAATGCGTCCAGAAGTGGCAAATTTTTTAGATGTTCAAGTGGCAGAATGTGGTGCTGCCACAAACACTATTGCCGCTTACACAAAAGATTTGGAATTATTGGATGAATTTTTACAAAAAAAAGGCGTTGATTTAATTCACGCCAAAAACCAAGATTTACGCGATTATTTATCGTGGATTACCAATCAAGGATATGCTATTAAAACACAAAGTCGCCGAATGTCCAGCATGCGCGATTTTTACCGCTTTTTGTTTTCTGAAAACATTATTAAAAAGAATCCAACCGATTATTTGGACAGCCCCAAAACACGCAAATCTTTGCCAAAATATTTAAGCGAAGAAGAAGTAACTGCTTTGATTCAAAACGCCCCCAAAATAAATCGGCGCATGCAACCATTGTTAGAACTTTTATACGCATCCGGCATGCGTGTCAGTGAATTGGTCGGTCTGCCTGTCGAAGCCGCGACACGCGAAAAAAAACGTATTTATATTGTTGGAAAAGGGTCCAAAGAACGCATCGTTCCATTGAATGACAAGGCCTGTGAAGCATTAGAAAAATGGATAACCGTGCGCCAAATTTTGAATCCTCGTGAAGCAAAAAGCAAATGGTTGTTCCCGGCAAAATCTGCCTCAGGGCATTTAACACGCGGTGGCTTTTTTAAGGAATTAAAAAAATTGGCCGGACTCATCGGGTTGGATCAAAGCAAAGTATCGCCACACGTTTTTCGCCATTCTTTCGCCTCACATTTAATCGCTCATGATGCCGATTTAAGATCTGTGCAAAAGTTGTTGGGACATTCTGATATTGCCACAACCGAAATTTATACACACATCTTGCCGGACAGATTAAAAAAGGTCATTGAAAAATCTCATCCTTTAGCGTATAATGATAGCGAGGATCAATCATGAAAATTGTAGATAAGTACATTTTCCGGCAAACATTGGTGGGGTTTTTAACCCTACTGATCAGCCTAACCATTTTAATTTGGCTGACACAATCTTTGCGTATGATTGACATGATTGTCACCAAAGGCGTATCCGTCGGTGTCTTTTTGAAAATGACCTTATTGGTGTTGCCAAATTTTTTACAAATCTTATCTCCGCTAGCTTTATTTGGCGTTGCTTTATTTGTTTTTATTCGGATGCAAGCCGATAAAGAATTGATTGTCCTAAAGGCTGTCGGAATGAACAGCCGACAATTGATTCGCCCCTTGTTTTTGTTGGGCGTTGTGTTAGTCGCGTTCGGATATATGCTGACATTATGGGTTATTCCGAAATCATACGCTCATATGCGACAAATGCGCTGGACCATTCAAAATGATTTATCCCATTTATTGTTGCAGGAAGGACAATTCAACTCTTTCAAAAATGGCACAACTTTGTATATCAAGGAACGTGATAGCGAAGGAAAAGCAAAAGGTATTTTGGCGTATGAAATTAAAAAAGACAAACGTTCCGTGTTGATTGCCGATGAAGGAAGTATGATTCAAACGCCAGAAGGAATTAGTTTAACTTTTAACAATGGCACACGCCAAGAATTCACTCCTTCCACCCACCAATTTTCTGTTTTGAAATTCCAAAAACACACAATGTTATTTGCCGACAAACCCGGGAAATCATCCCGCAAATTGGATCAACGGGAAATGTCGTTGGGCAAATTGTTAAAAGCAAAAAAAGACGATATCAAAGACGCGCCGACATATCGGAAATATAAAGTAGAAGCATTCAAACGTTTGACTCAACCGCTGTATAATTTATTGTTTTTGTGGTTAGCGGCCTTTGGTGTTTTAAGCGGATTTTATAATCGACGCGGACAATCCAAACAAATCAATGCTGTTGTGATAGCCGCTTTATTGATTCAATCTATGGCCTTGGCGTTTGAAAATATTGCCGCCAGAAATTTGTGGGGCTTGACGCTGATGGGGCTAAATCTATTTGTTCCGCTGATGATTTTGTATGTTGTTTTGTTCAAAGAAAAGAAAATCGGTTGGATCCATTTGGTGGCTTTGTTCGGTGTTTTGAGTGTCGTCAGTCCAGCGGGAGCTGTTCCAAAAATCAACACAGATAATTTTAATGCAAAAGCACCTATTGATTTTGAAGCCGATGATATGGATTACAACTTGAAAACGGGTATTTTGACTGCAAAAGGAAATGTCGTTGTAAAGCAAAACGGCATTGTCATGAAAACCGATAAAATTTTGTACAACAAAGAACAACAAAAAGTTGATATTCCCAATAAAGTGCATATGACTTTGCCAGACGGGACAAAATCTTCTGTTCAAAGTATGCAATTATTTCCACAAAAATCTGAGGCCGAAGCACAAACATTTGCGGGACAATTCGCAGATGGCAGCAATTTATCCGCCAAAGATATTTTGAGCACACAAGAAGGTGATATTATCATTATGCATAATGCCTCCTATACACCATGCGATTTATGCGAAGGAAAATCTGCATTGTGGCAAATATCTGCCCAACAAATTACTCAAGATTTTACTGATCATACTTTGTCGTACAAACACATGTCATTGGATATCAAAGATATACCTGTTTTGTATTTCCCGTATTTTCAAATGCCCGACTTTACCATCAAACGCAAAACTGGTTTTTTGAACCCCAGTTTCAGACATAATCACGAAATGGGTTTTTCTGTGGAAACGCCGTTTTTTGTGAATTTAGCCGACAATCAAAATTTATTGTTCACCCCCATTATTTCCGTGGAACATGTTCCGTTGGGCATCATAGATTATAACGCCCGGTTCACACGTGGTGTCGTCAATTTACAATTGAGTGGAACCCAAGATGATCACAGCACAAATGAAGGCCATATAAAAGGTGATTTCAGGTATGATGTGACAGATCACATTCGCTTGACTGGCCAATATTTCCGAACAACAAACGATACCTATTTTCGCCGGTACGATATTCCAAACATTGACGATTCAGAATCATTCTTGCAATCTCATTTGACGGGCGAATACTTTGGCACTCGATTTTATACAAAATTAAAAACATGGCATTTTCAAAGTTTACTTGATGGTGTTAGTAGCAGATCTATTCCGATATTATTACCAACATTAAATATGGATTATGTGACCAAGACATTTGGTAATACAAACATCAGTGCTTTTACCAACATCAACGGGGCCATGTATAACACACGTCAGCATTTCAAATCCAATCGTATTTCTTTGACTCAGGGTTTCCAAATGCCCTATATTGCCCCCTTTGGCTTGGTGACACAAACACGCGCCAGCGTTCGTTTAGACGGTTATGCATTAGATTCTGGCAACAGTACGATGGTTTCCAAACATAATAACGACACCTATAACAAGGGGCGTTTTTATCCTGTTGCTTCCACGAAATTCAGTTATCCTTTGGTGGCACAAACAGAAAAAACAATGCAAATTTTGGAACCGATTGCCATGTTGGTTGTTTCTCCTAACACCAAAAATGCTGACGACATCCCAAACATTGATAGTACTGTTTTTGATTTTGATGACATCAATTTGTTTTCCGAAAACCGGTTTGCCGGATATGAAGTGTAGAACGTGGTTCCCGCATCAACTATGGTTTTCAATGGACGGCTTATCATAATGAAGCCCAAAGGCAATCATTCTCATTCTTGTTCGGTCAGGTCTTCCGTTTTTCCAAAACACAGGAAGTGGATGATGTGATGGGATATCAAGGACACTTATCCGATTTTGTCGGTCGTGCCAGCATGAATTATGAATACTTGAATTTATCTTACCGCTTCCGTTTGGACAGACAAAATTTAGCCAAACGGCGCAACGATCTCGGTTTATCCCTCGGAGATAATCCGTTGCGGGTGGGTATCAACTATTTATTTCAGGGCGCATACACTTTGGACAAACAACATTACAATGAACAAAATGAAATTCGTTTTTGGGCTAATTCCAAACTGACGAAAAACTGGCAAATAAGCGGAAATTACCGGTACGATCTAAAAAAACATGGCGGCCCTATTGAATATGAATTGCAATTGCGCTATGATAATGAATGCACCGCGGTTGTGTTTGGGTTAGACAAGTCATTTGCCCGAGACCGCAATTATAAAGGAAGTACATCCTTTGTTCTGAAAGTCTTTTTGAAAACATTAGGAGGAGTTGGCGAGTGAAATACCTGATTGTACTTTTAACGATTTTACTGACCGGATCTGTGCATGCGATGGAATTAAAAGCAACAGTGAATGATCAACCAATTTCTGATTTAGATGTCAAAAACTGGGTTGCTTTATTGAAAATGCAACAACCTCAAAAATATGACTATATGAGCAAGAAAAAATTGTATGATGCCGCATTGGACGCCATTATTGAATCGCGTATAAAAAAGGAAACAGCAACAGCCGCCGGCAAAAAAATTACACAAAAAGATATCCAAGATGCAAAAGCCCATTTGGAACAACAAAACCATCTTCCAGCCGGCGGTTTGAGTTCCATGTTGAAAAAAAATGCTGTCAGCGAAAAAACATTGACCGAACAAATTGAAGCCGATTTATTGTGGTTACATTATTTAAGGGAACAAGCCGGCGACTTAAATGTATCAGATTTGGCCGTATCAAAACGCTATAATGCAATGAAACAGAATTTGAAAAAACAAGGCATTACCGGCGATTCCGTGTTGTTGTGGGAAATGGCACAAGGCGTTTTACCGGAAAATGTAGATGTTTCCACCACTTTACAATCAAAAAGTTGCGATGCGTTTTTGGAACACATTAAAATCGGACCTTATCCTGAATCGGCTCAACGCGGTTGGACAGACCCGAACCAATTCCCGATTGAAATGCGTGATTTATTAAAAGATGTTGCTGTGGGGGACACCGTAGGACCCTTACGCACACCGAAAGGATTGTTGATGATGATGAAATGTAATGTCCATTCTCAACAAGTCATGCCCTCAAAAGACCAATTAAAAATGCAAATGGAAATGGAACAATTAGATGTGCTTTCCAAACGATTACTGGCTGAAGCAACCCGAAAAGCCATTATTGAAAAAAAGGAATAGATATGGAAACAATTCGTTTAGATGGCCGTGTTTTGGCTGGACATATTCAACACCAGCTACGAACTGAGGTGATGAATTTGCCTCACAAACCACATTTGGCTGTTGTGGTGGTGGGTGAAAATCCTGCCAGCACTTTATATATCAATATGAAAACAAAGGCAGCGGATATTGTCGGGATTCAAACATCCGTGCATACTTTACCGGCACAAATCACCACACAGGAAATTATTGCATTTGTAGAAAATTTGAACCACGATTCCTTGATTGATGGTATTTTGGTTCAGTTACCTTTGCCTAAAAACATTGATACCAACATGGTTATTGAGGCCATTGATCCAAAAAAAGACGCCGATGGTTTGACCAGCAAAAATCAAGGGGGGCTCATGACCGGCTATCCGACATTATTGCCTTGTACGCCGCTCGGATGCTTACGTCTGATTCAACAGGCCAAAGCTGATTTGGGTGGCTTGAATGCTGTTGTGGTTGGGCGTTCACGGCTTGTCGGTCGTCCGATGGCACAACTATTGTTAAATGAAAACTGCACCGTGGCACAAGCCCACTCCTATACAAAAAATTTGGCAGATTTATGTTCCCGCGCCGATATTTTGGTTTCAGCAACAGGCGTCCGCGGTTTGATTAAACGCGAATTTGTCAAGCCCGGTGCGATTGTGATTGATGTCGGTATTTCTAAGACAGAAGAAGGACAAATTGCTGGCGATGTAGATAGCGGTGTTTGGGGTGTAGCTGGATGGCTGACGCCCGTTCCCGGAGGCGTTGGACCAATGACGGTTGCAATGCTGATGTCAAATATGGTCAATATCGTCAAAAACAAATCATAGCCCATGGATTTTGAAAAATTTTTAACCGAACCGTTTGTTAAAATAATCCTCAGCAATAAAAAGGATAAATCTTATGCTTACAACAAAGCGGTCGTTGAACCCGTGATATTGAAGAACAAATCGGTATGGCAAATAACATCCTATACAAATAAGCAGGCCTTTCATGAAAATTTGCCCGACTTAAAATCTGTGCAAGACCGAATCAAAAACCTGTTCGGCAATCATTACAAACAATTGAATATCTTGGGGATCACACAAGATACGGAAATAAAACTCAGCAAGCGCGACAAAGTGATGGAAAGCCACCACAACCACCCACCCAAACAAACCGATTCCAAAACACATAATCGCACCAAAAATTATTTGATTGCTGAAAATCAAAAAATTCCTGCGCTGATTGACATGGGTGTTATGACAAAAGAAGGAAAAATCATTCATGCGCAAATGGACAAATTCCGCCAAATCAATCGCTTTTTGGAAATCATAGATGACACCTTAAAAACATGGAAGAAAAAAGAAATTACCGTCGTTGATTTTGGGTGTGGAAAATCATATCTGACCTTTTTGACATATTATTATTTGACCAAAATAAAGGGATTAAATGCTCATGTGATCGGCTTGGACCTAAAAGAAGAAGTCATTGAAAAATGCAACATCGTGGCTGAAAAATATGGCTATAAAAATCTGCATTTTGAAATCGGAAACATTGCGGGATACAGACCAAAAACAAATGTTGACATGGTGATTTCCCTGCATGCGTGCGATACCGCCACAGATTATGCCTTATACAATGCCGTTCAATGGAATGTGCCGATTATTTTGTCCGTCCCGTGTTGCCAACATGAAGTCAATGCACAAATGAAAAATGTCTGGCCCCTGATTACCAAATATGGCATTTTCAAGGAAAGATTCAGCGCTTTATTGACCGACGCGATGCGGGCCGATTTGCTGGAATCTTGCGGTTATTCCGTTCAGATTTTAGAATTCATTGATTTTGCTCATACGCCCAAAAATTTACTGATTCGCGCCATTAAAACCGGAAAGAAATCCGGAGCAGAACAAACACAAAAGGCCTGTGATCAATTCAAAATCGCCCCAACTTTGCCAAAACTTTTGAAAAAATAATTATTCTTTATTTATAAATTCAGATGGCACAATACCATCTTTTAACACAATCATATAATGAGGAATTTTGGTAAAGAAAAATCCATTACCCACTTTTTCCCATGGCAATTTTTCATTCCACATGATTTTTGATGACGGAATTTTTTTGATATTTTTACCATCGATTCGATAGATGCTTTCAACCAATCGTGCGTTTTTCAAATCATCAAAATTGACTCTATATAAAATGCGATCCTTTTTGAAATCTTTATAAAAACAACATTCTTTTGTCATTGGGCTTGTTAAAAAAGAAATCGCCCGACTGCGCCCAGGAAAAATGCTTTCCAAATAGGCTAACACACCTTTTTTTGTGTGGCTTTTTGCACGTCCAAAGTAATGGGTAAGTGACTCGCGTGGGGCCACCGCCGGCGCCCAAAGCCCCGTTGTCAAAACATCAACTTCCTTTGGCACATAGTTGTAAAGTTTATGCATTATTCTTCCCCGATTTTAAGGGCTTCGATAAAGGCATTTTGTGGGATTTCCACCTCACCAAATTGGCGCATACGCTTTTTACCCTCTTTTTGCTTTTCAAGCAGTTTGCGCTTACGCGTAATATCACCGCCATAACATTTCGCCGTCACATCTTTACGGTAGGCAGAAATATCTTCACGAGCGATAATTTTGCCCCCAATACTAGCCTGAATCGGAATCTTGAATTGATGGCGCGGAATCAGATCTTTCAAGCGCGCACAAATTTGCCGACCACGCCGTTCGGCCTGTGACCGGTGAACTAAAAACGCCAACGCATCCACCTGCTCCCCATGCACTAAGATGTTGACACGAACAAGATCACTTTCGCGGTAATCATCCACTTCGTAATCAAAACTGGCATAGCCCCGTGAAATAGATTTCAACCGATCATAAAAATCAAATACAATTTCGTTTAGCGGCAACCGATACACCGCCATCGCACGATTACCAACATAGGTTAAATCCAATTGTTCGCCACGGCGTTCCGTGCAAAGTTGCAAAATGCTGCCCAAATACTCATCCGGGGTTAAAATCGTGGCCTTTACCCATGGTTCTTCAATCTTGCGGATTGTCGTCACATCCGGCATGTCGGCGGGGTTATGCATAACCAACATTTCCCCATTTGTTTTATAAACCTTATACGCCACAGATGGTGCTGTTGTAATTAGATCTAAATTAAACTCCCGAGATAAACGTTCTTGAATAATTTCCATATGCAAAAGGCCCAAAAAGCCACAGCGGAAACCTTGGCCCAACGCCATAGATTTATCCGGTGTAAATTGGAAACTTGCGTCATTTAATTGTAATTTACCAATCGCCTCTTTCAAGTTTTCGTAATCGCTCATATCCACTGGGAACATTGAACAGAACACAACACTTTGGCTGGGCTTAAAGCCAGGCAACGCTTCTTTACACGGATTTTTTTCGTGCGTAATTGTATCACCCACTTTTGTTTCGCCAATGGTTTTGACACCACAAATCACAAAGCCCAGTTCGCCGGCCATAATGCTGTCCGAATCTTGCATCTTTGGGGTAAAGTATCCCAAACGTTCCACTTTATATGTGGCGCCCGTGGACATAAATTGAATCTGATCATTTTTATGCAAAGCGCCATCCACCACACGCACCAACACCACAATTCCTAAATAAGCATCATACCACGAATCCACCAACATGGCTTTTAATGGTGCCTTTGCATCGCCTTTCGGAGCGGGCAAACGATTCACAATTGCATCCAAAACCTCGTCAATACCGATACCGGTTTTGGCGGAAATCAATGGAGCACCGGTTGTATCCAAGCCAATCACATCTTCAATTTGTTTTTTCACTTTGTCGGGATCGGCGGCAGGCAAATCAATTTTGTTGATAACAGGCACAATTTCGTGATTCGCATCTAATGCTTTATACACATTAGCCAACGTTTGCGCTTCCACACCTTGTGTCGCATCCACAACCAACAAAGAACCTTCACACGCGTGCAAAGAACGGCTAACCTCATAACCAAAATCCACATGCCCCGGGGTATCAATCAAATTCAAAATGTAATCGCCATATTTAAGGCGCACCGTTTGTGCTTTAATGGTAATCCCGCGTTCGCGCTCAATATCCATATTGTCCAAAATTTGGGCTTTCATTTCACGATCGGACACGGCGCCGCACTTTTGAATCAAGCGATCCGCCAACGTGGATTTGCCGTGGTCAATATGCGCCACAATGGAAAAATTACGAATATGCGATAAATCAGTCATGGTTTGATTATATCGGATTTTATGCGAAAAGGCAAGGTAAAATCCTACACATCCCGACGAGACTTAAAGGCCATTTGAATCGTTCCGTCATCCAAATAATCCAACTCGCCACCCAACGGCACGCCTCGGGAAAGCGTTGTCATTTTGACATGACAATTACTCAATCGATCCACTAAATAATGAACGGTTGTTTGTCCATCCACCGTCGCCGGCAACGCAAACACCACTTCATCTACGCCACCCGACTGAACGCGTGCAATCAAACTTTGAATGTTCAATTCGTCCGGACCGATCCCGTCCAAAGCCGATAAAACGCCACCGAGCACATGATATTGTCCGCGGAACAAATCGGCGTGCTCAAACGCCCACAGGTCTGCCACATCTTGAACCACACAGATTTGATTTTTATCTCGTTTCGGATTGGAACAAATATGGCATGGCACTTCTGTATCCAAATTGCCACAAATAGGACATGTTTTGACGTGATCTGCAACGTTTTGCAACGCCTGGATCAACGGCAACAATTGTGATTCACGTTTGTTCATTAAAAACAACGTCGCCCGACGTGCTGAACGAGGCCCAAACCCCGGCACACGAGAAAGCAATTGAATCAGTTGTTCTATTTCCGAAACAGCCATGTTTAATTAAAAGGGCAACTTAAATCCGGGCGGCAATCCCAAACCAGCCTGCATTTTTTCCATTTCGCTGGCCATATAATTATCGATATTGTCCCGAGCATTTGTCAAAGCCACCATCAACAAATCCTCCAATGTTTCCACATCGTTTGGATCAACCACAGACTTATCTAATTTAACAGACACAGGAACACCTTTGCCGGTCATCACAATTTTCACGGCACCATTAGCGGCTTCTCCTGTAAATTCTTGTTGTTCCATTTTAGATTGCAAAATGGTCATTTGAGATTGCACTTTTTGAGCTTTTGCCATCAGTTCACCAATATTTTTCATTACAAATTCCTTTCTGTTGATAAATGTATTTTAAGGTTTTTTTAGAAAATCTGCAACAATTTATTTCAAAATGTCATTTTGTGCTGGACGAGCAAAACAAAATCTGTTATGATATCAAAGAATAAAGGAGCGTCCTTAATGGAACAGATTAAACAAGCCATCAAGAATTTGGAACAATCAGTTATGCGGTTGGAATCTGCTGTGCATGCGACCAAAAAGAACAATAGTCGCGCCCTAGAGGAAATTGCAACACTCAAAACAGTTATCCGACAAACGCACGACAGAATTGATCGCGCGCTGACACGCTTTAATCAACAGGAGGAGGCATAATGGGTGTTGTGTCCTTGAAAATTGGTAGTCGTTTTTATAAATTCTCCTGTAATGACGGGCAAGATGCTCACATGCGTGAGTTGGCCGAAAATTTGGATAAACGCGCCGAATCTTTAACAAAGTCATTGGGCGTAATGCAAGAAGGTCAATTATTAGCCATGATTTGTTTGTTATTAGCGGAAGAAAAACACAATTTGGAACGCGCAACCAATGCTCAATTATTAGAACAAACAACAGAGCAAATGGCTCAAAGCATTGAAAATCTGGCGCTCAAAGTCGGAGTTTTGGCCGAAAGTTTAGAACAATGAAGATTTTATTTTGTGGCGATATATCAGGGGAAGCTGGACGCACGGCAATCAAAACTTATATTCCTAAATTAAAGGAAAAATTATCCCTTGATGCCATTATTGCTAATGCTGAAAATGCCGCCCACGGATTAGGCCTGACCCCAAAAACATACAATGAATTATTACGCGCCGGAATTGATGTGATGACAATGGGAAATCATACCTTTGATAAAATGGTCGTTACTGAAATTTGGCAACATGACAATGTCTTGGTCCGTCCCTTAAATTATCCAGCCGACACAGCCGGTAAGGGCTTTCATATTTTTTCAGTCAGTAATAAACGCGTTTGTGTGGTCCAAATTTTAGGTCGCGCTTTTATGAACACCAAATTGGAATTGGCAGATCCTTTTCAAACAATTCAAACATTTATAAATGAACATCAAAAAGATTATGACATTTTAATTGTGGATTATCACGCCGAAACGACCGCTGAAAAAGTGGCTATGGGATATTTTTTGGATGGCAAAGCGATCTTGGTGATTGGCACACACACACATATTCCAACCGCTGACGCACATTTATTGGAAAAAGGAACGGCCTTTATGACAGATGTCGGTATGTGTGGTGATTACACGTCCGTACTGGGCATGACACGCGAAACGGCTTTTTCTCATTTTGGCATCGGGATGGAACAAACTCGTTTTGAGCCCGCTTCAAATGCAATAACTTTGTCCGCCGCTTTGGTGGAAATTGACAATAAAACATTAAGACCGAAATCGATTCAGTCAATCATTTTGGGTGATACCCTTGAAAACACAATAAAAATATGATATAATTATCTTATTCGAACGAAAGGAACAACATGTCAGGACATTCCCAATTCAAAAACATTATGAACCGCAAAGGCGCGCAAGATAAAGCTCGCGCTCGCGTCTTTTCGAAATGTGCTCGTGAAATTACGGTCGCCGTTAAAACTGGCGGGGCCGATCCAAACAGCAACCCGCGTTTGCGTTTGGCCATCCAAAATGCACGCAGCGAAAATATGCCGAAAGACAACATTGAACGCGCTATTGCCAAAGGTAGCCAAACCGCGGATACCAGCAATTATGAAGAAGTGCGTTATGAGGGCTATGGCCCGGGTCATGTGGCCATTATTGTGGAGGCCTTGACCGACAACCGCGCTAGAACAGCACCGAATTTGCGTGCACTCTTTACAAAGCGTGGTGGATCCTTTGGTGATACAGTTTTATTTAACTTTGAAAAAATCGGTTATTTGGAGTTTCCATTGGCTGTTGCCACCGCTGATGCCATGTTTGAAGAAGCGTTGAATGCTGGTGCTGATGACGTTCAAACCACCGAGTCGGCTCATGAAATTATATGCAAACCGGAAGATTTGGGTACTGTGCGCGATGCCTTGGAAAGCAAATTAGGCACACCAAATGTGGCCCGAATCGATTGGAAACCAACCGTTGAAACGCCGATTACAGATTTAGAAACCGCTCAAAAACTGATGAGTTTTGTGGAAGATTTGAACGAAGATGATGATGTACAACGCGTGATCACAAACGCCAACATTGCCGAGGATATTTTGGCTCAACTTTAATATAAAGGAGAATTGTCTATGCGGATTTTGGGGTTGGATCCGGGATTAAGACATACGGGATGGGGTCTTGTTGAAAAACAAGGCACCCGTTTTGTTTTTGTGGCGGCCGGTGTGATCAATCCAGATGAAAAATTACCGCTGGCGAATCGATTGACCGAATTACACGAATCGCTCAAAGCCCTGATAGAACAATGGAAACCAGATACAGCCGCCGTAGAAGAAACATTTGTGAATAAAAATCCATCTTCTACATTAAAATTGGGGCAAGCACGCGGTGTTGTCTTGATGACGCCTGCTTTGTTCGGATTGGCTGTCGGCGAATACACCCCAAATCAGATCAAAAAAACAATCACGGGTGTCGGGCATGCCGATAAAAATCAAGTAGATATGATGGTGCGTACTTTATTAAAGACCGTGCCCGAAGGAATGCCCCCCGATGCGGCTGACGCCCTTGCGATAGCCCTTACCCATGGCTTCTTAGGGCTATGCCAACACAATATCTTGGGACGCTGAAAACTACATTTAGTGTCAAGCAAAATATTTAACAAATTATTAAAATTTTTTGTTGTTTTTTCCAAAAATACCCTTATGATGAGGAAACAGAAAAATGAAAAAGTTTAATTTGAACTACAAAGAGGGGTAATATGGAAAACGTTAATGCTATTCAAGGTCAATGGGCCGAAATTTGCACACAACTGACACAAACGCTCAGTGACCGATTTGCAATGCGATTTCTCAGCAAAATCATACCAGATAAAATTGAAAATAATTGTGTCAATTTGATGGTGTCCAGTCCCTGTGTTCGTGAAGTTATTAAACAAAATTATATTGAATCCATCTTATCTTTATGGAAAACCAAAAATCCGGGCATCTCTGCCATTAATTTGGAATTGGCCGAACCTGAACAATTGCCGGTTATCAAACAAGAAATAGTTCAACCCGTGCCGGCCCCTTCTGTTTCTTTACCCGAATCAGACAATACCGATTCTCAAACGGATGAAATTCCTTGTTATTTAGACAAAACGCACACATTTGATACATTTGTTGTCGGCAAATCCAATCAATTTGCCTGTGCTGCCGCCAAACAAATCGCAGAAGCAGACGTACCACCCTTTAATCCGCTCTATTTCCATGCAGGATCTGGTTTGGGAAAAACACACCTGTTGCACGCAATTGCTTGGCGTATGAAAGAACGTCATCCAGAAAAAACAATTTTATATTTGTCTTCTGAACAATTCTTCCAACGCTGCATGCACGATTTGGGCACAACCAACAAGGATGCCTTTATCACCATGGTGCGCTCTGTAGATGTGTTGCTGATTGATGATATTCAATTTATTTTAGGAAAACCATGGACACAAGAAGTCTTTTTCCACACCTTTAATAATTTAATTGCGCAAAATAAAACCGTGATTTTGGCCGCCGATTCGGCACCATCCGAATTACACGGCATCAGCGACAAATTGCGCACACGCATTTGCCAAGGATTAGTGGTCGATATCACGCCAGCCGAAGAAGAATTGCGTTTGGGCATTTTACAAGGCAAGGCCAAACAAATCGGTGTTGAAATTCCACAGGATGTTTTGTCCTTCTTGGCCAAAAACATTACCTCAAACGTTCGTGAATTGGAAGGGGCCTTAAAACGAATCGCTGCTCATTCAACTTTATTAAACACGCCTATCAATATGGAAACGACTCGGTTGGTGTTGAAAGATATTTTACACACCTATGATCGTCCCGTGAAGGTGCCAGAAATTCAACAATTTGTTGCTGCGTATTATCATATTTCATTGAATGATTTGAAATCAACACGCCGTGATCGCGCCATCGCACGCCCACGCCAAATTGCCATGTATTTGACAAAAGCTCTCACCTCATTGGCTTTGCCGGATATTGCTTTGTGCTTTAACCGCGACCATACAACAATTATTCACGCGGTTCGCACCATTGAAGGTTTGATGCAACAAGATAAAAAATTATCGGAACAAATTGCCGATATCACCGCCAAACTGAAAGCCGGAATGAATGCCTAATTTGACCCCATTTAACAATCCTTTTTTGGTTGGCTTTGACGAATTAGAGCAAATGTTATTGCGAGTCGCCAAAGGGGCTGATTCTTTTCCGCCTTACAATGTAGAACAATTAGATGCCGCGACTTTTCAAATCACAATGGCGGTTGCCGGTTATTCCGAAGAAGATTTAGACATTTTGCAAGAAGATAATCAGTTGGTCATTCGTGGTCGTCAAGAACATGATCCGAATCGGCATTATTTACATCAAGGTATTGCCGCCCGTTCTTTTTTGAAATCTTTTGTGTTGGCCGATGGTATGAAAATTGACAACGCTGTGTTGGAAAATGGGCTGTTGATAATCACCTTGCAAAAACCGCAAAAAAATCCTAATATAAAGAAGATAGCGATCACCAAAAAGTCAAAAACCGTTCATTTGAATAGGAAAGGGGGACAAAATGGGTGATAGGATTATTGTTCCGACACATGACGCGTTTTGTTGCAAAGAAGTTGGATCTGACAAACGTGTCTATATCAAAAAAGAAACCAAAAATAACGAATTAGTTTGGGCGATTTACAGCCCCGATGGGGAATGTATGGCTCAAACGGGATCGCGTGAAATGGCTATGGCGCTCGTCCGCCAAAACGATCTAACCGCCGCGCAAGTGCACTAACTTGTTGAATACCAATTCTAAATGGCTTTGCACCCAAATAATCTTCAATTACCAGTTCTGATTTGTGCGTGTTTGGAATCGGCAACTTCTCAGCCGCATCTATCAAGACACCATAAAAATCATCACCAAACGCTTTAATTTGTACTGGACGTTGCTTTTGATCACACAAAATCAATAAATCTCCGTCTGTATCTACGACGGCATAATCGCGGCTATTGTGAATTTGCAACGGCCCCCCACTTAATCGATTAACCCAGAAGCATTTTTCAAGTGGCATATCAGCATACGTTATGTCCAAGCGCATCCGTTGAAAACGCTGATTCATCAACCGATTAAAATAACGATCACTATCGTCGTTGGGCTCCACAATTTCATCGGCTTGCATTAAATCAGACACCAACACCTCCACGGCGCTGGTCATCAAATTATAGTTCCGCCCCTTTACAAAAAAGGAACGAACAAAATCAATTCGGCTTTTGAATTGTTTTTTCATCAAGGAAATATTACGTGTCAGGCCTGGATAGAGAGGAACCAACTCCGATTCCACATCCCGCGACCATAAATCGGCCTCGGCTTCCATCCAAACTTGCGCATAAAAACGTTCTTTAAGGGGAAGCGATGCGTTGATACGATCTTCTCGTTTCAAAAATTGCAACGCATGACCTAATTCGTGTGTCAAAGTAAGGGTCTGTTGAAAAATGGCACGATCCGTTTGAGCTTTTGAAAAATCTGACTGATTCGGATTGCCAATTTTTACCACCAACGAAGGGTCACAATAACCCAACGCATCCTTTTTGGGCTTCATCATCGACAAGACAACAGGCACTTCCCGTCTTTCACACACATCCCCGATTCGACAAATCAAATCACGCCCCGTCTTTGTCTTCACAATCATCCGTAACATTTTTTGGAAAGTCGCCTTGTCCAACAACGATCCACGCAATTGGAAAATATCCTCATCATTGATATATCTGTAGGCCCTATCTAACATTTTGTCCCCTTCCAAACAAGCGTTGAAACCAATTCAAACGTGGTGCGGGTTTTTCTTCCGCAATTTGTAAAATCGGCGATTGCAACACTTCCTCTACTGATATAGGTAGTTTCATATTCGTTAGCCAGACCCCCACCAACTCATTAAACAAACGCGTTCTGACAGGATTTGGTTCTGATCGGAAATGACTTTGCGAACGGTACGCATCTTTGGCCTCATGACCTGCCCATGCGAAAGTACCATTCAATGTGTCTTTCATGTGTTGCAATCGTCCATTTTCACCATCATATTTTCTGTTGCGCTCCTTTAATCTGTCCGGCACTGGCAAAAAATCACTATTGACATACAATTCGCTTTCAATCCGATCGCCCATAAACCATGCGTCTTCTTCCTGTAACAATTTGGCTAACAACACCTCGGATTTCGTTTGCGCATACATCATCAAAGATAAATATGCATACCGCGTCATAATGTGGCGCAATTCATGCCCCAAAGTGGCAGCCATAGCAATATCACCCGACAAACTGGGATCACGCACCATATTGCGACCATCGGCGGCAAAACAACTCAATTCGACTTTGTTAAAGGTGATGTCCGTCATACCGGCCACGCCCCGCAAAGATCGTGTCAAACCAATGGATATGCGTGGGTCCGACAACCACCACACCTTTTTCTTC
>JAFPYW010000021.1 GCA_017394405.1 Alphaproteobacteria bacterium
AACCCTTTGGTTATTTCTTTACTGGTGTCACCACATATTTTGTTTTTGTCACTTCTTCGGAAATCCTAGGTTATTCCTTTTCTTCTGTGTTTGTTTTAACATCATCAAACACCTCACCTGTCGGACTATATTTCCAATAACGATGGCCATGGCTAAAGGTTGTATATACAACCAATTCCCCGGATTTTTCCAATTCAAAACGAAGCATGCCATGATTCACACCGTTTATCTGTACCGAGAACTTATTATCAAAGGTCGATGCATGAACTAAATTACCATAATCATCCAAAAATACAGGAACCTCTGTATTTTCTTCTTTCATCCTTTTCTTTGCCTTTTCGGACATCTTCTTGAAATAATTCTTAAAGGTGGGGAAAAACGATTTTAACTGATCGTTTGTGGCCGCACCGAAATCAAAAATCATCAAATCCTTCAAAATATCATCTGTTTCTATCACTCGTGTTTGCACATCCAGTAAACGATAGGGCTTCACATCCGGCTTGCCCAACTGATTCCAAACTTTATACGGGTTTTGCCCTTCTTTACCGACCAAATAATACAATAAATCTAAATATTCAATCTTGGCCTGTAACTGCCCCAATGAAGAATTACCAACTAACTTCGTCCGAGCGGCCAGTATTCCCAATGTTTTACCCAAATCAGCATACAACTTTTCCCTGATTTTCCAATGATCATCTCCTCTTTTCTCCATTGGTATATATAATGGCTCTGGTCCGGATTTCATTCCCTTTACTTCCACGCCATCGACACAAATCGGGTACCCATTCAAATATTCGTGATGATCAGGTGTCAAATAATCTTTCACAATGTCATATATTGCCCGAATATCATCATCCTTGATGGTCGTTGGAAAATAAATATTCAACGTATCCATGCGGTCAGCATGATCCACATCTGTCATCTTATAGCTGGCCATCCGTCCGTAAATAAAATCATCCAACGCATCTATCATCTGTGGTAATTTAGGATGATCTAATTGAATGTCCAATTGCAAACGTTCCTTGATATCATTGCCACCACGCGCACTATGATGCACAAAGACATCATCACCATCCACGGAAACAGGTTCACTTTCCTGATTAAAGATCTCAACTCCTTCCACGGAATGGGTCTTCAAATACGCCAAATTGGCCTTTAATTGTTTTTCATTCCAGGTACGAGATTTGCCATGCTTATAAAATGTATAACGTGTGTCAAAGTCGGCATCACGAGCGCCATAGGCCTGCCCGATCTTTTGGCTGATATCCACAAATTCAGCGCGGGTCATTTTGGGGTTGGGTTTGATGCCCAAACGTTTTGCAATTTCAACCAAAGTTTCCATAGCAATCCTCCTGTATTAATAGATATAAATATTGTACCACAGAATCCCTATATGTCAAGAAAATAAAAAAGCCCACGAAGTGGGCTAATAAAACTGGCGCGCCCGGCGGGACTCGAACTCACAACCTTCTGATCCGTAGTCAGATGCTCTATCCAATTAAGCTACGGGCGCATTGGGAATTATTATACATCATTTCAAATAAAATGCAAGTGTTTTTTTGTATATTCACAAAAAAATCCCCGGCCAAAACCGGGGATTTTGAATTTTTGCTTGGCTCTTACGAACCACCGCCCATGTTAGCACGACGCACAACTTGTGTTTTGGCTGTGGTCTTACTGGTGACCTTTTGGGCTTTTTCTTTATGCACTTTGGTCACTTTTTCATCCTTTGGCGCAGCTGATTTTTTGGCTTCTGTCTTTTCGGCATCGGCTTCAACTTCCACAATCTTACCGGAATCTTGACCTTTGGCATTCACATCACGATCAACCAATTCAACAATGGCCATTGGAGCGCAGTCACCAAAACGGAAACCGGCTTTCAACACACGGACATAACCGCCGTTGCGCTTTTCATAGCGTTTCACCAATGTGGTCATCATCTTTTCAACCATGGCCTCATCACGCAGGAAAGAAATCAGCTGACGACGAGCATGCAATGTACCGTCTTCGGCTTTTGTGATCAGCTTTTCAAAAATTGGGCTGAGTTCTTTTGCCTTTGGCAAAGTTGTTTTGATTTGTTCATGTTTGATCAAAGCATTTGCTAAGTTGGCAAACATGGCACGACGATGTGCAATTTTTTTATTCAATGTTCTTTTTTTGAATCCATGACGCATTTTCTTTTCCTTTCGTTAAAGGCCTTGCAGTGCAAAGCAGATTTCACAACCTTTTTCTCCACCCTTACGTCAGCGTGTAAAGAAAAGGACGTGAGGGGTTTATCCCCTCACGATTTTTTAGGTTTTTAGTCGTCTAAAGTAACGGAAGCAACTAATTCTTCCAAGTTTTCAGGCGGCCAATTTTCAATTTGCATACCTAAATGCAAATCGTATGCAGCCAATAATTCTTTGATTTCATTCAAAGACTTACGACCAAAGTTCGGTGTCCGCAACATCTCGGATTCGGATTTTTGCACCAAATCACCGATATAAACGATGTTGTCGTTTTTCAAACAGTTGGCAGAACGCACGGACAATTCCAAATCATCCACTTTGCGCAACAAATTCTTG
>JAFPYW010000022.1 GCA_017394405.1 Alphaproteobacteria bacterium
CGTAGTGGCCTATATTGAAAAATTCTATGCCGAACACCCGACCAAACCAAAAAAGCCCGCACAAAATTGGTTAGATAGGTTGATTGGTAAAATTCGTTAGTAATTTCAGGAGCATCATAATGACAGGTAATGTACAATACATAGCCGTTTTCAAACAAGAGGAAGTTCCCGATATCTATTTAGATAGTGCGGTATCTGTGATCAATTCTATCTTAGATTTACAGCCTGCACAGCAAAAATATAGGGCATTTATTGCTCAAGGGGCACAAGATGTTGTTAATGCTTGGGTTGCGTTGAGTGAAGTGCAATCACGTCATGATGGGCATTTTCCTGTCATTTTACAAAATCGTGCCAGATATTACCAATTACAGGCGTATAAGATTACTGAACAAATGGAAGCATTTTGTCGCCGGAACCCCAATATAGACGCTTTGATGATTACCAAAGACAGTTTATATACGCCGACATTGAATTTTGCCTTTGGGTTCAGTAATGATCATTTGAGTATCGTGTCATTAGGTCAGAACAGCCCTTACTCTTTGAATCCTGAAGAATTCTGTATGGTTTTATCACATGAGTTGGGACATAAATTCGGTGCTACGGAATATGCAAATAGAGCCCCAAACCAGTTGGTAACAGTTCCAAATTTGGGTACGCATTGTCGTACACCAGGTTGTATTATGAATAATATTCAAGGCGTAAATGATATGCGCGTCATGAATCAAAATAATGCAGATTTTTGTGATGAGTGTTTAGCCGCGATGCGATTACAATTATCCAGATAAGCAAAAGCCCCGATCAAACGGGGCTTTTTTATGAAACACAAAAAGCACATCAATATGCCCTTGCGTAAATCACATCAAGAGTGGCTTTTTTGTTGGTCAAAAGGCACTTACCTTCTTTACCGGATTGATCTTCCGGAATACAACGAATTGTGATCTTCATTTCCTTCATTTTCTCAATTGTTTCAGGATCTTCTGACCATTTTCCGCGCACAAAAGCCACGCCATCCTTTTGTCCATCAATCCACCCATTTTGTTTGGCAAAATAGGCCTGCATTTCTTCGGCAGTTTTAATATCTGTCTTTTGGTTTGTTTCCAAGCGAGTCTTAGCTGCGTTGAACAAATCAGCCTGGATTTCCTCTAACCATTTAGAAACAGAAGAAACAAAATCATCAAAGGATACCACTTGTTTCCAATCCGGTGTATTGATTTTATGTCTAATTCGAATCATCACCGCATTGTTTTGAACATCACGAGGACCAACTTCACACACTATGGGCGCCCCTTTGCGTGTCCATTCCCACATCTTATCAACGGATTCTTTGTTTCTGTTGTCAACCTTAACCCGAATCTTTTCGCCATCATAAGTTTGCTGTGACAAAGCGGCACTTAGCTTTTTAATATACGCCAACACTTCATCAGTTTGTGCTTTGTCCTTGAAAAGCGGCACAATCACCACTTGATATGGCGCAATTTTAGGCGGCACAACCATACCTTCATCATCCGCATGCGTCATAATCACGCCACCAATCAAGCGTGTAGAAACGCCCCATGAAGTTGTATAGGCATATTCTTGCTTACCATCTTTACCCAAGAATTTAATATTGGCAGATTTCGCAAAATTTTGTCCCAAGAAATGTGATGTGCCCGCTTGCAACGCACGGCCGTCTTGCATCATCGCTTCGATACAATACGTATCCACGGCACCAGGGAAGCGTTCGTGTTCCGGCTTGCGTCCTTTTATCACCGGCATTGCCAATGCGTTTTCGGCAACATCAGCATAGACATCCAACATAACTTTGGCCTCTTGTTCAGCCTCTTCATAACTGGCATGCGCGGTATGACCTTCTTGCCATAAAAATTCGCGCGTTCTTAAAAAGATTCTGGGACGCATTTCCCAACGCACCACGTTTGCCCATTGATTGATCATAATTGGCAAATCACGATACGAATTCACCCATTTAGAAAATGAATCCGCGATAATGGTTTCGGAAGTCGGGCGCACAATCAAAGGTTCTTCCAACTTGCCATCCGGAGTCAATTTCCCGTCTTTCATTGTCAAACGGCTGTGTGTGACAATGGCCATTTCTTTGGCAAACCCTTCCACATGCTCTGCTTCTTTTTGAAAATAGGTCAGCGGAATAAACAAGGGAAAATAGCAGTTTTCATGCCCTGTTTCTTTGATTTTATCATCCAAAACACGTTGAATGCGTTCCCAAATACCATATCCCCAAGGTTTGATAACCATACAACCGGGCGAAGAAGATAC
>JAFPYW010000023.1 GCA_017394405.1 Alphaproteobacteria bacterium
CCCAGAGACCCCCACAACGATAGCCGATTGATCCAATGCCAGATCATTCAAAAAATGGGCGATGCTATTGGGTACTACGAACATTGATATTTTTTCGCTTCCTGTTCTGCCCGTTCTTTCAGGGCTTTTTCTGCTTTTGGATATTCGTTTGGCAACGCCTTAAAGGCCGTACAAGCCTCAGTATTCTTTTTCAAAGATGCCATTGACAATCCCATCTTCAACAACGCATCAGGGGCTTTATTTGATTGCGGATATTTTTGGAAAACATCGGCAAACTGACCCACGGCTTGTTCGTATTTGGCCTGAACATAATACGTTTCACCCAACCAATAAATTGCATTTGGCCGCAAATCAGACTTTTCAAAATCAGTCAAGAAACTCAAAAATTGCTTTTCAGCTTCGGCATAATTTTCTTTTTTCAGCAATTCATAGGCAAAATCATAGCGTTCTTTATCGGAACTTTTGTCTATCATAACGGGGTTGGCTGCCTTTGTTTCCAGCTCGTTCAAACGGAAAGAAATGTCTTCATTCACGCGGTCTAATTTTTCTTTCATTTCCTGTTGCTGATGTTCATATTGTTCCACCCGTTCAGTCAATTCGCGCAAAGCCACACTTTGGGCTTCCAATTGTGTATAAAGGGCATCTAAGGATCCTTCTGTTTTAGGGGTCTCCACCGCCTTTTCCACGGCGGAATCAGTTTCTTCAGCGGGTGCTTCCAACGGCAATTCTTGGATCATCAGTTCTTGAGCCATCACCGAACCGGCCATAATGCAACCGAGTAAAATCAGATATTTTTTCATTATATTATCCCCTTTCAACAAAAAACCTTCCCTGCATTATACAAGGAAGGTATTTGTTTGGCAAGTCTTTTTTAATAGGCAACCGTTGTCGCGCTACGATTTTTAGCCCAAGCGGCCTCATCGGAACCCAATACAACAGGTTTGTCCTTCCCATAAGAAATGGTTTGAATACGATTTGGCTCAACACCTTTCGCAATCAAATAAGAACGAGCAGCATTGGCGCGTTTGTCACCCAAAGCCAAGTTGTATTCGCGTGTGCCGCGTTCATCACAACGGCCCTCAATCACCACCAAGGCCTGAGGATGTGCCTTCAACCATTCGGCTTGTGCCTGTAAATCAGCACGCGCATCGGCATCCACCGCAGATTCATTCACGCGGAAATAAACCACATCACGACCTGTTTTGCGCATTTCTTTTGTCAAAGCGGTTTCTGTTAAATTGGTCACATCAACGACTTCGGACCAACCACCATTTGTGTCACCATATAATTCAGCGCCTTCTTTGGTATTGGTACAAGCGGCCAACATCAAACAAGTTGTTGCAATCAACAATTTCTTCATATTAAATCTCCTTTATTTTTCATAACATTGTGGGCATGGATCGTTTGGATCAGCACACGGACAAGCCGGGGCTACCACACGGACCTTTTGCACTGGGCGATTTGCTTTCCACCAAGTTTGTTTTGGTTGTTCCACAACGACCGTTTTCGCGGGCTCAACGCG
Organism: Alphaproteobacteria bacterium; assembly: GCA_017394405.1. Taxonomy (GTDB): domain Bacteria; phylum Pseudomonadota; class Alphaproteobacteria; order CAAHEQ01; family UBA3637; genus UBA3637. Next base: position 1,523 of record JAFPYW010000023.1, read on the forward strand.
TTCTACAGGGCGCACCACCACGGCGGGCTGTACCACCTGAACCGGTTGAATTTCCTGAGGAGGAATTGGCTGTTGCAACTTCACGGGTTGCCATTCTTCTTCATACACAGGCTCAACAGTAACTTCATCAGGATCGTGTGGCACACAAGCAACCACCAACAATCCCAAAGCAACAACAGACAACAACTTATTCATTTTCAACTCCTTTTAATTTTATTTATCATAACATTGCGGACATGGATCGTTCGGATCTTCGCACGGACATTTTGGTGCGACCGGTGCTGGACGTTTCCACTTTCTAACCGGCTTTGGCGCTTCCACGACGACCGGTTGTTCTGGTTCCACAAAGACCACTTCTGGAGGAGGAGGATTCAAATTTTCCTCAACAGTCTGGATGACGGTCTGTTGTGGTTCAAATCTCTTTTGACAAACGGTTTCAACGGATTGCGTATGCGACACAGTTGTCGGTGCAGCCCACTCATAACCCGGTTCTTGTACAGGCAATGGCTTCAAACCACAAGCCGTGCTTCCCGCGACAGCCCCTGGTTGTTGATTTTGCGTTGTCACGACAACAGAGCGACCATCATTCATTGTGCTGGTTGTATAAGTTGCCGGTTGATTCATTTGATATGTGTGCAACAAACAATTGCGATAAGCATCATGGTCACGAACGAATGTACAACCAGACACTTGACGGCGTTCGGCGATGTTAGCTTCCCGTTTAGCGGCAGCCACATCCATATCTGTTTCAAGGCCCGTTGTACAAGCCCCCAGAGCCAACGCTCCTAATAACACTAATCCCTTTTTCATTTGGTTCTCCTTTGGGTTAAAATAATCCCTACCGATTTTCAGTCTAAACATATTTTTTTTGAATTGCAATACTTTTTTTTGTATTTATGCATTTTTTTATTTTTCTATCTCCTGATTGTTCATTGGATTATGGTGCGGGTTGTTGTGCAGGTTGTTCCCCACCGCCTTGGCCGCCAGCACCGCCTGCTGGAGCATGACATGTACCGCCATCCCATCTACCACCGGCCAAACGACATGTGGATGCTGTTGTGGCGTCGGCCGGTGCCGGCAGGCCACATTTGTGGTTTCCATTATCCCATAGCATCCCCGCCTCTGTACAGGCCGCTTGCGCCTTTGTGTACTCGCCTAAAGAATTGCCAGAATTATCTTTACCAAAACGATCTAATCTTTCACTGGGGATATTCCCCGTTGTCGCCACACCATTGGTTTTGGTTGCATCCTCGATAAACACACAATATGTTTGGACAATGGCGTGAATGTTGGAATCCGAACTACATACACGATTGGGAGGAACAGAACTATCATCAGTCATCTTACCCAAGGTAATGGCCCATTCCGGATTTGCCGGCCGTGGGTTAGGAATCGTCCATGTATTAGTTGCCCCATCCACAGGTGAGGAGCCCGACGTCGGATCATCAATCATCACACAAATTGAATTACGATCCATTGTTGTCTTTGCCTTTAATCCGTTCAAACTTGCAGTTCCAGTAACAGCATTGTTTGTGGTAGCAGCATGATCATCTATAGCGTAAGTAGTGCTACCACCCGTTGTATCCGCAGCCACCCCTATACCTTTCAATGCATCTTTTCCGATCTCGCCAGTCACAGGGAATGTCGCGCTTCCCAAAGACTGATCAGAACCAGAACCACTTGTATCCTCTTTTACCAATTCTGTTTCTGGATTCAAATCAATATCCCAACGGGTTGGAATAACGGCCAAAGCGGCTTTATATCCCGCCGGACATTCCGGAACTGCCACATTATATCCGGGATTAGGAATCTCGATTTGTTCCTTCAAAATGTATTTAGGCAAAATATCGCTTAAACGGGCACCACCACGGCTGGCCAAACGAATATCGTTCATCGTTGATGTATAGGCCAAATCCAATTCATAATTTTCGTTGCCATGTTCCGACAATCCCGATGGTGTTTTTTCCGTGGAAAGAATACGTCCATCCTTTGTTAAGGCCAATTTTGGTGTAACAATTTCACCATCTTTGCTCAAAGTAATACCATCTTGTAGCGCACCCGCCGGATCGGCACCCACATGCAAATCATTTTTCACATACACATCACCTTTATCACCACTACCATCATGTTGAGTTTTCACCCAAAAGGCGGGCAAACAATCTTGTATATTCTTTGGGCTATCACTCATAACATTACCATGAGCATCCACTCCAGTATGCTGAATTGTATAGCAATCATCAGCGGAGTCTTTTCCACCAACCCGGAAGTCATTATAAACATGTGCTCCGCTTAGGGCCAACCACCAGTTTTCAGGCAAATTCAACCGTTGATCAGGCAAATCAACCTCTGGTGCATACACGTCTAATTCAGTAAGGGCAATATAGACCGGCGGTCTGCGTGGACAATTATTCAATCTCAATGCCTGATACATATCATCGGCACCGCCGTTGCCAAAAATGTCTTGCGTTGATAAGTGCCATGTACCCACCGTACCGGCAATATCGTCATCACCACCATCTGTAACGCCCGGCGAATAGATACCGCCATCCACACCAATCAACATAGCAATACGGGCCGCACGCCGTGTATTCCACGCGGAATTATCGTTTTCACAGGCACCTTCTGGCAAAGCGTCCCTTTTTGGCGTAACCACACCCACAAAAGTACGAATTCCTTGCCCGGCGACATTGTTCGGACCACGTAAATATCCCAACAATCTCAAATCATACATCGCATTCAACATATTGCCACCAAAACCCTGGGCCTGTGGCAAAAATCCAGCCGGCAAGTATTCTTTCACAGCCGTTGGTAAATTACCACTAGCGACAGTGCATTCGGTAGGAACACCCACCGTCATGTTTGGACACAAAATTTCGGCACCATTTGCCTGAATATATGCAGAAAAGGCCTCTTTAATAATACGAATTTCAGATGCCATTTGAATATTTTGCAATTCTTGGTTCCGTTTGTAAATTTGACGGAACAACATGGCCCCCATCAAACCCATCAAACTCAACACGGCAATCACTTCCAACATAATTGCACCGCGTTCGGAATGTTTATTCATATTATTCATTTATCCTCCTTCTTTTAATTATCATCATCTGGAATTGGTGTTGCACCACCGCCACCGCCACAATTGGCTCCGACGCATTGACGGCGAATCCCATAACGTTTTGCATCCAATTCATAATTGCGTTTAATTTCACGGTTGGTTAAAGCCCGATTATAGTAACGAATATCCCCAATGAACACGCTTGAATTTGCTCCCGTGAATTTTATTTTCTCATCCCATTTGGCCTGAGTTGCCGCAGGCCAATGCTCAACATCATCTTTGGACAATTGGAAATTATCCAAATAAAGATACATTTGATTGTTTTTGCGACGAATCGTCCAAGAATGTAATTCCCGCAACCAAGATTCATCCGTACTTGTAACCATCCTGCCCGGTGCCGGGAAGAAAGAAAATGAATGATCTGGATTCCATTTGAAGCCAAACGGGACTGGGGACGGATTGCTGCCCGCATCATAAACATTCTCAACCGTATTATCGCCTATAACCCAATCTTCTTGGTTTTCATCGGCCTTCATCACAATTGTCAATGTAAAATCACCATTTGTATATCCAAATGGCATAATCCATCCACCCCTCAGACCAATCATACCACCCCGGTTACAACCATTGGCATCACTCACAAAACACGCTCGGGATGTCCCACTCGGAATCGGGTCACAATCCTCTGGATGTGCCCCCGGTAAACAAATGACCGCCGGGCCATCCGTATCAACGGTAGATACCCAATACCAATCACCATTATCTGGAATTATTGCCGGCCCCCCCAAAGCCAACTTATCTATTCCATCAAAATGGTATGTGGGGGAGGTGTATAATTGAGAATTATCTGATAAATCCGTCATGCATAACAACATTAAATCTAATGACCAATGGCCCGGATTTTGAACTGATTCATTGCCGGGGTCGGCTATATCAACGCCACGTCCTTCGGCGGATCTTTTCATCACCAGGTCTTCCAAAAAGGTCTGAATTGCCTTAGGAACAACACGTACACATTCTTGTCCGTTATCTATACAATAATCATGTGTACCACCTAGTGCGGCAGTGGCGGCTTCAACCCGATTGCGCATACGTGTGCGATCATATTTCCACTTGTGACCACTTGGTGCTTCACGCAACGTCCCACATCCATGAGATTTGTGTGTCCGATTGGCAATGGCCCTGCGCCACAAAGCATAACGCTTCATCCGATTTGTGTTATCCGGCCACCACGTTGCAAACCAAACACCATCAGAATATGTGAGCGCATAAACTTTTGCGTGTGGATTACGAACCATTCTGCACGTATGACCATCATACGTCGCACCCGCAGTCAAATCAGAACAGACACCAACCTCGCTGTGTAAGGCACCGTTGGGAGCACGATATTGCCTTAAAAAACAGGGAGCTAACACCGCCTCATTGTCTTCATTGACACACAACAAAGCACTGATATAAGATCCGTCAAAATCGTCGTTTTGAGGATTAAACACCAACGCTGATGCCCCAGATTCCGAGTCCATGTAGTATTCAGATCCATCATTAATTTGATCTAACGGACGCAAGGCCTTAGGTAACGTATGGGCCAAGTCAAACCCCGGAAATGACATACCGGCCATGTTGTCGCACTTTTGTCCTGACACATTCTCATTTAAGTTACCATCCACCGCAAGACATCCTCGTCCGTAAGCGCCGTCATCTCTTCCTGGATTTAATCGCCCCAACCAATAATTCATATAATCTTTGGCGGCCTGATGTTGATTCACAAAAGAGGTAATATATCCTTCCGCACCACGTGTATCATGTTTCAAACGATTCGGCACCAGATCTAACATATAGATCATCAGACTGATCAACATCGTTAAAAATGCGGTTAAATAAAACATTTACACTCCCTTTTCGGACATTGTAAAAGTTTTTTTTGCTTTACGCAAGTGTTTTTTATTAAAAAAAGTTATTTTTTTGCACCTGTCAAAGCCGCTAAAACATTATACAGCGTTTTGATTTCTGAGGATGTCAAATCTGCCCGCACAAAAATGTTATGCAAATTACGCATCATCCGATCCTTTTTTTCGGGCATTCCATAGTATCCAGCGGCATCTAAATTAGCATCCAATTTTTGCAACCATCGAGTCACTTCCTCTTTGGGGGATAAAGTACTATCACCTGTCATCAAAACACGTTTTTCCGATTGTCCTTTCATCCACCAAACATAACCCATAATCAAAACGGCTTGTGATAAATTTAACGAACTGTGCGCTGGGTTCAGCGGAATTTGAACCAATGCATCAGCCGTCGCTAAATCTGTGTTTTCCAAACCCGTTCTTTCCGGACCAAACAACCACGCCACACGTTTTTTTCCAAGCAACACGCCATCTGTTTCATCCGCTGATGTTTCGGGCGTCATCACAATCTTTACCATATCCCGCGGCCGAGCCGTTGTTGCAAAAACTTTGTGCATATCTGCAATAGCCGAATCTAAATCATCAAAAACTTTGGCCTGTTCCAAAATACGATCAGCCCCTGATGAAGCGCGTTTTGCCATTAAACTCAAATGATCTTCCCGCGGTTGAACCAATCGCAATTCCCACAATCCGCAATTCATCATCGCACGCGCAACCATCCCCACATTTTCAGCCATTTGGGGGCGAACCAACACCACGACGGGGGCTGGACGTTTAATCAATGCAGATTTTTTCATTTTGTAAAGGTGGAAACGGACTTTTGGCCCAAATGTTTGCGACTAAGTTCGCTAATTTGCTTCATCGCCTTTTCATATTCGGCCTTCATCACCGCCCGATTGACCTCCATTTCTTCATAAGTTCCTGTCAATTCAGGCATTCTGATATTAGACAACATTTCCACTGGATCATCCGATTCTTCCGCTACGACAGCCGATTCAGCATCTTTGGTAGAACCTAATTTTTTAACACCATCTCCCGGCCAATAGACCTCATCATCTGGCGAAATAGAAAGCACTTGTTGAGCAAAACCATCCGGATTATCACGCATCAGGCGCGCCATCGTGTTTATAGATTGAACATTTTCTTTTGTCAATACACCCATTTCCTTCATGCTGCCCATTGTGGAATCTGGGACATACTCTGGAGTCACGACATCTTCCAGGTCAACAATCACCTTTAATTTAGACAAATCTGGTGTCGTCAAATTGGCCCTTTTCAAAGGTCTTGCAGCATCAGGAACCACCTGAGCAAATGTTACCGCAGATATCCCCAACAATAATCCAAACAAAATCCCTTTCATGTCCCCCTCCTTGTTGTCTATTTAGATTTTCTTTTTAATGTCAAAAAAACATATATACCCACAGGAATAGATATCAAATATACCACTCCCAACACGCTCAATGTTACCCATGGCGACGATACAATGCCACAAATAAATGCCAACACGACAAAGCCAACCAAGGACGCCATTGTCCGTCCCAAGTGTAAATGCTTCAAGCAAAGTGTCGGTATACGGCTGGCCATCATTACGCCCGCAAAAATCATAAAGAATGTCACAAAACCTGCGCTTCTGAATACAGAATCCATATCATTATTGCCAAATGCCAACCACAAAATCAACGGGAACAAGGCCAAGCCTGCACCAGCCGGAGCCGGCACACCCATAAAGAAATGCGTCCAATAACTGGGTTGTTTTGTATCTAACATCGTATTAAAACGGGCCAAACGACTGGCGCAACAAACAGCCAAAAACAACACACATCCCCAATAAACACCAACGGCATCTGCCCAATAAAAATCCAATAATTTGGATGGTCCAACCACATCTTGCATAATACTCAAACGCGCGCCATGATTCATAGTCCAGTTATACATCAAAAAACCCGGCGCCACACCAAAACTGACAAAGTCGGACAAAGAATCTAATTCGGCACCAAAACGGCTGGAAACACGCAAAGCACGAGCCACTTTCCCATCCATAAAATCAAAGAAACCGGCCAACATAATACAACAAACGGCCATCGGCCAATTTCCCCAAAAAGCCATGTTCATGGAAGATACGCCGAAAGCCAACGCCATCATCGTCACAGCATTTGGAAACAAAGGTTTAATTGCTTCTGTCATAGATAATCCTCATTACTTCATTTCTGCCAAGATCGTTTCACCGGCCACAGCCACCTGCCCCGGCATTACTTTTGGGGTCACACCCTTTGGTAAAAACACATCCAAACGAGATCCGAAACGAATCATTCCAAAAATTTCACCGGCCTTTAATTTATCTCCCACTTTTAACGGGCAATAAATACGCCGTGCGACCAATCCGGCAATTTGAACAAAACCAATTTTTTTACCATTATCAGCCACCATGCCGATCAATTGACGTTCATTGTCTTCACTATCTTTATCGGCCACAGAAACAAATTTGCCAGGCACATATTCCAAATGTGTCACTTTTCCTGAAACAGGAGCACGATTCACATGCACGGAAAACACACTCATAAAAATACTGATTCGAATTAACTTTTCATTTCCCAAACCCAAAGCCTTTGGCGGAACCATTTCTTTGATATTACTGACAATACCATCAGCGGGGGCAATAATTAAATTTTCACCCTTTGGCGTATAACGTGTCGGATTGCGGAAAAAATAATAACTGAATACCAATAACGGCAAACCAAGATACCAAACCGCGCTCCACAACAAACCAACAATAAAGAAAAAAGCAAACATCCACCCCAAAATTCTCCAACCTTCTGGATGAATTTTAGGCAACAAATACCGTTGCCACGACAAATCTACGGATTTGATCTCTTCTGCTGTCGGTAATTTATAAACCATTGACTCTCCTTTTGCCACCACAAACCATGAAAGCTGTGTTTTTCGGACTAATCCTCAAAATCATACAGCGTATCAAAACGGGCAGCATACAAAACGTCTTTTACCTTTCCTTTTGCTCCCTTGATTGGCAGTTTTACATTTTTGGCAGCGGCCTCATCATGGGCAATAACCAACATACCCAGCGCAGCGGAATCCAAAAAATCACACCCTTCCATATTAAAGACCACTTTCTTATTGTAACCCGTCTTTATCATTGAAACAATTTCAAAAAACGTGTCGTGATCCCGGAAAGTAAAGGACCCATTTATTTGAACTTCAACACCATTCTTCAGATTGACTGTTTTATAGTGCATGCTTTTCTCCCTTTTTTATTTTGTTACTATTCCATATTTTCAAATTAGCCGTTTTTTTACCCCACGTCAAGCACTTTTTTTACAAAAAATAAAATAAATTGGTTGGCGCCCTGCTTCAACCCCCTTTTTTTCATATCTGGTGGGCACCCAATCGGATGGCGCGACATGAACATCCCCATTGATTTGTTTGAATTTTTTGAATAATTTCATCTGTTCCATAGTCCAATCAGCATATCCTTGAACATCTGTTGCCACAAATAATTTTCCCGTTGGAGTCAGCAACCGGTATAAATCAGGCAAGTTTGTTTGATTGATAAAACGTCGCTCGGCATGTCTAGCTTTGGGCCACGGATCTGGATAAAGCACAAAAATACGTTCAAAAATCCCCTCTGACAACTTGGGGAATACCAAACGAATGTCATCCGGCCAAATACGCACATTGTCCGCGCGTCCTTCCTCTAATCCCGTTTCAGCACGTGGGAAACGATGAGACCCATTCAAATGTGCCAGCAACGAAGAAACCCCATTCAAAAAGGGCTCTGCCCCCACAAATCCCACCTTTGGATTCATCTTGGCCAATTCTGCCACATGTTCGCCACCGCCAAAACCTACCTCTAACCATAATTCTTTAGGCTTAAAGGGGAATTGGTTGGAAATTTTTTCTTTTTTCGTCTTTGGCATTCGGAATAAAACTTTCGGTAACAATTCATCCATCAAGCGTTGCCGGGAAGATCCTATTCCCTTACCCTTACGACGACCAAAAAAACGCAACATTTCCGTCATTTTGTTTTTTCCAATGTAGAGGTCACATGCCAAATGTCAGATGCATATTCGCGCACGGTTCTGTCAATGGAAAAATATCCCGATCGAGCGATATTCAGCAAAGATTTTTGTGCCCATTTTTTACGATTCACAAAATCACGGCCAATTTTTTCTTGAATTTCCACATACGATGCAAAATCAGCCAATAACAAATAATAATCACGGAACATAATGTTTTGAAAAATCGGCATAAAGATATCTGACGCATCCCCTTCAAGGATCCAAGTTCCATCAGTCAAGCTGTCCATTACACGTTTGATACGTGGATCATCGTTGTAAAAATCCCACGGACGATGGCTGTTTTCATTATGAATTCTTTGTACTTCTTCGGCCGTCAAACCGAACAAATAGAAGTTCTCTTCCCCAACTTCACGCAAAATTTCCACATTAGCGCCATCCAAAGTACCAACCGTTAATGCACCATTCATCGTCAATTTCATATTTCCGGTACCAGATGCTTCATAGCCCGCTGTTGAGATTTGCTCACTGATATCAGCGGCAGGCATAACCAATTCAGCAACAGAAACTTTATAATCCGGAATAAATACAATTTTAATTTGGTCATGCAGATGTTTATCTGAATTGATAACAGTCGCCATATTGTTGATCAATTTAATAATCAACTTGGCAAAGGTATAACCGGGGGCGGCTTTTCCTGAGAATACATACACGCGCGGAGTCGGTAACTTCACACCGTCTTGCACAACAGAAAAGTATTGGTGCATAATGTGCAACGCGTTTAATAATTGGCGTTTATATTCGTGAATTCGTTTCACTTGACAATCAAACAAAGCATTAGCATCCAATTGAATGCCGATGGTATCATGTACATACGTTACTAATCGTTCTTTGTTTTCCAATTGGATCGCATTGACTTCATCAAGCACGCTTTTATCATTGACAAAACGTTCCATACGCTTCAAATCCGTTAAATCTGTAATCCATTTATCTCCGATATGTTTTGTAATAAAACGGGACAAATCTGGATCTGCCGACAACATCCACCGCCGCGGTGTCACGCCGTTTGTTTTGTTATTGAATTTTTCCGGCCACATTTCATAAAAATCCGGCATCAATTGATGTTCCAACAAATCTGTATGGATTTCCGCCACGCCATTGACCGAGAACGATCCCACCACAGCCAAATTGGCCATACGGACTTGCTTTTGCTCGCCCTCCTCAATCAAACTCATCCGATACAATTTACCATCATCCCCCGGATAACGATTCCGAACTTCACGCATCAACCATTCGTTGATTTCATAGATGATCAGCAAATGCCGCGGCAACAATTTTTCAAACAAAGAAACAGGCCATTTTTCCAACGCTTCCGGCAACAATGTGTGGTTTGTGTAAGCCATACACCGGCGCGTAATATCAAACGCTTTATCCCAATCCATTTTGTATTGATCCAACAAAATACGCATCAACTCCACAATGGCCAATGTCGGATGCGTATCATTTAATTGCAAAACGACTTTATTAGGTAATTCATCAAAAGACAAATTTTCTTCGGAAAAACGGCGTAAAATATCTTGAATCACACAAGATACAAAGAAATATTGTTGTGTCAGACGCAACTCTTTTCCTTCGGCGCCTTCATCAGACGGATACAAAACTTTAGAAATTGTTTCCACCTTGATGTTTTCTTCCACCGCAGCAACATAGCCCCCCTTGTTGAACAATTCAATATCCAACGTGTTACTGGAACGGGCGGAATAAAGGCGCAAATAATTAACTGTCTTACCATCATACCCCACCATCGGCATATCAAACGGCACACCCAAAATTTGGTTTGTATCTACCCAACACGGGATACGAACGCCGTCTTTATCCTCATAAACAATTTTGCCCCCTATCTTTACCAAGCAAGTCCGATCTGCACGTTCAATTTGCCACGGTGATTGCGTTTCCAACCAAGAATCGGCGCGTTCTTTTTGCCATCCGTCTTCAAAGTATTGTTTGAATAATCCGAATTGATAGTTGATGCCATAACCATATCCGGCTAGCCCCAATGTTGCCACAGAATCCATTATACATGCAGCCAAACGGCCCAAACCACCATTACCCAAGGCAGGATCATATTCTTCATCTAATACGCTTTCCAAAGAATTTGGATTATCCAAATGAACGTCTTTTATCAAATCCAATATTTTGAAATTGATCAGGTTATTTGTCAGCATTCGTCCGAGCAAATATTCCAAAGACAAATAATACACACGCTTTTGTGCATATTTTTTATGCCGCGCAGCCGTTTCAAACATTTGATCTATGCATAAATCACGCACAGCCATGGATAACGCCAGCAACAAATGGCTTTTATGCGCTTCAGAAACTTGTTTAGACAATGAATATTTCAGATGCCATTCTATCAGCGCCTGCAAATCTTTTGCTGTTATTTTTTTCCCCGTTGGCCGTGGCTTCTTTGGTGTCATGTTATCTCCCCTTACCACCAAACATAAATAAATTTTATCTAAAATGCAAGCATTTTATTCGTTTTTTATGTCAGACACATCAGACTCAGAATCTGTTTTGACTTTTGCAGACGTCCTACGCGCAGCCCGATATTTGGCCACATTCTTTTCGTGTTCAGCGTATGTTTTAGCAAAAGTATGCCCCCCTTTTCCATCCGCCACAAAATATAAATCTTCCGTTTTATCAGGATGCAAAACGGCCTTCAACGCGGCATATCCCGGATTGCTGATTGGACCTTTCGGCAAACCCGGAATAACATAAGTATTGTATCCGTTTTCAACCCGCAAATCTTTATATGTCAAAGCCCGCGAAAATTCACCCGTACCATGACTCAAACCGAAAATAACTGTTGGATCTGATTGTAATTTCATTTTTTTAGCCAAACGATTAAAAAACACAGATGCAATATGCGGACGTTCGGCACTTTTTGCCGTTTCTTTTTCAACCATAGAGGCCATAATGATGGCTTCTTCCGGGCTCTTTAACGGGACGGATTTATCCCGATCTTTCCACAATTCTTCAATGGCACGATTCATCCCGTTGTGCATACGTTCCAATAAATTTTCCTTTGTATCGCCATAAGAATAATAATATGTATCCGGCATTAAAGTACCGTTTTTCGGTTCATGTTTGACATCCCCCACCAAACCATACATACCATTCATCAATTTCACAATTTGATGCGAGGTTAAACCTTCCGGCACAACCAAGCGGCGAATATAGGTATTTCCACTGGTTAAAATCGTCAAGATTGTTTTGGCACTAGATCGTTCGGGAATAGAATATTCACCCGATTTAATCTGGGTTGCATATCCACCCGCTCGCGCCCCGATTTCAAATACCGCTGGACTAGAAATAATACCAGCCCGATAAAGTTGTTTTGCAATTTTACGTAATGATTTACCAGGTTCAATCACCACTTCCGTTCGTTCTGCTAAAGGTCCTTCTGACACAAATTCCCGATAGGTATTAAAGACGCTGCCGCCCATAAAACAAACAATCAACCCCAAAATCAGAAAATACAAAAAAACACGATGTCGCATTCTTACACTTTCTTAAAAATTAAACAAGCATTTGTTCCGCCAAAACCAAACGAGTTGGACAAAACAGCACGCAACGGTTTTTCTTGGGCCGTATGTGGTACCAAATTAAAGCCCTTTGTTTCTTCTTCCGGATCATCCAAATTCACGGTTGGCGGCATCACATTGTTCATCAAAGCCAACACGCTAAACACACCTTCTACAGATCCAGCTCCACCCAACAAATGGCCTGTCATTGATTTTGTTGAAGACATGGCCACAGGGTAATCTCCAAAAACCTGTTTAACGGCACGAAATTCTGTTAAATCACCGGCTGGCGTTGAAGTACCATGGGCATTGATATAATCCACCTCTTCCGGATTCATTTCGGCTTGTCGTAAAGCCATTTTCATCGCACGCTCAGCCCCCGTACCACCCGGAGCCGTAATATGATAGGCATCACCTGACAAACCATATCCCACAACTTCGGCATAAATCTTAGCGCCACGGGCCTTAGCATGTTCATATTCTTCCAACACTAATGCGCCAGCACCCTCACCCATCACAAAGCCATCTCTGGCCTTATCCCATGGCCGTGAGGCCTTTTGTGGTTCATCATTATGTGTGGAAAGCGCCCTGAGTTGAGCAAAACCGGCCAAACATTCAAGCAATAAAGCCGCTTCCGAACTGCCGGCCAACATCACATCCGCATAATTTTCTTTAATCAAGCGTGCTGCATCACCAATAGCATGGCTACCCGTTGCACAGGCCGTAGAACAAGCCTGATTTGGTCCTGCCAATCCATAACGAATAGAAATTTGACCAGCCGTTTGATTGATTAAAATAGAAGGAATAAAAAACGGGGAAATCTTCATTGCGCCCATTTTTTGAACCGTTGCTGCGCCATCCCGAAAACTTTGGGCGCCCCCTTGCCCAGATCCGAAAATTACACCAAAAGCGGCCTTTTCTTCCTCGGTTTCGGGTTTGTAGCCGCAATCACGCATGGCTTCATCGGCGGCGGCCAATCCCAACAACGTTACCCGGTCAAAATGGCGTTGATCTTTTGGACTTGCCACTTGATTCAAATCTAATTTTCCGGATTCTGTCCCCTCGGGAACTTCACCATCAATATGTACAGGAATTGAGGAAGAATCAAACCGAGTAATCGTTCCAATTCCAGATTGTCCCATCAACAACGCATCCCAGTTGGCCGCAACCCCTGCTCCCAACGGCGATACAACTCCCAATCCTGTTACCACAACACGTCGCATTCAAAACCCTTCTATTTAGAAAAGACGCTTCAAGGTCAGCCAAACAGCACAATCTTAAAACGTCTTTATAAAACTAAAAAAACAGTCCTAATTAGGCCTGTTGTTTTTCAATGAAGTCAATAGCATCTTTGACCGTGCGAATTTTTTCAGCCGCATCATCTGGAATAGAACAGCCAAATTCTTCTTCAAAAGCCATGACTAATTCTACTGTATCCAAGCTGTCAGCACCCAAATCATCGATGAAACTGGCATTATCCTGCACTTTAGCGGAATCAACGCCCAAATGATCAACAATAATTTTTTTCACACGTTCAGCAATTGTATTTTCTGTCATTTTCTTTCCTTTTGTTTAGTTAATCAGTCCATACTGGACGAAAACGTACTTACACTAGCACAAAAAAAATACCAATGCAAGTATTTTTTTTACATCATCAGCATTCCACCATTTACATTGATGGTTTGTCCGGTGATATACGAGGCCTCGTCCGAAGCCAAAAATGCAACCACGTTTGCAATATCTTGCGGTGTGCCGATCCGTTTGACAGGAATTCTGTCTAACATCGCCTGACGTTGTTCATCCGTCAATTTGGCCGTCATCGGTGTTTCAATAAAGCCCGGGGCAATACAATTCGCCGTCACCCCACGCCCCGCCAATTCGTTGGCAATAGATTTACTCATCGCAATTAAACCGGCCTTGCTGGCGGCATAGTTTGCTTGTCCGGCATTGCCGATAACACCCACGATAGATGCCATGGAAATAATGCGTCCGAAACGACGTTTCATCATTCCGACCATTGCAGCACGCGCCAACTTAAAGCCGGCGGTCAAATTCACAGCCAAAACGGCATCCCATTGTTCGTCCGTCATCCGCATCGCCAATGTGTCGCGGTTGATCCCAGCATTATTGACCAAAATATCGATTTTGCCCATATCGCGTTCGGCATCAGCCACTAACTTCTTCACGGCTTCGCCATCTGACACGTTGGCTTCATAAACAAAGGCACGATCACCCAATTCGGCCGCAAATGCCTTTAATGTATCTAAATTCATATCGGTTAAAGCCACTATTGCCCCTTGTGCATGCAACGTTTTGGCAATCGCGCGACCAATACCGCCCGTTGCCCCTGTAATCAAAGCCGTTTTACCCGTTAAATCAAACATACTCACTCCTTTGTTATGTGCGTAATATATCATATATTCAAATAAAAGGCAAATTTATTCATTTTGCCCGCTTCATTGAAAAGCGTAACCATTTTTGACCCGATAACCAAATCAATAACCCGACCAACAAAATAATACCCGCAATCCATCGCACCTTGTTTGTTAAAACCAAATCTACAAACAAAATATCCCACCATTCAGATGATTTTTTGCGATCGCTGTACATATTTTGAACATGCACACCTTGTGAATCTACATTTACAACCAAATATCCAAACTTGTGAACCGGCCCGACAAAATATTGACCGGACGGCGGCGTTGTATAAAGCGGAATGCCCGCGAATTTTTGTTCGGAATAATAATGCACATGGCCCGTGAAGATAGCATCTACCGGATATTTTTTTAACATCTGATTCATCCGTTCAACAGCGTCCGCATTCAATGTATGTTGAGGGTGATCATCGGGGGCAACAGGTGGGATATGTGTGAATAAAATGACATGCCGAAAACCGGGACGAACCCTTTGCATAACCCGTTCAAAAAAAGTCCATTGGTTTTCATCAATTTCTTTTGTTGAAGAATCCAACCCGATAAACAAGGTATTGCCATAACCAAACCAATAATACCGCGGCCCAAACACCCGCTCATACAAGGTCTTGTCGGTTCCCTTTTTCTTTTTAACATCATGATTTCCGGGCACCAGATACAATGGTATTCCTTTTAATTTATCATCCAATTCGTCCATCATCCAGTACATGTGTTCAATGTTGCGATAAACAACCAAATCACCCAAATGAAGTATAAATTTCGGGTTAAATTTATTACGCGCATCACGCACTAATCCCTGCAGCGTCCTGTTTTGGCTACCCGTATCTGATAAAACCACAAAACTAAATGAATCTGCATCGGCCGACAAAAAATAACCGGCAGGTGGATAAAAAGTCTTGTCACCCATCACAAAGGAAATACCCATCACGCCGCGTAAAACAAATATCGCCGCCGCAAATAAAATTGCAACACAACCGATAATGCGAAGGACTTTTTTCATTTTTCTACGTCCTCATATAGAAATTGTTGTACGGCGGGTAAAATGCGTTTCACCATTATGCCAACGCCCTTTTCGCTCGGGTGCATACCATCTGGCAAGAAATAATCTTCCGAAACATGCTTGCCGTCATCCTGCCACAATCCGTCCATGAAAAACGGATAAAGCAACAATTCATTTTCCAATGCTAAATCAGCATACATTTGTCGGAAAGCATCCCGATATTCCTCCGGTGCATCTGCAGGCACTTCCATCCCCACCAAAAACACCGGGATACCATTATCCAAAAAAGAAGAAATCAATGTTTGTAAATCTTCGTTTGTGTCATTCAAATCACGTTTTTCCAAGGCATCATTGATACCCAATTCCAAAATCACACCATCCGGTTTAACATCCACGGCTTCATTGACTTTAGCCACGCCGCCAGCGGTTGTTTCACCGCTTTTGCTGTAATTCAACACAACAACATTTTTTTTATTGTCTTGCAATGCTTTTTCCAATTGCGCACAAAATGATGCTTGTTCCGGGATCTTATACCCCACGCTTAAACTATCACCAAAAACCATCAACTTAGTTGGTGCGGCCATCACAGATACGCTCATCATCAACCCGCCCAACAATAAACATAATTTTTTCATATTTTCCCCTTTTATTGATATCTCAATGCCTCAATCGGATCCAACTTCATAGCTTTCCGGGCGGGCATAATACCAGAAATCACACCAACCAAAATGGCCACAGAGGCGGAAATCACCACGCTCCACATGGAGATTGGCACTTGCTTATTCAAGATATGACCCGCAATTTGTGAAAGCACAACCCCCAAAATCATACCAACAAAACTGCCCATAAATGAAATGATAATAGATTCCGCCAAAAATTGGAACATAATCCAACGATTAGGCGCACCCAAGGCTTTGCGCGTACCGATTTCGCGTGTCCGCTCGGTCACAGACACCAACATCATGTTCATAATACCAATAGAGCCAACGACCAAAGAAATAGACGCAATTGCTGACAGCAATAGAGATAAAATAAAGCCAACGTTTCGTACCTTTTCAACCATTTCTGTCATAAGGTTAATAGAAAAATCATTCGGCGTACCTTCTTTCAAATAATGGCGAGAACGCAACAGATATTCAATTCGTTTTGCAACAGATTCCATCTTGTCTTCCTCGGTCACCTTAACAAAAGCCATATCCGTATAATTTGGCCGTGGCGAACCACGCAACCGCTGGCGCAAAGTCGTTGCCGGCATCATGATGATATTATCCTGATCTTGCCCCATCAAGTTATCGCCTTTGGATTTAAGCGTGCCAATCACCGTAAAGGGCTGGCCTTTTAAGCGCAACACTTTTCCAATTGGATTTTGAAGTCCGAACAGTTCATCAATTACCGTCTGACCAATAATAATATAGGGCTTGCCTGCTTTTACATCTTTTTCTGTGAAAGGAATTCCCGTATCAATTTCCCAGTTTCCAACCGCCAGATAATCAGGATTTGTTCCATACACACTGACACCATAGTTGTTAGAACCATACACAGCTTGCACAGCTGTATTTACCACATAGGACGTTGTTTCAACATCTTTTAATTCTTTTAAGGCCTCCACATCCTTAAACGTAATGCTGGGACGACCTCTACCGCCACGCACACCACCGCTGACCGTTTCGGCTGGCCCCAAAATAATTAAGTTTGTTCCCATTGAATCAAATGTTTTTGTAATTTCGTTTTGAACAGTTTGCCCGGCAGCCACCATCAACACCACAGAAGCTACACCAATCACGATACCGAGCATTGTCAAAAATGTTCGCATTTTATAGGCCGAAATAGAAATCCACGCTTCGCGTAAAATTTGGTAAATCATACGTGATACTCCTTTCTGGGCCCGTCATATTCCACTTGACCATCCGAGATTTTAATCATCCGTTTGGCGTAATCGGCCACGTCATCTTCGTGCGTGACCAACACAATTGTGATTCCCTTTTTATTTAATTGGGTGAATAAATTCATAATTTCATCCGAAGTTGTGGAATCCAAGTTTCCCGTCGGTTCATCGGCAAAAATAATTTTGGGATTGTTGATGAGTGCCCGCGCAATTGCCACACGTTGTTGCATACCGCCGGAAATTTGGCTGGGAGGACGATCACCATATCCTTCCAAACCCACCACTTTCAACATCTCCAACGCCCGCTCGCGCCGTTCTTTTTCACCAACACCTTGATATATCAATGGCATAGATACATTATCCACAATAGATCGTTTCATCATCAAATTAAAGTTTTGAAACACAAAGCCAATTTTTTGCCCACGAATAATGGCTAATTCTTTATCTGTTCTGCTGGCCACCGGTTCGCCCGCCAAGTAATACTCGCCACTGGTCGGCCGATCCAAGCATCCCAATGTGTTCATCAGCGTAGATTTACCCGATCCGGAATGCCCCATAATCGCCACAAATTCGCCTTCATAAATCTTGAAATTGATGTGCTTTAGGACTTCCTGACTGGCCCCACCATCCATATAGTAGGTTTTACATAAATCCTTGACCTCTATGACAACATCTGATCCGCTCATCTGCCCATACGCCGCTTACCGCTAGACGCTTCCAAAATCACTTCATCACCAACATTCAATCCAGATTTGATTTCAATGTTCGTCATATCGGAAATACCTTTGGTAATAACAATCGGCTTCAAACGTCCGTTTTTGAATTGATAAACAACATCTTCGTTTTTCATCATATCCGGATTCGGAATTTCATCCGTTGTTTTACGAAGGGCGGCCGATGGTTTGAATTGCAACACCATGGCCGACAACAAAGGCACATTTTCGGCCCGTTGTACCTCAATACTGACGCTGGCGGTCATCCCCGGCAACAATTTGCGTGACGAGTTATCCACCTCAATCACAACTGTGTACATCACCACATTGGACTCCTCCTTTGGAGACAGACGAATTTGTTGCACCTTACCATTAAACTTTTCATTCGGATAAGCATCCACCGTAAAGCTGACCGGCATTTCAGATTTAATCACACCAATATCGGCTTCGGCAATGTTCGCCTCAATTTGCATTTTGGTTAAATCTTCCGCAATCGTAAATAAAGTTGGGGCAGATAAACTGGCCGCCACGGTTTGACCTTGATCCACCTCTTTGGAAATCACCGTACCCGACACGGGTGACGTAATGGTGGCGTAACCATAGTTTCGTTCAGCCTTGTTATAATCGGCCTGAGAACTTAAGACATTGGCTTTGGATGTTTCCAAATCAATTTCGGCCTCTTCCAAATTAGCCTTGGAAATCAATTTTTCTTTGTACAACTTATTCAAACGTTCATAGTTCAGTTGTGAAATTTTATTTTTGGCCGTGGCCAAATCTAATCTGGCCTTGGCATCATTCAAATTTTCCTGTAACACAGCGGTATCCAAACGGGCCAAAACTTGGCCTTCCTTTACCTCATCATTGTAATCAATCAACACTTCCTCGATAATGCCGGAAACTTGCGTACCGACAGACACTTGGTTAATCGGTTGAATTTTACCGGAAGCCGTCACCACATAGGCAACAGAACCTTGCTCCACCTTGACCATTTGGAAATCTTTGGCGGAAAAAGAATCCTTGCTTTTGGGCTTCATAAAATACCAACCGGAACCGACAATAACAGCTACCAACACACCAACAAGCAAAACTTTTTTCATCTGCAACTCCTTTTTATTTTTTGCCCAAACAACACCCGTTTTTCATATATGTATTCGGACACTTCGCACATTCCTCGGCTGAAACGACAATACCCCTAGCGAAATCAGAGGTAAAATTCTGGCATGAAAACCTATACGGACTCATACCGCCCAACAAATGAAAACGTTGTCCCGTTTCCGAACATTCTTCACCATCATAGTAAATAAAATTTGCTTCATTCGGAGCACATTTTTTTACATCCGACAACCAACGCATACTCGGGCATTTAGCACACTCTTCTTTTGTGATATTTGTTGGCTGATCTGCACAACTTTTGCATCCGCTCCAATTCCATTTTTCTTCATAAAACGGCTTGTCAGTCGGACATTTTTTCAAACGACAATATCCGTTATCCATTATACGATTAGGACATAATTTACAATCCGCTTCGTTTATCAGCATCAACCCTTGTGGAGAATTACACGATATGCATTTTCCCTGTGGCGCGTAGTACCCATCATCATCTCCGTCTTCATAATCATTCCAACTTGCATATTTAAAGGGAGCATTTTTAGGACAAGAAGGATCCACCATATACTCTTCTGGTGCCACCATTGACAAACAAGGAAAAGAACTCAACAAAACAAGGGTAAAAAACACTTTTTTCATCTAAAATCTCCCGATTGCCCTATATAAGTTTGCTTTGCTGATCAACACAGAATAAAAGGCATTCACAAGCCCTTGACGCGCATCCGACATTTGCGATGTTGCCGTCAGCACATTCAAAATATCGCCCTTACCTACCTCATACGATTTCATGGCCACGCGCTCATTTTCTTTGGCAGATTCCAACACTGCTTTAGAAATTTTATAGGCCTCTGTTGCCGTTTGATAATCTTGATATGCTGCCCACACTTCGTTGCGAATGCTATTTTGTGTTTCTTCTAAACCATATTGTGCCTGACGATATTGATATTCTGCGGCCGCCACTTTGTATGTATCATTAAATCCGGTGAATAGTGGTACACTCAATCGCAAACCCGCCGATGTGGAAAGTTGATACGGATTTGATTTACGCCATGTATCGCCATAACCAGCGCTACCCGTGGCTGATAAAGAAGGTAACGTTGTGGAACGCACCGCTGTAATATTTTCTTTCGCAGCTTCTACATCGCTTTCTTTACCTTTTAATTCCGGACGTTGTTTTAACG
>JAFPYW010000024.1 GCA_017394405.1 Alphaproteobacteria bacterium
GTTGAATGGTCCTCAATTAAATTCTGAAGTTTTGGCATGGGCTTTAAGACCAGATGGTTATGGTACAACTTTAGATCTATCATCAATGGCCGAGTTGGGATATGCATTTTGCGAATGAGGTTCATCCAAATGGTGCCCAGGAAGGGACTCGAACCCCCACTCCTTTGACAGAACCAGCACCTGAAGCTGGCGCGTCTACCAATTTCGCCACCTGGGCAACGATAGATAGTGTAAAAGATTTTATGTAAAATGTCAAGAGAAAAGTGGGCTCTAACCCCTTAAAACTTTGGCCACTTTATCCAGAACGGCGTTGGTAATTTTAACTTCGGCACCATCGTAAAATGAACGTGCTAAATCAACATATTCGTTGATAATAATAGGTGCATCCAAATCGGGATGAACATAAAATTCCGCGACGCCAACTTTTAACAAAGCCGCCAATACGGAATCTAATGACGCCTTTTTCAAATTATCGGATAGGGCCGCTTGAATTGTTTCGGTTAGGGTCGTTTCATTATCACGGACATATTGCACCAATTCAGCAAACGATTCTTTGTCGGCAGGTTCCAAAGCAATATATTTTTCCGCTTTGCCGTCGCCTTCAATCACAGACCCGCCCACTTCTTCTAACAAAAAACGGCTAATCAATTTATTCCAATCTTCATCAGATTGAGCGTGAGCATACACAGCCTGAACGGCCATCAAACGTGCATTTGTGTATTTCAAAGTTTTATTTACCATTGTCTTTCTTTTCTGTTAAATGGGCCACAAAATCTTCAAAATCCGCTGTGGATGAGAAGTTTTTATACACAGAAGCATAGCGTATATAAGCGACTTTGTCAAGTTTCAAAAGCGCATCCATGACAAATGAGCCAATCTCGGCTGATTGAATTTCGGGTTCGCCCAACCCTTCCATTTGGCGCACAATTTGATTGACAAGAGTGCTGATTTTGCTGGGATCCACATTGCGTTTGCGTGTCGCCAAGGCAATGGAATATTCCAACTTATCACGTTCAAACGGCACCTTTGTTCCGTCCTTTTTAACCACGGTTAAATCGCGCAACTGAACATGTTCTACCGTTGAAAAGCGAGCGTGACATTTGGGACATCCACGACGCCGGCGAATACTGGTTCCGTCTTCACTGGGACGAGAATCTTTCACCTGTGTATCAGCATAACCGCAAAACGGACACTTCATTAAACGCCTCCTTCATAAATGGGGAATTTGTGACATAATTCTGTTGCTTTTGTTTTGATTGATTCAATTGTGGCGGGTAATGTACCCTTACTGAAAGCATCCACAATGTCGGCAATCCAATAGCCAATTTGCTTAAATTCCTCTTCCTTGAATCCACGTGTTGTCCCGGCAGGAGTTCCCACGCGCAGACCAGAGGTGATGCTTGGTTTTTGAGGGTCATTTGGAACAGCATTTTTGTTGCAAATAATATGCGCCGCGGCCAAAGCATCGCACACTTCGTTTCCTTTTAGGCCCTGCTTGCGTAAATCAATCAAGATTAAATGCGTATCTGTGCCACCGGAGACCATGTCAATACCGCGTTCCTTAAAGGCAGCTTCCATGGCCTTTGCATTTTTGATAATTTGGGTGGCATATTGCCCAAATTCAGGTTTCAAATCTTCACCAAAAGCAACTGCTTTGCCCGCAATCACGTGCATCAACGGACCACCTTGCAATCCTGGGAAAATAGCGGAGTTGAACTTTTTAGCCAATTCTTCTTTATTAGTTAAAATCACACCACCGCGTGGGCCCCGCAACGTCTTATGAGTTGTAGAAGTGACCACATCAGCATATTCAAGCGGATTCGGAATTTGTTTGCCCGCTACAAGTCCCGCAAAGTGAGCCATATCGACCATCAAATAAGCGCCGACAGAATCCGCAATCTCACGGAAACGTTTGAAATCAATCAAAC
>JAFPYW010000025.1 GCA_017394405.1 Alphaproteobacteria bacterium
ACAAAGAGCACTCCATCCAGCAAATGGAAAAAGTCTTTCTTGAAAAGCCGCTTCAAGATTAGCCATGCCCTCTGCTCCCTTCAAATTCACTTCAAGCATTATGTGGTGATATTCAGAAGGATAAAATTTGTCAGGATGTGCGGCCTTTATCTTTTTGATGCGCCGCCAATATTCCGCTTGTCTTTCAGGGGTCCAATCCTTATAACTCATGTCTTACTCCTTTCTATGCTTTTTGAATGGCAAAGGACACCTGTCCGTCACCCAATTCTTCGGTCTTATCGGAACCATCGCCCTCAGCAAAGGATGTCGCCAATACTTGCTCGGCGATATAGGTGGCATGTTCTTTGAATGCTTCTTTCACCAAAGCGGACTCACTTGTCCATGTCAAAGTAATCCGATCGGACACATCCAAGCCTTTATCTTTACGCAATTGTTGCACCATACGCACAAAGTCGCGGGCCACACCTTCGCGTTCCAATTCAGGCACAATGGTCACATCCAATTGAACCACAGCGGTATTATCCGGCAATGGCTGACCTTTGAAACCTTCCTTCATATTCAAGCGCAATTCAAATTCTTCGGCCGTCAAGGTTTGCCCGGCAATCGCCAATGTACCATCCGCATTCACGGCCCATTGATTTTGCTTGGCCGCGCCCATAATGGCACCCATAGCAGGTCCCAAACGTTTGCCAATCAACGGTGTTTTCAAATACAAGAACTTATCCGCCACAGCGGTCACATCCGTATTAAATATAACATCTTTCACATTGACTTCGTCTTTTAACAATTCCACAAATTCCGCCAAAGTGTTTGCTTTTTCGCCGGCGATTGTCATTTTGGACAATGGCAAACGGTTACGCAAATGGTTTTCTTCACGAATAGCTTTTGCTGTGGACGAAATCGCGCGTACAAAATCCATTTGCTCAATCAACTTGGCTTCATCCGCCAACGCATCCACGTTTGGCCAATCGGCCAAGTGTACGGACTTTTCGTTTGTGAGTCCACGATAGACGAAATCTGTGATAAACGGAGCCAATGGGGCCATCACTTTTGCCAGCGTCACCAACACTGTGTAAAGTGTATCAAAGGCGGCTTGATCTGTTCCATCCCAGAAACGTTCGCGCGAACGGCGAATGTACCAGTTATTCAAGATATCCAAGAAATCCGTCAAATTATCTGATGCTGCCGGCATATCATACGCCGACATTTCGGCTTTTACTTTTTCGGTTAAATCTTTCAATTTACCCAAAATATAACGATCCAGCACGTCCGAAGCTGTAGTTGTTAAATTGGCCTTCACACCTTCTGCATTTGCATATAGACAGAAGAAATAGTATGCATTCCAGAACGGCAACACGGCTTTACGCATGGCCTTAGCCACTTCTTTACCCTCATAGTCCATGCACACATTACCACCATGCACAATGGATGACGACAGCAAGAACCAACGCATTGCGTCAGATCCAGACGCATTCAAGATGACATAAGGATCGGGATAGTTGCCCAACTTTTTGGACATCTTCACACCGCCCTCGGCCATCACCAAGCCCGTTGCCATACAATGTTTGTAGGCCGGTTTATGATGCAAACCAACACCCAACACATGCAACGAATAGAACCATCCGCGTGTTTGATCCAATCCTTCCACAATAAAGTCGGCAGGGAAATGCGCATCAAACCAATCCTTTTTGTCAAATGGATAATGGATTTGACCTTCCGGCATAGAACCCGATTCAAACCAACAATCAAACACGTACGGCACGCGGCGCATTTTTGTTTCACCGCTTGGGTCATCCGGGTTTGGATAAACCACATCGTCAATCATTGGACGATGCAAATCTGTTACCTTACAGCCCGTTTTTTCTTCAATCTCTGCAATAGATCCAAACACATCTGTGCGTGGGAATTTTGGATTGTCCGATTGCCATACAGGCAACGGCACACCCCAATAACGATTGCGGGAAATGTTCCAATCTGGCGCTGTTTCCAAACCTTTACCGAATCGCCCGTTTTTCACATGTTCAGGGGTCCAAGTAATTTGTTGATTGACGGCCACCATTTCATCCTTAAAATCTGTCACTTTCACAAACCAACTGGACATTGCTTTATAGATCAATGGAGTATCTGTGCGCCAACAATAAGGATAGGCGTGTGTGATTTGTTCTTTTTTAACCAACAAACGGTGTTCCTTTAACCAGTTGATAATGTCTTCATTGGTATCAAAGACTTGATGAAAGCGCAAGAGAATATGTTTTAACTTATATTATTCCCGTGATTTTTATTATGATTGTTGCCTTTTGGCTTGGTTTGATTTTAAGGCGGCTTATCTTAAAAAATTGGGGATATAAAAACGATATCGAATCCCCGAATATGGTTCAAAAAAC
>JAFPYW010000026.1 GCA_017394405.1 Alphaproteobacteria bacterium
CAGTCCGTTATATTGTAAAGTACTTTGGAACAAGGACACTTTGTTGTGATCCATTTTTCTCAATTCATCTTCATTGACAAAGCCGTTTTGACCGACTTGTCCCATGATGGACGCTTGCCAATTTTGCCCCAATTTGAAGGTCATATTGGCTCCCCACGCTTCCTTCATTTTGGCATATGGACTCATCATAATACGATCAAAGTAAGACCCGCCACTGGTTTGTGTGTCTTCGCTGTAAAACGTCTGGAAAGCCATTGTTTCTGTTGGACGGAACAACACACTAACCGATCCTTGTTTTATATCAGAATAACGATTAGAACGGCGTTCGGAATAACTCATCTCAAACATATCTGTCGGTTTAATCACATGCCCATTGCCCGACATAAACGATTTGAATCGTCCATCCAATTTATTTTCCCGTTTGGCCACATGGACAAATGAAGAAGTTGCCATTTGGAACCCACGATCATATTTATCCAAAACCAACACACGTTCGGGTAAAGCATTTGCCACAGCAGCCATAGAACTTGGCACGCTGGCCGAGGAAGATGTTGTCGGCACACTAGCCCCATTTGTTTGCTTCGTTAAATTGATTTTTGTCAAACCGATCGGGCTGGTAGCGGCTTCCAAATTGACCAAACCATGGCCATAAACATCATCCACGCCTTTCGCCCCTAAATCGGTGGCCGTTTCAAACAAGATTTGCACCACTTGTTGATTGGTCAAATGCGGGAAGGCTCCCTTGATAACGGCCAAAGCACCTGACACAATCGGCGCTGCAAAACTGGTTCCTGCCTCGGCCACATAACCATCGTTATACCCTGTGGAATAAATCGGATTTGCGGAACTGCCACCGGGCGCAGCAATACAATAATTTTTCGTGACACCGCACTTTGCGGAATAATCAGCCAACGTATATCCAGAACCATTTGGCACAACAGAAACCACATTGACAAATAAATTTGTTAAATTATAGGTTCCGGAATTAAACGAACTGGATAACGGTGCCATAGACAACAGGGACGAATCATACGGTTCAGCCGATCCGTGTGTATAATTGCCGGCAGAAAACACTAAAATCTTGTTGCTAGCGGCCGCCGTTTGGTATCCGGCACGCATATATCTGTGTTCCGGCATGGAAATATAGGCATTAAATACCTCTGCCGCCTCAGCCGCAGACGCATAACGCACACCCAGTCCATCCGTCGGGGCTTGAATGCTCAAATTGATGATATCTGCAGCCGCAACGGCTTTCGGAAAAGCCTCCATCAACTGGATATCAAAATCGGTTTTGAATGGAATAATTTCAGCATTATACGCCACACCCATCATTCCTTCCGATCCGGAGTCGGATTTTGAGGCACCGATTAAACCGGCCACCGCTGTTCCATGCGTATCCCGATCTGTACTGCGACTGACAATGATGCTATTGTCATTATCATCTGTGGCAACACCTGTAGCACAATTGGATGAACCGGCCTCACAAGCAATTTCATAACTTTCGCCAGGGGTAAAATTATATCCCGGAATTGCCGATTCCACATACATATACCATCTTGTCAGCGTTTCCGGATCATCTTCTGGATCTTCTGGCTCAACCGTTTCTGTGGTTGAATAAGCAATCCACGACTTGTTCCCGGGCATCAATTCGGTCGTCCATTTTTGGAAACTGAGTGGCGTCACATCGGTCTTGTTGTACTGATAGGAACCATACTTCAACGCATAGGCATCCCAAACCGCCTTTGATACATTAAATGACTCAATGGCATCATTTGTACCACTCGGGTCATAATTTTCGTACAAATAGGCAATACCCTCGGATTCGTTATATTTCCAACACCGCTCCGTATTGTTGCCAGAGCAAACACCATACACAAAGTTATATCGTCCGCCCGATGGCAACGATATATTGCTGGATAATTCTGTATGATCATAAACCCCGGAATCAACAACGGCAACTTTTACTTTTTCTTCGCTGATGGCCTCCTCACCCTTACCCGACAAGGCACCTGTAGCGGCATCTCTTTTTATTTTATAGCCCGTGTAGCCGCGCGCGTACGCGTCTGCGGCTTTAATAGCGCCCAAATAATTCATACCTTTTGTCCCTAATCCATTCACGTTAGAAGATTGGTATTCTGCCGTGTTTGAAAATGTGGTCGGATTCAAATTCAACGGTGCATCCCAACTGTATGTGTTCTTGGGGTCATCATCTCCACCGCTCCCATGTCCAAAGGCAATAACGGCGCCAGCAATACCGGCCGCAAGCAATGCCTCACCCGCACCTAATGTCGGGAAAGAAATGTTTTGTAAAAAGGGCGTGCCACTTGAATTGACCGAGCGAGCTGCCGCACCATATCCGACATAATAAGAATGGGCTGGTGGCTGGTTGGCATAAAAATTCTGAACTGTTTCGGCGGGTAATTCTTGCATACACGCCACGTACGGAGAAGCCCCTTGCGATAACAACAACTCGTATCCTTCATAATCCCCTTGAGCCACAGAAGTACAAAGCGGCGTTTGGCCATTCGGACCTGGCATATTGATATTCTCGCCCGCCGACACCAACTTTTTCAAAACCTTCAAATCGCGCGTTTCCACGGCATCCATGATTCCTTGATATGTGGCATAATCACGCGCAAGTATCGGTGTTGTTATAATCAAAAAACTCAAAAGTAAAAGTTGTTTTTTCATGCGCCCCCTATATCAAATCCAGCGGGTACTCCGCTTCAACTTTGTAATGTTTGCCCTCTCCGTTTTCCTTTGCATGACTGGAAAACAAACTGAATGATGTCACTTCAAACAAATCGGAATGGAACAAATTATTTCTGGAAATATAATCCATAACGGCTGGCACACTGACCCCTTGCAATCTAGCCAAAGTCACATGGGGATGAAATTTGAACTTGTCTTGTCCGGCCAAGCCCACTTTACGAACGACAGCCGCCACCTTTTCCTGTAACTCTCCCAAAGCCTTTGTTTCTTCCACGCCGGCCCATAAATGGTGCGGCATATCTCCATTAGCGAAAAAGCCGATTTCTTTCAAAGCCAAATGAAAGGCCGGGAAACGAATAAAGCGCAATTCCCGCATCAATTCTTCTGCACGAGGTTCTTCTACATTCCCGACAAAAAACAATGTTAAATGCAATTTTTCGTCACTTTTCCATAAAGCACCCGTCAGGTTCTTATCCAGCGAAAGAACCTGATTTTTAATGTTTTCGGGTATCTCCAACCCAACAAACAAACGGATCATAGAAAAATCTCCTTTTCATTTTTCTGATTTTAGTGTATAATATATTTTTATAAAAGGAAACAAAAAAA
>JAFPYW010000002.1 GCA_017394405.1 Alphaproteobacteria bacterium
AAGAAATCTCCTATGGGTGTTCGTATGAAAGCCAAATACCATGTGAATTCTTATGCGGCCAATTTGATGACCGGATACAGATTCTCAACAGGATTTGCTCCGGAAGGCGGATTGCGTTACCTGCACGTGGATCAAGAATCTTACACGGATGGTGCACAACGGATCAAATCTGATTCGAATAACATCTGGACCGCTGTTGCTGGCGTTGATTATGCCAAGGCGGTGAAGACAGATGATGTAACCTTTACACCACATGCTAATGTGGCCGCTTTGTATGATTTGAAGAGCGATGGAAGCGAAGCCAATGTTCATGTTATTGGTGGTGGCAACTATCAAATTCGCGGTGAGCGTTTGCATCGTTTCGGCGTAGAAGCCGGTGCTGGTGTGACAGCCACAATGGGCGATTGGGATTTGTCATTGGATTATCGTGGCGAATATCGTCGTGATTTCCAAAGCCATACGGGTATGGTTAAGGCAAAATATAACTTCTAATCATCAAAAGGAAAAAGAAAGCCCCGTCACACGATGGGGCTTTTTTTGTTGCAAAAGGTAACAAAAAGGGGTAAAGTGTTTCATATGAAGAAAATTGTTTTGTTTTTTTTATTGGTATTATTGGGCTGTGCGCCGATAAAGGCCCCTGATTCTTTCACATATAAAGAATTGGAAACACCGGAATTTACATTGGCGTCATGGCAAAAGATAACTAATTCGACGGCACCTATCCGCATTTATATAGAAGGTGACGGACACGCTTTTAATCACAATGGGCAACCGACATCAAACCCAACGCCTAAAAGCGATTTTATGCGCCAGTTAGCGTTTAATGATCCAAATCCGAACGTGGTTTATTTGGCTCGTCCATGTCAGTATGTGGAAGATGACAGGTGTTTTCCGTCCGATTGGACAACTGGACGTTTTTCCAAGGCCGTGTTAGATTCAATGGGTAAAGCCATAAAACAAATTGCCGGGGATAGAAGAGTTGTTTTGATTGGCTATTCTGGTGGGGCTTTGGTTAGTGGGATGATCATCAACCGAAACCCAGATATCAACGTGATAAAATGGCTGACAATTGCGGGGGTGCTAAATCATGCAACATGGACGACAAATTTGAGGTTAAAGCCACTTGTGGATTCTTTGGATTTGAAGAATTTACCAAATGTGCCGCAATTGCACTTGGTTGGGGAAAAAGATCGTGTTGTCCCGCCATCTATTACTCAACAATTGGTGCCAGGTTCAATGATAATTGTTGTGCCCGGGGCGGATCATGCCGCAGGATATGAACGTTACCTTCCGACGATTTATCAGTAAAAAAATCTTGACTTTTGAGGTGGTTTTGTTATAATGGTCTTCATTGAAAGGATGGACACCATGAAGTTATATAATACACTCACACGCACCTTAGAAGAATTCAAACCAATTACCGAAGGTAAGGTGGGGATGTATTGTTGTGGTCCGACCGTTTATAGTTACGCTCATATTGGTAATTTACGTACCTATTTGAACGAGGATTTTTTGCATCGGACATTGGTGCGTGCCGGTTATGAGGTTCATCATGTGATGAATATCACGGACGTGGGACATTTAACCAGTGACGAAGATACCGGTGAAGATAAAATGCTGAAGGCCGCCGAGCAGGAAAAAATGGATGTGTTGGCTTTGGCTCGTAAATACGAAGATTTCTTTTTTGATGAAGAAAAAGATTTGAATATTATTCGGCCCGAAAAGGTTTGCCGTGCTACGGAACATGTTCAAGATATGATTGAATTTGTTAAGAAATTGGAAGAAAAGGGCCTTGCTTACGTCAGTGGCGGTAATGTTTATTTTGATACGGTGAAATTTGGCCATTATGGTGAATTATCACACAAGGATATTGCGGGCTTGCAACATGGTGCCCGTGTGGAAGAAGATACAAATAAGCGAAATCCGACAGACTTTGTGCTGTGGTTCACGTCTTCTAAATTTGAAAATCAAGTATTACAATGGGACTCTCCATGGGGAAGGGGCTATCCAGGTTGGCATATTGAATGTTCGGTGATGTCATCTAAGTACTTAGGCGAATATATTGATATCCACTGCGGCGGTATTGAGCATATTCCTGTGCATCATGAAAACGAAAAAGCCCAATCTGAAGGGTGCTTTGGCCATAAATGGGTGAATTATTGGATCCATAATGAATGGTTGCAATTAAAGGGCATCAAGATGTCTAAATCTTTGGGCAACATTTTGACGGTTCCTGCCATAAAGGAAAAAGGATATAACCCGTTGGCCTATCGTTATTTGGCCTTGACGGCGCATTATCGCTCGGCTTTGCAATTCACATGGGAAGCGTTGGATGCAGCACAGGCGGCGTATAATAATCTGAAAGCCCGCGTGATTGAAATGAAGAAGGATTTATCTGGTCCCGTAGATGAGGCAAAGAAGGTCGAATTGTTAGGGAAATTTGATGAAGCTATTTTTAATGATGTTGCTGTACCTCAGGCATTGGCTGTGATGTGGGAAACTGTGAAAGATTCATCCATCAATAATGCAACAAAATGGGCTATTTTATCCGAAATGGACACCGTTTTGGGCCTGAAAATGGACGAGATGAAAGAGGAAGCCTATGTGCCGGATGCCGAAGTGCAGGCGTTGTTGGATGCGCGTAAGGTTGCTCGTGCAGCAAAAGATTGGGCTAAATCAGACGAAATTCGTGATGCATTAAAGGCCAAAGGCCTGACAGTTAAAGATTTGCCTGATGGCTCGGTGGAAATCAAACAGATTTAGGTTTTTTATTGCTATAAAAGATCCCGATAAAGATAATGATGGCGCCGATCAGGTGGATGAGGTGAATCCCTTCGCCTAAAATCAGCCAACTTTCAATAGTTGAAAACACCGGCATCAGGTAATAGGTCATACCAATTTTGACAGAATCACCTTTATCCATGGCATAGTTCCAACAAAGGTAGGCTATAAGCGAATTGAATATCCCCAACCCCAAAACAATCCAGATGATTTCTGGCGTAAAATTTGTGTTAAAATTCAATGGATTATGAAATGTGTCCCAAATAGACATTGGCAAGCAAAAGGCTGCTCCTACGATTAAACAACAGGCAAGCAGGGGCAGGTGCGGTAACGCCCGAGGTTTATTTGCCACCAAAAAACTATAATATCCAAATGTGATGGCTGTGCCGAGCATCCAAAAATCGCCACTTGTAATCCCCAGGCCAATGCCATTTGCTCGACCATGTAAAACGATTAAAAAAACGCCGACTAACGTGACCAATAATCCATAAATTTGCTCTTTGAAAAGGTGAGTTTTTTTTATGAGCCATGAAAATAAAATTAAAAACAATGGCCCTGTTGCCCCGATCAAAGACAGGGTGACTGGTTGGACGGTGTAGGCGGCAAAATAGACACAAGTATTGCTGATGGTAATACCCCAAAATGCCGTCCAAATCAGCCATTTTTTATGTTTTAGTATTACTTTTATATTCTTTTTTAATATATTGAAAACAAATGGAAAAATTAAAACAGACGGAACCGCCCAACGTAATCCAGCAATTTGCCACGGTGTCAATTTTCCCGTCAATACATTTGCGGCAATAACATTAAAACTCCAACACAAAACAGCAAAGATTGCGGCCAAATATTCTTTCATTTTTCCCCCTAAACTAAATAAGTCCAAATTATGAAAACTCAAGGGCGACCAAAATTTATTTTTTTACTTGCTTTTTTTTATAACTTTCTATAAACTCACCGCATACACATTTTTAATGAAAGGGTAAAGATGAACGAAGAAAACAAAGAGAAAGTTGATGCCATTATCCGTAAATGGAATGGCAAACGTGGCGCTTTGATTATGGCGTTGCACGAATTACAAGGGCAGTTTGGCTATGTGCCTTGGGATGAAGCTTTGTATTTAGGGCAATCCTTGGGCGTGCCAATGGCCAAGATCTATGAATGTTTGACATTCTATAACTATTTTAAGGTAAAAGCTCCTGGCAAATATGTGATTTCCATTTGTGATGGAACAGCTTGTCATATTAAAGGTGCCACAGGTGTTTTGGAAGAATTGGAAAAAGAATTAGGTGTCCCCGCCGGAACCACAACCGATGACGGGCTTTTTTATATCCAAGTAGTGCGCTGTTTGGGATGCTGCGGTTTGGCGCCTGTGATGGTGATCAACGGAACAACCTATGGTAAAATGACGCCAGATAAAGTGAAGTCCATTATCAATGAATGGCGCGCAAAGGAGGGTAAATAAGATGGTAGAAATGACGCCTGAACAAATTGAAAAATTAAAAGCAGTTGGACGCATGCAAAAGGATAAACTTTTGCAGATGGGTAAAGATTTTGAAGCCAACAATGCGAAATATGAAGCCACGATTTTTACATGTAATGCAACAAGTTGCCATTCTGGTGGCGGACAAAGTGTGTATGAAGCCTTTAAGGCCGCTTTGGAAACAGCAGGTTTGGCCGACAAAGTGCGTTTGGTGGCGACAGGTTGTATGGGATTATGTGCTGCTGGTCCAATGACGCGTATTGAAATCAAAGGACGCAAGCCATTTTTATATAAGGAAATGACGGCTGATGTAGCTCACTTGATTGTGGAACAACATGTGAAACCATTGTTGGGTCAGCCGGAAGCTGAATTAAAATTAGCCCCACATTTGCAAGAAAAAGAATTGTCTATGGATTTGCCATTCTTCACAAAACAACGTCGTGTGGTGTTGAAACATTTGGGCTCTTCTGACCCAGAAGATTTGGGCGAGTATGTGTCTAATGGTGGTTATCAAGCATTGATGAAAGTCTTGTTTGAAATGACACCGCAACAAGTGTTGGATGAAATTACAAAGTCTGGCCTGCGTGGCCGTGGTGGGGGTGGATTCCCAACAGGAAAGAAATGGGAATTGCTGGCCAAGGCGCCATTGGTGGATGGTGAAAAGTTTATCATCTGTAATGGTGATGAAGGCGACCCAGGTGCCTATATGGATTCTTGTATTTTGGGCGGTGGTGCTCATGCCGTTTTGGAAGGCATGATGATTGCTGCTTATGCCACAGGCGCAACTTCCGGTTGGTTCTATGTCCGTGCGGAATATCCTTTGGCTTTGGAGCGTGTGGAGTTGGCCATTAAGCAAGCCAAGAAAGCTGGTATCTTGGGTAAGAATATTTTCGGAACAGATTTCAGCTTTATGGCAGAACTTCGTTATGGAGCAGGGGCGTTCGTTTGTGGTGAAGAAACTGCTTTGATGATGTCTTTGGAAGGCAACAAAGGAACACCGCGTCCGCGTCCGCCATATCCGACGGAGAAGGGTTTGTTCCAGAAACCAACGATTATCAATAACGTGGAAACTTGGGCCAATGTGCCACAAATCATTTTGAATGGTGCCGATTGGTTCTCTAGCGTTGGAACAGAAACCAGTAAAGGAACAAAGGTGTTTGCCTTGACTGGAAAAGTGAAACACTCTGGCTTGGTTGAAGTGCCAATGGGAACGACCGTTCGTGAAATGGTGGAAGAGGTGGGTGGTGGTACCTCCACAGGTAAGCCATTTAAGGCCGTGCAAACGGGTGGACCATCCGGTGGTGTGATTCCAGCCAAAGAATTAAACTTGCCACTTTGCTATGAGGAATTGAAAAAGATTGGTTCCATGATGGGATCTGGCGGTATGATCGTTATGGATGAAGATGATTCCATGGTTGAAATCGCCAAGTTTTATTTGGGCTTTACAGTAGATGAATCTTGTGGCAAGTGCGCTCCATGCCGTTTGGGCGGATACCAAATGTTGCAACTTTTGACTAAGGTTGCGAAAGGCGAGGGAACACGCAAAGATTTGGAAAAGATTAAAGAGATTGGTTCGGCCATGCAGAAAGGTTCTTTGTGCGGCTTGGGTCAAACTTCTCCAAACCCAGTGTTATCCACAATGAAGTATTTCCCAGAGGAATATGAAGCCCTCTTGAAAAAAGACGAAGAAGAGAAAGGATGATAAAGATGATTACGTTAACAATTGATGGAATTGAAGTTAAAGTCCCAGAGGGCACAAGCGTTTTGGACGCTTGCCGTGAAGCACAAGTAATTGTGCCAACCCTTTGCAAACATCCTGACTTGGAAGCAACAGCCGCTTGCGGTATTTGTATTGTGAAAATCAATGGCAGAATGCTCCGCTCCTGCTGCACACCTGTGGCAGAAGGTATGCAAGTCATTACTCGTGATCCAGATATTATGAAGGCACGTAAGACGATTGTGGAGTTGATCCTTTCTCGTCACCCAAATGATTGCTTGAGCTGTTTGAAAAATGGCAATTGTGAATTACAAGATTTGGCCCGTGAATTTTCATTGGATAAAGATACCTTCAAAAATATTACCCCCAGTGAGAAGGAAATGCCGATTGATGATTCCACTGGATGTATTCAAATTGACCCACGTAAGTGTGTTCAATGTGGTCGCTGTGTTCAGGTGTGTCAGAATGTACAGAATGTCTATGCTTTAAGTTCTTTGAAGCGTGGTATTAACACACGCATGGCTCCAGCCGGTGATTTGCCTTTGGATGATTCACCATGCATTAAATGCGGTCAATGTTCGGCACACTGTCCAACGGGTGCTATTACCGAGGTGGATGAAACAGCTAAAGTGTGGGATTATTTGCAAGATACAACAAAGACCTGCGTAGTGCAGATTGCGCCGGCCGTTCGTGTGGCCTTAGGTGAAGCTTTTGGCTATAAGAGTGGTGATTTGGTAACCGGTAAAATCTATGCAGCACTTCGTCGTATGGGCTTTAAGGCTGTGTTTGATACAAACTTTGCTGCTGATCTCACCATTATGGAAGAAGGTAGTGAGTTTGTTCGCCGCTTTACAAAAGAGCCAGAACGTTTGCCACTGATTACAAGTTGTTGTCCAGCTTGGGTGGATTATTTGGAAAAGGTGGACCATGATATGATTGACAACTTCTCCACGGCAAAATCTCCTCAGGCGATGTTGGGTGCTGTGGCCAAGACATACTATGCCGAAAAAATCGGCGTGGATCCGAAGGACATGATTGTTGTGTCCATTATGCCTTGTACGGCAAAAAAATGGGAGATCAAACGTTCCAAAGAAATGTTCCATGATGGCATTCAAAACATCGATGTGTCTTTGACAACACGTGAATTGGTGCGCATGATCAAGCAAATGGGTGTTGATTTCAATGCCCTTCCAGATGAGGAAGCAGATTCCCCATTGGGTGTTTATTCCGGTGCTGGTACAATTTTCGGATTCTCTGGCGGTGTGATGGAGGCGGCTTTAAGAACGGCACATTACCTGATTACAGGTAAAGAAGCAGAAAACTTGGAGTTTGATCAAATCACCAACTTGAATGAAGGTGCCAAGGAAATGACCTTGAACATTGCAGGCAACGAAATCCATATCGCTGTGGCTCACGGTATTAAGAACGTGGTCAGCGTTTTGGAAAAAGTGCGTCGTGCAAAAGCCAATGGCGAAAAAACACCGTATGACTTCATTGAAGTCATGGCTTGCCCCGGTGGTTGCGTGGGTGGCGGTGGTCAGCCCTTGGGTGTGACAGATGCCGTGCGTAAAGCACGTCAAGCGGGCTTAATGAACGATGACCGCAAGTCCAAAGTGCGTTGTTCACATCAAAACCCAGATATTCAAAAATTGTATAAAGAATACTTGGGTGAGCCGCTTTCGGAAAAGGCGGAGGAATTGTTGCATACGCATTATACAGCGCGTCCACTTTATAATAAATAAGTCATCCTGTGACAATAAAATGCCCCGAGCAATCGGGGCTTTTTTATGTCTCTAAACAAAATAACTTGACAAAAACGAGAAATTGTGGTATCATATACTTGTTAACAAAGAAAAGGAGGGAAACGTGTTAGGTATAGCGATTGCATTAGCTTCTTATGCTGCACTTAATGGCGGTTGTGGCTGTTATCGTCGTTCTAGTGATTCTAGTTTTAGTCCAGGAAGTTTGATACCAGATTTATCTGATGCATTTGATGGTACATCAATGGCCGCGGCAGTGGCGATTTTGTTGGCCTGTTCGGGTGCTTTTTATGGTGTAAGAGCCCGTTGTAGGGCCGATCGTGCAGAGAAAGACTTTGCTGGAACACGACAAGAGTTGGTTGAAAAAACGGGTATATCACTTAACTCTTGCCCAAATACCCCGTTGACGTTGTCTGAAAAGACGGGCATATCGCTTATCTCGTGTAAGAAAGAGCCGTTAACGTTGTCTGAAAAGACGGGGATTAGACTGGAGTCCAGATGCTTGGACTAAATTAGTTAAATAAAATTATTAACAAAACAAAGGAGGAAAAAATGAGTAATGATGGTTCATTTGGAG
>JAFPYW010000027.1 GCA_017394405.1 Alphaproteobacteria bacterium
ACCATATAAACTTGCGGAGACATGATATGGTTTTGCAGAATAAACTGAACATCACGAATCAAGTGGAACTGAACAAACAGGAAGAGCTGATTAGCAAGAAAAAAGCTCAAAAACTGTTTGACAGTGGGAAAATTGACACGATTAAGGTAGGTACATTTGCAGGTTTGAAACAGATTCATAAGTATCTGTTCGGGGACATTTATGATTTTGCAGGAAAGATGCGTGATGTTAATATTTCCAAGGGGAACTTTAGATTTGCCCCTGTCATGTATCTTGCTCAATCCTTAAAACAAATTGATAAAATGCCACAATCAACCTTTGATGAAATTGTGGAAAAGTATGTAGAAATGAACATAGCTCATCCCTTCAGAGAAGGAAACGGGCGTGCGACACGCATTTGGTTGGATTTGATTCTAAAGAAGGAACTTAAAAAGGTTGTTGATTGGAACAAGGTTGATAAAAATGATTATTTGTCAGCGATGGAACGCAGTCCTGTCAAAGACATTGAAATCAAGCACCTTTTGAAAAATGCCCTAACAAACAAGATTAACGAACGCGAAGTTTTTATGAAAGGTATTAACGTCAGCTACTACTATGAAGGGTATGATGAATATGATATTCATAAGTTGATGGATGAGTAGTTTTATAACAGAATAAGAAACAATAATTTTCTGACCTTTTACCCCTTTAACACAGGGTGATTTTTTGTCATTGTCATCACAGAATACTTTCTGAACTTTTGTCCTTCTGCTCTTGTAAGACATTTGAATTTTTATTCCCTTAAAACAATCGGGGAAAATGAAACACCGATCTTGACAATGAGTACATTTTTCTATAGAGTATGTCCAGAACGAATCACGGGGCTTGAAAAAGCGGTTTTTGACAGGAATCTAAAATTATTATTTTTCAAATAGTTATTCGGAAAATACGATAAATTCCCTTCGCCCGCTCCAATTAAAAAAGATTCCAAATGATTGTTGGAATCTTTTATTTTTTATACGCTTTTTTCTTTATTCCAGATGTATTCAAAGAGGGCTCGTTGTTTTTCGGCCAAGTGTTCGTTGTATATAATGGCTATATGGATCGGATTTTCCATCAACGTAATAACCATGCGATCTTTGTACATAATGCAGGGGGTCAATGGCACACGATCCGGCACAACTTTCTTTGTCATGTTCGGGAAAATCAACCCGCCGCTCAAAGATTTATTGGTCAAAATACGTACAGATACATCCGCCCGCAATTTCTTTTGTAATGTTTTTAATTCGGCGGCATAATTTTTGGCCAGAACACGTTCATCCACGCCCGAAATCAACAATTCTCCCCCGCTTTCCAAAGCGGCATCAATCTTTTTGAATAAAAAACGCGGGGCGTCAATTCCCTCATAATACTTGATGCGGAAATTGGATGTGTCAATCCGCACTCCGGGGCCATCCAGGAATTGGATGCCTGCTTCCTCAAACGTTTGCACAATGTTATCCAAAGTGCTGGGGTGTGATTGATATTGCCCACGCTCAATGTTGTTGATGGTGGCCAAAGAATATCCTGATTTTTTGGATAATTCAGCCTGGGACCAGTTGAGCAAAGAACGAGCAGCGCGCAACTGGTCCACGCATACATCACCATGGCTGGCCAAATTCCTGGTCAAAGAAACATTCCTGTAATGCAATCGCTCTATAATTTGTTTTAATTTTGCCCTAAACATAGCCCCTCCAAAATTATATAACTATAGTGTAGCATACATTTATGTTTCGCACAAGGCCTTTTATAACAAGTCTCTGCCTCCGTTGAATTTGAAGCCAAAGACGGCCTTTGTTTCGTGCTCATGGCCCAGGTCTTGTTGCACGGCACCGACAAGTTTGATTCCGTGTCCCAAGTGGCCTTCCACACCGCCGATCAAAGAACCGGTTGTACGGCCTTTGTCAGGGATGGTGACTTCGGAGCCGGCGAACAACTTCACGTCATCAGACAGCTTGTAGTTGGCGGCCAACAAACCCACGCTTTTGGATTTGCCATACACGCCGTCCAATAACACTTGGAAGTTATCTGTCGGTTTGTACTCAATGGCCAAACCCGCTTTTTCAACGTGGTCTTTTGTGATGCCGGTGAAGACATGCACACCCAAGACATCGTCAAAGCGATGGCTCCAAGAGGCCAACAGCATATTCCAATGACCCGGGTCAATCACGCCGTCTGTGGCAGCCAAGCCGATTGTCAGATCATACGGCTTGTAGCCAACAAAGCCACCAGTGAAGGTTCTGCCCAAAGTGCCGGCGATAGCATTGTCAAAGCCGGTCGCTGTGGTTGTACCACCAAATTTGCGCAAGCTGTGACGACCAAAGGTCAAATTCCATGTGTCGTCTGCAACGCTCACCTTGTGGGCATAGGTTTGCCAATCGTCGGTTGTACCGTCGCTTTTGGTGAGTTTGCGGAAAGTACCTGTATAGGTGGCAACCGCATCTCTAATTTGCGCCGTGGCTTTCGGCGTGACGAGCACTTCGGCTTCTGCATAATCGGCGTTATGTGCTTCGCCATTGGCATTCACGGAAATCGTGGCATGCGCTTTTTGAGGGACTTGTTCCTCGGCGTGCCCTTGCGTAATTGACAGGTTGAAGATGGCACCTGCAATTGCTAACATTCTAATCAGTTGTTTTCTCATGTGATCCTCCTTTGTTTGTATGTAACCTTCATTGGTTACAGTTATATTTTATCAAACAAAATCAATATCTCGGGTCAAAATGCGACACGCAAAAATTCAAATCCGCATAATATATAATTTGGAAAAAATCTTTGGAAAAAAAACATATTTTGGGGGTGTTTTATGGGCGTATTTTTGACGATTTATTTTTTATTGGCATACGATTCGGTGCCAATGCAACTGGAAAAGTATGCCCCCAAAAAAACATCAGGATACATAATGTGATTTTTGCGACAAAGCGCGAAAAGTTTAACGTTAAACCAAGAATTTTTTTAAGGAGAATAAATATGAGAAAAACAAATGAATCCGGCCGTTCAATGGTCGAAATGTTGGGCGTTTTGGCCATTATCGGTGTGTTGTCCGTGGGTGGTATCGCCGGTTATACAATGGCAATGCGTTCCTATCAAGCAAACGAAATTTTGCAA
>JAFPYW010000028.1 GCA_017394405.1 Alphaproteobacteria bacterium
GAGCCGATAAAATTGACCCATCGGACGAAACAATTGACCACGGATGGACAATACTATGCAGAAGAAGTGCGCCGTTTTGTGGTGAATAAATTTGGCGAAAACTCCATCTATTTGGGTGGTTTGTCCATCAGAACGGGCTTGGATCCGACCTTGCAAAACTATGCGGTGGAAGCGTTGCAGGACGGCCTGATAGATCACGATAAAAAACATGGTTGGCGCGGACCTGTGGCTCATGTGGATGAAAACGGCCGTGAAGAATTGAAAAAATATGCGAAAGAATACGCGCCGAAGGATTGGGAATATGCATTGGTGGAATCTGTGACGGATCAGGAAGCAAAAATTTTCCTGACAACAGAAACCGAAGGAACTATTCCATTTGCTGAAATGAAGTGGGCAAAGAAAGCGTTAGAACGTGGTCGCATTTCCATTGACGAAGTCAAAAAGGTTTCGGATGTGTTGGCTGTGGGCGATATTATTTTGGTGTCCAAAAAGAAAGGTCAAACCTATACATTGCAACAAATTCCGTTGGCAGAGGGTGCCTTGGTGGCCATTGATCCGCATACGGGACGAGTCTTGGCCATGCAGGGTGGTTTTGCCTTTGAGCGAAATCAATTCAATCGCGCGGTTCAGGCCTACCGCCAGCCGGGGTCGTCTTTCAAACCATTTGTGTATACGGCCGCGTTGGATTCTGGATATACGCCTTCAACATTGATTTTGGATGCGCCGATTGTGATGCAAAATTTGGATGGAACAAAATGGAAACCGGAAAACTATTCCAAACAATTTTATGGTCCAACGACTTTGCGTGTCGGTATTGAAAAATCACGGAACCTGATGACGGTGCGTTTGGCTCAGGCGATTGGTATTCGCAAAGTGTTAGAATATGGTAAAAAGTTTAACATTTCAGATCACTTGGAACGCAATTTGGCCACGGCTTTGGGTGCCAGCGAAACAACTTTATTGCGATTGACGACGGCGTATGGGATGTTGGTGAATGGTGGTAAAAAAATTACGCCAATCTTTATCGATCGTATTCAGGACAGAAATGGTCGCACGATTTACAAACATGATGAACGGGCTTGTGAAGCGTGTGTTGGGCCGGATGCGTCGCCCAGTAACGAACCGATTTTGCCTGATGAACGCGAACAGATTCAAGATCCGGCCAGTGCTTATCAGATGGTGAATATTTTGACGGGTGTGATTCAACGCGGAACGGGTTCGGCTGTACGGTCGTTGAATCGTAATTTGGGCGCCAAATCTGGAACAAGTAATGATAACATAGATGCTTGGTTTATCGGTTTTTCACCTGACTTGGTGGTGGGTGTTTGGGTTGGTAAAGATAATCCTGAACCATTGGGGCCGCACGATACCGGTGGTGTTGTGGCAGCTCCTATTTTCCGCGAGTTTATGAAGCGGGCGTTGGCGGATAAACCGGACGTGCCGTTCCGTGTGCCTGACAGCGTGAAGTTGGTGCGTGTGAATGCAACAACTGGGAAACCTGCTCGGGCCGGGGACGCCAATGTGATTATGGAAGCATTCCGTTTGGATACGGATATTGCCAAACCGAGTAAGGTTGTTGGGCAAGATATGACGCTGGATCCTGATGATAGTAGCATTCCTGATTTGGGCGGCATTTATTAAAGATAGGAGTAAACGATGAAAGCGGAAATGATTGCTTTGAAAGACAAATACGACAATGTGCTCTCACTTGTCAAGGAGCGTCTTTGACTGGGATAAAGCCCAAAATCGTTTGGAAGAATTGGATGAATTGACCGCAGATCCTGATTTGTGGAATGATGCGGAACGTGCGCAAAAATTGATGAGTGAGCGCACGGGGCTTTCTAATCAAATCAAAAAAATTACTGATTTATGTGCCGCTGTGGCAGATGGCTATGATATGATTGAATTGGCCGAAGCCGAAGGGGATGAGGCATTGCTTGCCGACGCGGAAAAGGGCTTTGCGGCTTTGGAAGCCGAAATGGATAAATTTGAATTGGAATCTTTGCTTTGTCAGGAAGGCGACGGCAACGATGCGTTCTTGGAAATTCACTCAGGTGCTGGCGGCACAGAAGCGCAAGATTGGGCCAGTATGATTTTGCGCATGTATGAGCATTGGGCCGAAAAAGCGGGGTATAAAACGGAGATTTTGGAATTGTCAGACGGCGAAGAAGCTGGCATTAAATCGGCCACATTGAAAGTGATTGGGCTGAATGCTTATGGATGGTTGAAATTCGAATCGGGCGTGCATCGGTTGGTACGCATTTCCCCATTTGATGCCAATGCGCGTCGGCATACCAGTTTTTGTTCTGTTTGGGTGTATCCTGTGGTGGATGAAAGCGTGAAAATTGATATCAATCCCGCAGATTGCCGAATCGATGTGTATCGTTCCAGTGGTGCTGGCGGTCAGCACGTGAATAAAACGGAAAGTGCTGTTCGTATTACACATATTCCGACGGGCATTGTGGCGGCCTGTCAAACGCAGCGCAGCCAATTTGCGAATCGTGATGAAGCGTGGCGGATGTTGCGTGCGCGTTTGTATGAATTGGAATTGCAAAAACGTCGTGCAGCACAAGGGGCTATTGAAGCACAAAAGGGCGATAATGGTTGGGGAAATCAAATCCGTTCGTATGTGTTGCAACCATATCAGATGGTGAAAGATTTGCGCACGGGTTATGAAACATCAGATACGTCGGGTGTATTGGATGGTGATTTGGATGATTTTATGAGGGCTAGTTTAGCGGGGCTTGCAAAGAAAGGGGGATAAAATGAGGAAAAAAATGTCGTTGTTTAGGTATGCAAAACGCCTGAACGAAAAATTCAAAACCTTTTTGATGAACATCACAGAGGCGGGCATCGTTTTTGGTGAGGCGGTTTCTGTGTATATGAAAAAACAAGATAATCGTACTTTTATGGGCTTAAAAGAAAAAATCAGCCGATTGGAATCTCAAAACGATGAGTTGCGGCGCACAATTGAATTTGATTTATATCGTCAAATGATTTTGCCGGGTATGCGTTCGGATATTTTGGATTTAATGGAAGGGTGTGATCATGTGATCAATCAATATGAACGAATTGTTTTATTGTGGTCTGTGGAACACCCGAAAGTGCCAGTTGATTTTTCGGATGAAGTGACAGCGTTAATTGGTGTGACGCAAGAATGTGTGGCCGCATTGGTGTCGGGTGTCAATTCATTTTTGGATGGTGAATTAAATGTGG
Organism: Alphaproteobacteria bacterium; assembly: GCA_017394405.1. Lineage (GTDB taxonomy): Bacteria > Pseudomonadota > Alphaproteobacteria > CAAHEQ01 > UBA3637 > UBA3637. The sequence continues at coordinate 3,217 of JAFPYW010000028.1, forward strand.
AAGAGGAAGTTCAGCATTGTTATTTTATGGAACATTCCGCTGACTTGTTGGCCCTGTCTTTGAAAGAAAAAATCTTTTTGAAAAAGATTCCTTTGGCTCGTCAATTGGAATTAAAAGATTTTATTGAAATGTTGGAAAAAATTTCTGATTTGGCGGAAGATGCCGCGGATAAACTCAAAATTATTTCGGTGAAGCACGCATTATGATTTACGTATTTTTATTGGGTGGATTATTTTTAGGATGGTCGTTCGGACGCAATAATTTAAGTAATGTGTTCGGCACGGCAATCGGTACGCGCATGGTATCGTTTCGTTGGTCAGCGTTTTTGGCCGGCGTGTTCATTTTATTAGGTGCTATGTTATCCAGCTCTTCCACCACAGACAGCATGTTGGCCTTGGGTCAGGTTGATTCTGCTTTCGGGGCGTTTTTGATGAGTGTTGCGATCGGTACAACTATTATGTTGGCCGGATATTTTGGTATTCCGGTTTCTATTGTCCAAAGTTCTGCGGCTGCGATTGTGGGCTGGAATTTATTTTATGCCATTCCTAATGCGTGGTCCGAGATTATGA
>JAFPYW010000029.1 GCA_017394405.1 Alphaproteobacteria bacterium
AAATCGGTCCGATAGCGTCTGCTTTTTGCAGAATTGCTGATCAATTGTGTTGTGCTGATTTGTTCCCATGTGCCGGCGTTTGTTTTTGGCGGGATAATTTGTCCGTCTGCAATACCGACTTCATCATTCAAAAGGACTGAACATGTGATTTTTTGTAACGGATAAACAGGTTTTTGTTGGCAAACGACATCTAATGTTAAATTTTTGGGGGCTTGTTGTGTGGTGTTGGCCGTGATATTCAGGGTTACGGGCGGAATTTTTTCTGATCCTACCTGCAAATTATCAACAACGATTTCGCCAGATTTATTTGGGAATAACGTATAGGCCAATTCATACGAGGTGCTGCCTTGTCCATTAACCCAACGGGAAGATTGTCGCTTTTGTTGGCCTCCGATTAAAAAATCCTTTTGCAAAATTTCAATGTTTGGAACACCTTGAAATGGGGTGTCAGACGACAATACCAATTCCACGGATTTGCCTTGGGCAATGGGATTTGGAATAAAGCGGGCTTCAATGGCGGCCAAAACGGGAGTAGAAAGCAATAAAGCAGATATAAACAAAGCAGATTTCATTTTTTCCTCACTTGTTGTAATAATCTATACCTCAATACACGATATGGGTCATGTTGTAGACGATTCAAGATTTGTTGTTCTTCTTGATTAAATGGAGTTTCTTCTTGATCCTGTTCAACAATTTCTGGTTGCGGTTGATTTTCATCTTGTTGTTGATCTTGTTGCTTGGGCTCAGATTCGGTTTGTTGGGGTTGAGATTTTTGTTCTTCCTGATTTTGATCTTGGTTGTCAGAAGATTGTTGATCCTGATTGTCTTGCCCTGCGGAAGATTGTTGATCTTGTTTTTGTTGATTTTGTTGTTGCTCTGGCGGTGGTAATTGTTTTTCCAGATACTCTTTATTAAAACGGGCATCTTCATCATTTGGGTTGATTTTCAATGCTTCTTCGTACGATTGAATGGCTTGTTCAATTTCACCCGAATAAGCTAAAGCATTTCCGCGGTTATAAGGGTTGTTTTGAAAACCATGAACGGCTTGATCATATCGCCCCGCACGATAATGTTGAACGGCGGTTTGTTCTTGTTGGTAAGTGATTTGATCAGACCGTTGGAAAAAGGCGGCTTGCACATGGGTTGTTAGCATAAATAAAGCCAAAAACAGCCATTGTTTCCTGAATGTCAAAGCCATAAACGGCAACAAAATGAGTGCGATAAGTGCCCCTAAGTCGGCCCATTCATCTGCTTGATTTTCATCATCAAATTGGATGGTTTGATCGGGTTGAGTTGCTTGCAATAAAGATAAAATGTCTGACGCATCTACGGTTTTGGTGCGATATGTTCCCAATTGTTTTACCTTATTGGAAATGGCGGCATCATCCATGCCTAAAACGCCGACAGGATAGGGTGTTTTAATGTCTCGCGCATCTATTCCTCCGGCGGTTAGATATAAAATACGGCCTTTTCCACCAGTTTGATTGATGAGTCGTGTGGCTTCTTCAAATCCTTTGGCCAAATTTTGTCCGGTTGATGGTAACACGGAAGCATCTAATGTTGGAATTAAAGATCGCACAATGCTTCTATCCGGTGTTAAAGGTATTGCCGTAAAGCCTTGATCCGCATACAACACCAAACCAACACGATTGCCCTTTAAGGCTGTCAACAAATCGTGTAATTTAATTTTGGCGGCTGCCAAAGTCTGACCTTGCATGGATGGACCCAAATCAAAGATAATGACCGTGTTTGGCATGGTATTGACTACAGGAACGGGTATTTTTTGAAAGGCAATGCCGGTTGCGGCCAATACAAAACCAATCCATAATAGGATCAAAGATGTCCGCCATGCCCCTGATTTTTTTATTTGTTTGTTGGTAATCAGCAAACTGGGCAATAGTTTTTTATCAACCCATTTATCCCACGTCGTTTTTGGGGTGGATCGTTTATGAATAAAACGAAAGAATAATGGAACGAGAATCAATAATAAAACAAGAGGACGAATAAAAATCATTTACGACCCCCCATGGCAAGAGCCAGCAACCAAAATGCCAACCCGATTAAAATGAACAAATAAGCCATCTCTTTCCTTGGCCGGATGGACAGCGGATCAGATTCGGTGGTTTCTAATTGATCAATAATATTGTAAATTTCTTGTAATTTTTCGGTTGAGGTGGCGCGGAAATATTGGCCGCCCGTTTCTGTGGCGACTTTTTTTAACGTAGCTTCATCCAAATCTGAGGATGGATTAATTTGCACAAAGCCCAAGAAATCTTTTGCTTCGGAGCCAATACCGATGGTATAAACTTTGACACCTGCCTTTTGGGCAATTTTTATGGCTTCGTCCATTTGAATGACGCCAGCGTTGGCATATCCGTCTGACATTAAAATAACAATGCGTGCATTTTCGGGAACGGCGCTGGCGTTTTGGGCGGCCAAAGCCAAAGCATCACCCAATGCGGTTTGTTGCCCGGCAATACCGATACCGATTTCATCCAGCAGACTTTTCAACGTTTGTGTGTCAGGAGACAAGGGGGCATAAGTATATGCCTCTGATCCGAAAATAACCAGTCCCAAATTATCACCCTGACGTTCTTCAAAAAAATCTTTAGCCAAATGTTTGACGATTTCCAAACGTGTCATTTGTTGTCCGTTTAGAGCAAAGTCTTGTTCCTGCATAGATCCGGACACATCCAATGTTAAAACGATATTGCGGGATTCTTGCTCCAATGGAATGGGCTCACCGATCCAAACGGGTCTGGCGGCGGCCATAATAAAGCAAATCCATGTTATTGTCCAAAAAACGGGATGTGCCCACCGTGTGGTATTTTGTCCCGTCGGTTGTAACTTTTTTAACCGATAAAAAAAAGGAACTTTTAATGCGCCCGATTGGGGATATTTTTGTTCAGAAGAAGGCAACAACCACCGAAGAACCAGTGGAAGCGGCAATAAAATAAATACAATCGGCCATATAAATTGATACATATTCATCAGTATAAAAACAATTTTCAAAAAAGGCAAGAGCACACGAAATAAAACTTCTATCTTGACAGAAAAGTGGAATAGGGGTAGGTTAGTTGGAAAGGAGAAAAAATGCTGACTTTATTATTTTTGGCGTTAGTCCAAAGTTTGACAGAGTTTTTGCCGATTAGTTCTTCGGGACATTTGGTGTTGTCTCAACTGATGGGCTTGTCCGATCAAGATTTGTGTGTAGATGTGGCGTTGCATGTTGGTACATTACTGGCTGTATTTATGTATTTCAGACGCGATATTTGGGAGATGTTGAGTTTGAAAAATCTGCGGTTAGGGATGCAGTTATTGGTGGGAACATTACCTGTTATTTTGGTGGGGTTAGTTATTCATTATAGACACTTGCCTTTATTGAGAGGTCCGATGGTCATTGGTGTTTGTTCCATATTCTTCGGGTGGTTGCTGTGGAAAGTAGACGACAAATATCCCTGTCATCGTAAAGTTGATCAAATGGAATACAAAGACGCTTTGTGGATTGGTTTGGCTCAGGTATTGGCTTTGTTGCCGGGTACCAGTCGTTCTGGAATCACAATGACTTGTGCGCGTTGGCGTGGATTTAAGCGGGAAGAAAGTGCGCGTTTTTCTATGTTGTTATCTATTCCGACCATTATGTTGGCAGCCGTATATATGGTGTGGCAGGCACGTGAAGGTGTGATTACTTTCCCGCCAATGGTAGATTTATGGGTATCGGTTATTGCCGCCGCCTTGTTTGGTTTGGGAGCGATTGCTTTTTTAATGAAATGGGTTCAAAAAGCGTCATTTTTTGTTTTCGCGCTTTACCGAATTGCGTTGGGCATTTTTATTTTGATTTATTTTTGGTGAAAAATTAGCCGTGACGGCTGATGAGATGCTTCATTTCGTTTAAGATATAAACGCGTACGGCACTGGATAAATTACCGGTGTGGGTGTTATCTATCTTCATCAATAATTGTCGCACGGCAACGCCTTTGATTTGGGCGATATCTTTCAGGGCTTCCCAAAATTCATCTTCTAAACACAAACTGGTTGCATGTCCGGATAAAACAACAGAACGTTTTTTCATTTTTTCTTTCTCCGACTGGCTAAATCAATGACTTCGGCGTGGTGTTTTGGTTCTTTTTCAGGGGATTTTGTTGGCATAAAATTAAATCCGAATTGGGCATCAGGATCAACAAATGCTTTTAAGGTGTGGAATGGAACAACAACTGTTGTGGCAACGCCGCCGAAACTTAAATCAACAGAAAATTTGTCTTTTTCTACGACCAAATTATCAAATTGATTTTGTAAAATGATGGTCATTTCCTTTGGATATTGTGCACGTAAAAAATCGGGAATGGTTGCTGCGGGTGTTTCAAATGTAATCATGTAATAAGCGCCATCTGTTAAACCATTTTTGGCAACATCTGCCAAAATATCATATGTGGCAACACGGAAAGCTTTTTGTAAATATGGTGTATAGTCCTTCATTTTTCCCCTTTATAAAAAGTGGGGATATTCTGTTGCTAGGAATCCCCGAACCCCACTGATGTCGCTAAATGGACTTCAGAATCATTGTTGCGTTAGACGCAATTAAGCGGCCATTGCAACGCGAGCATTATCGTTCGCATTTATTTTTTTTAGCCCGATAACGGTGGATACCATGCCGGATACAAAGCGAAATCTTTACTGTGCATGTCGAAACTATGTCACCCCCGTAAATGGTGGAGGTGTCGGGTACCGCCCCCGAGTCCATAACACCTATTTCATTTGCCATTTAGCATCATAGTCAGTTGCCTGACAGTTCTATATTATACTACAAAACGGGGAAAAAGGCAAGATTTATTGTTCGACGTGCTTGGCGAAGTATGTATTGACAGCGCGAACCAATGCCTTGGATAATTTATTGCGATAAGATTCTTTTTGCAACAATTTGTCTTCTTCTTTGTTGGATAGGTATCCCATTTCAAGCAATACGGAGGGCACATTTGGTGATTTTAACACGGCAAATCCAGCATAGCGGTGTGCTTTTGGACGAAGCGTGACTTCTTTTGCCATTTCTTTGACGACTTCATCCGCATATTTTGCCGATTGATCCATCGTGTATGTTTTGGCAAAATCAATTAAAATGTTGCCGACTTCTGGTTGATATTCGCTTAAATCCATACCGAACAAAATATCAGCTTTGTTAGCACTTTCCGCCAAAGCAGCCGCTTCTTTGTCTGATGCTTTTTCAGAAATGGTATAGACGGACAATCCTTTGGCGGAAGAACTGGATGCACTATCAGCGTGGATTGAGATGAACAAGTCGGCATTGGCCTTGTGTGCTTTTTCAATTCGGCCGCGTAAAGTAACATAAACATCCCGATCGCGGGTCATTACAACTTTATATCCGGCTTTTTCCAATAATGTTTTGGTTTCTTTCGCCATATTCAAGGTGAGTGTTTTTTCATACTTCCCAGATCTGGAAATTGCCCCAGGGTCTTGGCCGCCGTGTCCGGGATCTAACATAACAATTTTTTTGCGTGTGACAGATTTTTTTGTTTGTTGTTTGGGTTGCTCTTGAACGGGGGCGGGTTTGGTTTGTTCCGTTGTGGTTGGTGCCGGCGTTACAACTGGTTTTGGTGCGGGGGTAACGGTGGCAACACTTTGAGCATCGTTTGAAAAGGCCTTAACGCTGACTTGTGGCATTTTGGCTGTTAAATCAATCACGAAGCGCCATGGTGCGCCTGGTTGTGGAGCCAATGTAAAATGTTTTTCAGAAAATTCGGATGTGGCTAAATCTAAAACGATTCGGCTGATATTATTTTCTGGTTTCCCCGTCCGAATGTTTGAAACAAAACCGGTTTTTTTGTATTTTTTATTTTGAACACAGGCAGCAAATGGAGCATCTTTTACATCAATGACCATGCGTGGCGGATTAGATAAATGAGACAATTTAATGCTGGCTTGACCGGAAATATCAACAACGAATCGGACATTTTGGCTGTCGCTAACACCGATGCGCAAATCTTGAATCGTTTGTGCCCAGGCAGATGAAAGCGAGATCCCCATAAAAAGCAATAGAGCCAGAAACCGTTTTAACATTTTTCCCCGAAATTAAAAAAAACACTTGCTTATTTCTTCATATACCTATATAATAAAAAAAGCAATTAAAAAATTGCTGCCAAAAAAATTTTTGATAACGAAAGAGAATATTTTAATGGTTACGATATGCTGTTTTTTCATGTTCTTGATGGGTGCTTTGATGGTGACCCAGATGTTATCTTTTGCATCGAAAGATGCCCCAAAACAATTTATTTTTAATATGAAGGAATTACAATTATGTCAAAACAAATGCTTATTGATGCCACGCATCCCGAGGAAACACGCGTGGTTATATTGGACGAGGGTCGGCTGGATGAATTAGATGTCGATACTGCCAATAAAAAACAGATTAAAGGAAATATTTATTTAGCGAAAGTTGTTCGTGTTGAGCCGTCATTGCAAGCTGCCTTTGTGGAATATGGTGGTAATCGTCATGGCTTCTTGGCGTTTGGCGAAATTCACCCAGATTATTATCAAATTCCCGTGGATGATCGGGAGGCCTTGAAGAAAGAGATGAACACGGAAACGGACACAGAGTCTGAAGAAGAAACGGATTCTGATGTGGAAAACGTCAGCGAAAATGATGAAGTTGTGCGCGTACGCCCATCCTTTTATAAAAAATACCGCATTCAAGAAGTGATTCACCCCGGCCAAGTGATGTTGGTCCAGGCCGTGAAGGAAGAACGTGGCAATAAAGGGGCGGCCATGACGACATATTTGTCCTTGGCTGGTCGTTTTTGTGTGTTGATGCCAAATAATGGTCGTGGCGGTGGCGTATCACGTAAAATTTCTAATGCTCAAGATCGTAAAGATTTGCGTGAAATCGTGGACAAGTTATCCATTCCGGAGGGCATGAGTGTTATCGTGCGCACAGCTGGACAAGGAAAAACGAAAACAGATATCAAACGCGACTTTGATTATTTGATTAAAACGTGGAGTCAGATCCGTGAATTGACCTTGAAGTCTATTGCACCAAAGTTGATCCACGAAGAAGGTGATATTATCAAACGTTCTTTGCGGGATGTCTTTACCGCAGATATTGATGAAATTATTGTGGAAGGCAAACATTCCTTCAAAAACACAAAGGCGTTGGTGAAATCTTTGATGCCGGCTCAGGTGAAAAAAGTGAAAGAATATAAGGGAAAAGTGCCTTTGTTCAGCCAATATCAGGTAGAAGCCCAATTGGAACAAATTCATAATCACATTGCTCGGTTGCCGTCTGGTGGATATATTGTGATTGACCAGACCGAAGCCTTGGTGGCCGTGGATGTGAACTCTGGTCGTTCAACCCGTGAGCACAGCATTGAAGAAACCGCTTTACAAACCAATTTGGAGACATGTGAAGAATTGGCCCGTCAGTTGCGTTTACGTGACTTGGCCGGATTGGTCGTGATTGACTTTATTGATATGGACGAACCGAAAAATAATGCCGCCGTGGAACGTCATTTGAAGGAAGCGTTAAAACGTGATCGCGCCCGTATCCAGGTGGGTCGTATGTCTGGCTTCGGTTTGATTGAAATGACGCGTCAGCGGTTGCATTCCAGTTTCTTGGAATCCAGCTATAAGCCCTGTCCACATTGTGGTGGTTTGGGGGTGGTGCGTTCCATAGAATCCAGCGCAGTGCATGCTTTGCGTTTATTGGAAGAAGCAGCCATCAAAAATACGCGCACCTCTTTGGTGTTGTCTGTGACGCCGGATGTAGCAGAGTACTTATCCAACAATAAGCGTGTTCATTTGTTGGAATTGGAAAAGAATTACCAAGTTGGTATTCAAGTTGTGGCCGATGAAACATTGGTGCGTGTGGATGATTTCAAATTGGAACGTATTCGTGATGATGGCAACAAGGTTGCGGTAAATCAGGAAGCAACACCATTGCCTCATGGTCCGAAGGTTGATTTGGCTGCGTTGGGTGATGAAATTGTGATCGGTGATGATGTAAAGGGTCGTCGTGGTCGTCGTCATCGTGATCGTGATTGGCGTCGCAAGCGCAAGGATAAACAAGCCAACGCCGAAAATACTGTAGAAACAACATCTGAAGATGGATTTAAGGTTGTGGAGCAGGTGCCATTGAAAGAGGCAGATCAATCTGTGGAACAAAATGATCGTCCTCGTGGTAAGGGTAAAAAGGAAGAAACAAAGGTTGAACCTTCCGAATCGGCGCCGACAGAAACAAAACCAGCCAAAAAAGGTTGGTGGAACCGATTGGTCAGTTGATGAATCCTAAAAAGCCCCGACTGGTTCGGGGCTTTTCTGATCAGATAACATTTTGCTTGACTTTTAATAAAAAATCTGGCAAAATACACTCCATTCTGTTATGGCGGATGTAGCTCAGTTGGTTAGAGCGCTGGTTTGTGGTACCAGATGTCGTGAGTTCGAGTCTCATCTTCCGCCCCACTTTCTTTTCCTACAGACATTTACAAAAAAATACTTGCAAAAAAATAAAAATGTGCTATAATGGACACATTAGTACTAAATTTTAACTTAAACCCTAGGAGGTACAAATGCGTAAATTAAAGTCAGAATCTGGACGTTCTATGTTGGAAGTGTTGGCCGTTTTGGTCATCATTGGTATTTTGTCAATTGGAACGTTGTTTGGATATAGTTATTTGGTGCAACGCCATAAACGTACAGAAGCTGTGCGTCAAGTGAATGAAGTCGTGGTGTTGTTGAACTCATCCGATGCTTTGAAACACTATGCGGCTGGTGAAAAGGTGAATTTATCCGAAGTGGTAAAGGGGCCGAAGATTGACCAAGGTAGATTGATGTTACCGACAGGGGAAGATGATTACGCAATTGTGACCGCTATGGAAGGTGGTCAGTTTGCGTTGGCATTGAATGCCCAACCAGACGTGTGCCAAGCGGTTTTGAACAGCTTTAGTACAACAAAGAACGTTGTGTTGACGGTCGCTGATATGGATCGTAGTACAGAGAGCGCTTCGGAACATAAGGGCGTCAGATCCGATAGTCCAGAAGAATTCAAAGAAGCGGTTATTGCTTCTTGTATGGGACCTGCTGGTGCGGTATTTAACTGTTCCAACGGCTCAATTTCTTATGGTTATGACTATGGTATTTTGTGTAAAGGTTGTCCTCAAAATGAACCATACTATGATGGAAAAGAATGTTGTGCGGGTCCAGGAAATAAACCGTTCTGTGGTGATTCCTGTCATTGCCCGGGTGGCAAGCCGAACTGCGATTATACAAAAGGACAATTTGGTACCTGCGTGCTTTGCACAACAACAGGTGAAAAGGGACAACAGGGCGGAAACGAACAATGTTGGGATGCATACAATAATGAATTTGCTCGTCACGTTTGTAAAGAAGCCATCAATGATTGTGTGGAATGTTTGGAAGATTCCGATTGTACATCTGATATCGGTCCGCAAAACAGTCACACTCCGGGTGGTAAAAAGAACTTCAAATATTGTGTGAAAGAACATTGTATTCCATGTAAGACAAATTACATCAATGGTCAAAATTTGAAGGATGGTGAATGTGAACGGAACACTCCGTTATGCACAAAGACTGGATGTGAAGAATGTCCAGAAGGAACCATCTATGATGTGGAAACACAATCTTGCGTGTGTCCAGAAGGAACAATCAAAAACCCGACCACAGGTGAATGTGTGAAATGTTATGATTCCAACAAAGGTGCCGATACTGACGCGGGTTGTAACACGACAAATCCGATTTGTAATGAAGAAGGCACCACAGAAATGACTGTGAGGATCTATGAAGACGGTAGCGAAAAAACGGTGACGCGCGCCTATAAAGGTGAGTGTATTCGTTGTGTGACCGATGCTAACTGTAAAAAAGCGGTGCCGAACTGGTATTGCAGCGTGCAACATGCTTGCGAAGAATGTCCAACCGACAAACCATACTTCAACTATGATGAAGATGTGCGTCAATGTTATAAGTGTATTGACGACAAAGAAGCCGCTGGTTTAGACACAGGTTGCGAATCTGGTGATATTGGTACAGCCAAACGTATGTGCGAACGTACCAGTGCAACAAATGCTTATGGTGATACCTGCTATGTGTGTCAAAACACAAAATTTGGTGATCATCAAAGCGAATTGGATGATGGTTGTACAAGCACCACGAAATTGTGCGGTACAAACACAGAAAATGGATTTGCTAATGAATGTTTCAAGTGTACAGATGATGCCACCGGCGCGAATGTGGATTCCGGTTGTTCCGAAGATACACCGATTTGTGCGGTGAAAGATTGGAAGAATGATGCATCCAAGACATTTGGTCATTCTTGTGTGAAATGTATCAACGACAAAGAAGGCGCTGTTGATGTGGATACCGGTTGTACAACCGAAGAACCGATGTGCGTTGCTGACAGCGGTCAGGGCGGTACAGAATGTACAGCATGTCCTCCGGGAACAATTCCGAACCCGAAGACAAAAGAATGTGTCTATTGTTATGACAGCGATACAGCAAATGCTTCAACCGATAAGGGGTGTCAAAATGCTATGCCACATTGTGACGAAACGAAGACAACAACGGTTGATGGAAAGGCCTATAAAGGTGCTTGCTTCTTGTGCAATGGTCACTATCAATCTGGTGCAACATTGCCATGTAAGTCTGACAAGCCGTTCTGTCATGACAAAAAAGAATGCTTGACATGTAGGGAAATTTCCACACTCAACAATCACAATCCGTTGAGAACTATTTGGAGCAGCGAAAAACAAGGTTGTTTTGTCTGTGTGGATGATAAAGCCAACGTGGGTACAGACTCCGGTTGTTCAAACGACAAGCGTTTGTGCTCTGATAATGCTGGTAGCAACAAGTATGCCACAGGTAATACAAAAGATGGATTGAATGGTATTTGCTATCAATGTATTACAGACAAGAACTGCGTGGATTTGAACATTGGTAAGAACTATTGTTCCAACCATGTGTGTGTGAATTGCGGTGGCGATCACTGTATTGACCACAATGGTACTTGTATTGCTTTGAGCAGCTACATCGATATCAAACGTGGTAACGATGGCAGATGTGAATGCTACAACACATTGAAGTCTGAATACGTGAAAGATGATGGTAACACCTGCGCGCCGAAAGAATGGGATACACGTAAAGAACGTCGTACATCCTCTCGTCAACGTATCTATAAGGTTCCGAAAAAACCGGCTAACTTCTATTGTACATATTACTTTGAAGCAAACGGTGAAGCCGATGACTATGTTGTGAGTGGTCAATCCGATGGTATCAAGAGCGGTGGTTCCGGCGGAACACATGACAGCTGGAGAGAAGCTCATGATAACTGGATTGAAAAGAAACGTGCCAATCACACAGTGCACGGAGAGGGTAAACAAAAACAATTGGTCGTCAGTGACCGTTGGTTGTGCGAAGTGGGATATAAGGGCGAATTCTTGTTCAAGATTGCCTCGAAACCTGGTGATACACGTTCTAGCGGTACAAAGACCGGTATCTCCGTCAGCAAAGGATGGAATAACGGTGGCATCTGCGATAATATCGGCGGATGGCGTAGAAAAGACTAATTGTTATGTCTGATAACGAAGATCCCCGTCCGAAAGGATGGGGATTTTTATTGCTCAAATTTCCCTTTACTTTTGTTCTCAAAATTCCTATACTAAATACGTTAAAGGAAAGGATTATACATGACAACATTACATGGTACAGAAACCGAAAAAAATTTATTAAAATCTTTTGCTGGTGAATCTCAGGCGCGCAATCGTTATACATATTTTGCCAGCAAAGCAAAAAAAGAGGGCTATGAACAAATTGCGGCCATTTTTGAAGAAACGGCAAACCAAGAAAAAGAACATGCCAAACGCTTCTTTAAGTTTTTGGAAGGTGGCGATTTAACCATTGAGGCAACATTCCCTGCAGGAAAAATCGGAACCACATTGGAAAATTTAGCTGCTTCTGCCGCAGGTGAATATGAAGAATGGGCTGAAATGTATCCGGCTTTTGCTGATAAGGCTGACGAGGAAGGCTTCCATGAAATCGCCGAAGTATGGCGTGCTGTTTGTGTGGCTGAAAAATTCCACGAAGAACGTTATCGTAAATTACATGACAATGTGGAAAAAGGCGAGGTTTTTGATCGTGTCAGCGAAACTGAATGGCGTTGTCGGAATTGTGGCTTTGTGATTAAAAGTACAAAGGCACCAGAGTTATGTCCTGCCTGTGCTCACCCGCAAGCATATTTTGAAATTGCTGCACGTAATTGGTGAAAAAGGGGTGTATAACAAAAAGGCCCGCATTGTGCGGGTCTTTTTTGTATCTTAAAAGAATCCTAATATATTCTTTTCTTTTTGTTCGTGCTTTTCTTTTTTGATAATGGCATCCGCTTGGGCTTGACCACGCTCCAATTCGTCCGGCGTAGCGTTTGTCCGCACCGTTAATAATGCTTGAGCAACTAATTCATTGAGCACGGGATCCAATGTTTCTTTTGTTGTCAATAACCATCCGTAGCATTTGGAAATATCAGGTTGGCTGGCCCATCCTTCGCAATAGGCTTTGGCCAGTTGATATTGGGCGTAAGAATCACCAGCATCGGCCCCCGCTTGATACCATTTTATAGCTTCCTCAGGGTCGTGCAGACGATTATTCAATAAATCGCCATAATAGGCGGCAGCCTGGATTTTGTCGCGCTTCATGGCCTTTTCAATGGCAGAAGTTAAAGCTAAACGGTCACCGGTCGCTTCGGCAATATCAACCATTTCTGTTGTAATATCAAAGGCAGAAGCATCAGTTGGTAAAGCCCCCTCTTGCAATAAAATTTGTTGTAACGTTTTCGGATCATTAAAGTTAGGAATGGTGGGGGTGGGTGTATTACGACGTTCCTCCTCGGGTACAGATTTTTCCGGTGGAATTGGCATCCATGCCCGAATTTTGCTTTGCCATTCGGATAATTGTTTTATATTTAACTTTTGGGCTAACTGATCACGATTTTTGGCAGCTGTTGCTCCGATAGAATCTGAGTTATAAGCGGCTAAGATAGAGTTCCATGCGTATGCTTCCCCTAAATTTTTTAATTTCGGGTTGTTTTCTGTTAAATTGGCCAATTCAAGCTGCGCCTTTACATAACCTTGATTTGCGGATCGGCGCATCCATAAAATGGCTTTTGAAAAGTTTTGAGGGATACCACGACCCAATAAATACATTTGGCTGACTTGGAATTGCGCCTTGCTGTTTCCTTTTAGGGCTGCAATCAAATAATATCCATAGGCGTGGTTAAAATCGGGTGCCGCTCCCAAACCAGAAATGGCCGCATTACCTAATTCCAATGCCGCATCTGCATCACCAGCTAAGGCCGCTTTTTTCAATAACATAACAGCGCGCGCTGGTTGAGCTGTAACACCACCAGAACCATATAATAAAATCTTTCCTAATTGTGCAGCAGCCGGTAAATAGAAGGCATTATCAGCCAGTTGGAAATAATTGACGGCCTGTGGGATATTTTTGGGAACACCCCATCCATTTTGGTATATCCGTCCCAAATAATACAAGGCAGCAACATTCCCCGAATCGGCCAATTGCAAAAATTCATTGTGGGCTTGATTGTATTGTTGATAATTCAAGCTCATCAATGCCTCTGGCAAGCCGGCGGATACGCTCGTTGTTATCATCAAGGATGCCAAAAATATAGATAATTTTTTGTTCATGAGTTACCCCTTTAATTCCCTTATAACATATTTTTAATCGGATGTCCAATTTTTATTTCAGATATTGTTGCGGATCTACTACTTTTGTTTTGTACCGCACTTCAAAGTGTAATTGAGGGGTTTTAACCGATCCTGTTTTGCCCATGGTTGCAATTTTTTGTCCACGCACAACTTGAGCACCTTTTTTGACTAACAATTTGTCGTTATGGGCGTAGGCGGTAATCCATCCATCTTTGTGTTTAATCAACAACAAGTTTCCATAGCCCTTTAATTCGTTGCCAGCATAGACGACTTGGCCGCTATCAGCCGCTTTGATCGGATCTCCCAATTTGCCGGCGATATTGATTCCGTCATTGTGCATACTTTCTGTTTGGGTGAAGCCCTGAACAATCTTGCCACTGGCTGGCCGATCAAAACGTTTGGATTGTGCTGATTTCGGAATGCTGACCGGTTTAGAAGCAGTACTTGTGCTTGTGGTTTTTTGTTGTGTGTTTGATTTCTTTGCAGTGGTTTTTGTGGTTGGGACATTATTCGTTGTGGCCACATTATTTAATAACAGCCGTTGTCCCACAGATAATGTGTAAGGATATTTCAAATTGTTGATTCGCGCCAAAGAAGCAACGGTCATACCATATTTTTTGGCAATGCTGTATAAAGTATCGCCCTTGCGAACACGATAATATCGTTGTTGGGGAATAATCAACTTTTGCCCGATAGATAATGTATAAGGGGGTTTTAATTTGTTGCGATCAATAATGGCGCGCACAGACACATTTTGTCGTCTGGCAATGGAGTACAACGTATCCCCTTTATGAACGCGGACGATATTTGTGCAAGCATTCAAAAAGCATAAAAAAAACAAGACTGTTAAAATGCGTTTAATCATAAGTCTCCTGAGCATTTTTTTTACACTTTTTTTGCCGAAAAAGCAAGCATAAAAAAACAGGAACCCGAAGGTCCCTGTTTTCAAACATTAGAGAATGTTTATTATTTTGCGGATTCAGCCACAACTTCATCCAATTCTTCACCGAATAAGGCGCCTGGATGAATGTTGCCATTGACGATCAACATAGGAACGCCACCAATCTTTAAGGCTTTCGTGAATTCGCGGTTTGCAGCCAATTTGTCTTTAATCTTTTGGCTTTCCGCGGCCTTTTTCATCTTTTCGGCATCCGCGCCAATTTTCTTGGCAATGCTCATCAATGCAGCTTCATCTACACGACCTTTGTGATCGCCGACAGCGTCATGCATTGCAGCATATTTTCCTTGTTCCCCGGCGGCCAAGACGAAACGAGCAATACGTTCGGAATCTTCACCGAAAATTGGGGTATCAATTGGGATCCAACGGATATTTTTGGCTTCTGGTTTGGCCAAAGCTTCTTTCAAAGCAGCATTTGTCCGTTTGCACCAGCCGCAGTTGTAATCAAAGAATTCGATAATGACATATTTACCCTTTGGATTGCCCAAGGAATAATTTGCCTTATCGGAAATGATCTTTTCAACCAAATCGGCCGGAGCCTTTTTCGGTTGAGCACGTTCTTCTGCTCTGCGTTCAGCATCCTTCTTCTGGTAATATTCTTTCATTGTTTCATCAATTACTTCTGGATTACCTTTAACCCATTTTTCCAATGAAGATGAGCATGGAGGTTTAATCAAAGCAACGACGGCTAAAACTAACGCTAAAGCAGAAACGCCCATTGTTGCAACTTTTGCAGCAGAACTGCATTGGCAGCAAGAACACTTGTCGCCACAGGAACAACTAGTTGTTTCCTTCTTCTCAGCATGATGAGGCACGCTGACTTTTTTAATTGTATGTTTTGTCATGTTTATTCTCCTTATCAAAAACATCTTCGTTTATAAAACACTTTTTACAAAAAATCAAGACAATTTTTTTATTTTTTTTGTTTTTATTTGTTAAAAGTGATATTGCAACTGTAGTCCGACAATATCAGATTGGGTGTGGTGATAGGCGGAATCAACGCGAACATTTAAGGGGGCGTTGCCAGTGATTGCACCAGTTTTTGCCTTCCGCACAAACAAGTGTGCATACCCAACATCAACCTGCCAATTATTTTTTTGATAGGTCGCTCCGATAGAGGCCCAAATTCTACGTTCATCTGGAATGCGAACCGTTCTGTACGCTGGGGATTTGATCGCGGTTTGATCATAAGCACCGCCAAAACGGAATGTTAAATTATCACAATATTTATAATCTGCACCAGCCGCGAAAAACCATGTGTTGTGCCAATTTTCATGGACAGAACTCAATTTGCCGACTTTTTCTTGATAGATATCTAGATAATGGAAACGATCCCATCTGGTAAAGCGAGCTGTGCCGGACAAAGTCCATTTGTCAGTTACATCTTGTGCAGCTGAAAAAATAACCGTTTCTGGTGTGACAATTTTTGCGCTGACATCATGCGTGCCGGTCAAAAATCCAGTGTAAATTCCGCCACGCATTTTATTTTTACCTTCTAATTTATGACGAACTGCGCTGCGATATGAAACGCCCAAACGTGTGGTTTTCCATGGTTGAAAGACCAAACCGACCGTATATCCAACGCTATAATCATCGGCATCCTTCATGTCGGTAAAGCCGCCATCCGCCGTGGCGCCCGTCAAATGTGCCGTGGCATATTGAATATTAACGCCCATACCTAAAGTTAAAGAATCAACCAATTTATAGGAAATGCTGGGGGTTAAATTGACAACCGTGATGGCTGAGTATTGGCCCTGTGCTGATGCAAACCAATCGTTGCGATAATCTGTGGCTAAGCCAAATGGCGTATATAAGCCGAGGCCCAAAGATAACTTGTCATTCAAATTATGTTGTGCAAAAACGCTGGGTAATACGCGGAAAATATGCGTATAATCGTGGCCATTTTTTGTCTTTCCGCCAACAACGGCAGATCCTTTTACACGGCTGCGCAAAGAAACAGCGGTCAAAGCCCCCTGAATGCCGGACGTTTTATTGACCCCCATGCCAGCTGGATTAAAAGCAATAGCCGAATAATCGTCTCCAACGACACCAACACCAGCCATGGATCGTCCCAAACCGGTTACAGAATATTCTTGTAATTGGTACCCGGCAGCATATACAGATGTGGCGCCGATAAGCATTGTAGATAATAAAATCAGTTTTTTCATAAATACTCCTTTTTGATATGCTGATTATATCAAAAGATCTGTGGTGTGCGAAAAAAATCAAGCGCTTGATTGAAAAATATCACAAAAGTGTATTTTTTGTGTCATATTTATGTCATATAAAAGATAAAAAAGGTATTGCACTTGCGTAAAAAAAAAGTTATAATCCCAACATAAACAAAGGAGCTTTTTTATGTTATATGTGCAGATTATTTTTTGGATTATCGTTGGTTTTTTGTTATTGATGTATGGCGGTAATTTGTTGGTAGATGGGTCTGTGGCTGTTGCCAAAAAAATGCGCGTTTCTTCTTTATTGATCGGTTTGACTTTGGTTGGGTTCGGGACGTCAACCCCGGAATTGATGACCAGTTTGTCGGCAGTTTTTCAGGGCAATCCCGGAATTGGTATCGGAAATGTTGTCGGATCAAATATAGCGAACATTTTGTTGGTTTTAGGCGTTGCGGCCTTTTTGAATCCAGTGATTGTATCTAAAAAAGAATTAAAACGTGATGGATTGTTTTTGGCTATCTCCACATTGGTTTTAATGGCGGCATTATGGTGGGGACGCATCGGTCGTTTAGCCGGCTTAGGTATGTGCGGATTGTTGGCATACTATGTTTGGTATTGTTATCAAACCGAAAAGAAGGGGGCTGCTGCCTCGGAAAAATCGGTTGGTTTAAAAACAAATTTTACTCATTATGAACAAAAAGAATTATTGATGAGTACCTTGAAAACAATTGCAGGTATCGTTTTGACGATTTGTGGCGCTTATATATTAGTGGATAATGCGGTGCGTTTGGCCCATCAATTGGGTGTTTCCCCGACCATTATCGGATTGACGGTTGTGGCTATCGGAACCAGTTTGCCAGAATTGGCAACATCCATTGTATCGTCTATCAAAAAACAAAGTGCGTTGGCGTATGGTAATGTGGTAGGATCCAACATTTATAATGCGCTGTTTATTTTGGGAGCAACGGCTATATTACGTCCGGTTCCTGTTCCGACTGCAAAAGACAGCGTTAGCATTGATACATTGATTATGGCCATTGTGACGGCTTTGTTGTTAGGATTTGGTTATCGCGGCAAATTCAGTCGGACAACTGGTATCGTTTTTTTGGCGTTATATGTGGTATATGTTGGTTACCTGTATGTGAGATAAAGGGGGGCAGATGAATTGTTTGGCGTTATTGTTTGGTATCGTATTGTTGATTGTCGGCGGTAACGCCCTGATAGCCAGTTCGGTTTTATTAGCCAAACGCTGGAAAGTTTCTCCTTTATTAGTGGGCATAGTTGTTTTGGGTTTTGGAACCAGTTTGCCAGAATTGAGTACAAGTATGGTGGCTACATTGCGTAATGTGCCAGGTATTGCCATTGGTAACGTATTAGGGGCGAACATTGCAAACATTTTATTGGTATTAGGTATTGCGGCAGTTTTGCGTCCGATTAAAATCAGCCCAGTTGCTTTTCAACGCGATTCGATCTTTTTATTGTTATCAACAATTGTGTTGGTGGCGGCGTTATTGAGGACAGAAATTGATGGTGCAATGGGGGCTTTAATGTGTATGACATTAGCCTTTTATATTTATTATTCATACAAAACTGATAAAGCCCATGTTGCAAAATCTGTTGAAACGGCAAATGAGGCCTTGTCCGAAAGGACTCACATTGACACCAAACTTTTGTTGGCGATGATAGCTAGCGGTTTTGTCATTATCTTATTTGGTGCGCACGTTGTGGTGAAGTATGCAATTTTAGTCGCAACCGATTTGAAAGTGTTGGAAATCGTTATTGGTTTGACGATTGTGGCTTTGGGCACCAGTTTGCCAGAGTTAGCTACGGCGATTGTGGGTTCTAAAAAAGGACATGGAGATATGGTGATTGGCAACGTAATCGGATCCAACATCTACAATGCCTTATTTATTTTAGGCGCAACAGCGATGATTATGCCAGGATATGTCAGCGTGCCACCCACCGCTAAAACAGATGTGTTGGTGATGGTATTCGCCACATTGACTTTATTGGGTATCGGTTTTGGTTTGGGGCGAATTGGTCGCAAAACAGGCATAGCGATGATTGTGTGTTATGTTATTTACATCTTGTATTTGGGAATTCGTCCATGAAAATTGCGGTTGGTTTGTCTGGTGGCGTTGATTCCACGTTGGCCGCTCTTCTGTTGAAGGAACAAGGGCACGAAGTCATTGGTCTGACAATGGCGCTTTATAATAAAGACATTCCGAATATGAAAATTGCGGGGGATGCGTGTTATGGCCCCAGTGAAAAGCAAGATATTAAAGATGTTCAGGCTTGGTGTAAAAATCAGGGGATAAAACATTATGTGATCAATTTGTCTGATGCATATAAGAAGACAATTTTGAAATATTTTCGTGATACTTATTTGGCAGGACAAACACCAAATCCGTGTATTATGTGTAATGCAGGGATGAAGTTCGGATTATTGGTGGATGAAGCGCAAAAGCAAATTGATTTTGATGCCTTTGCAACGGGGCATTATGCGCGTATTGAAAAAACACCTGCTGGATTTGTTTTGAAACGCGGCGCAGATTCCAAAAAGGATCAAAGTTATTTTTTGTATCGGTTAAATCAAGATCAATTATCTCGTACTATTTTCCCATTGGGTGAATATACAAAAGCGAAAGTGCGTGAAATGGCCAAAGAGCGGGGCTTGGCGGTGGCGGATAAACCAGATAGCCAAGATTTTTATGCGGGTGATTATACTGATCTATTACAGGTGGAAAACAAAATCGGACAAGTTGTTTTAACAAACGGCAAGGTATTGGGCAAACACAATGGCTTTTGGCATTATACCATTGGTCAGCGCAAGGGGTTGGGTATTGCTTACCCCGAGCCATTGTATGTGATAGATTTGGATCCAAAACATAACCGCGTGATTGTGGGAATGGAATCGGAAACAAAATGTGATGCTTGTGAAGTGATCCAACCTATTTTAGGTGTGCGTGCTCGTGGAAAAAAAGAATTTGATTGTTTTGTTAAATATCGGTCAGCGGGACAATTGGTGCCAGCACACGTATCTGAATCTGAACCAAATGTGTGGCGTGTTCGGTTTAAGGATCCACAAAAATCATTGACGCCAGGGCAATCTGCCGTTTTCTATGATGATGATATTGTGTTGGGTGGCGGTTTTATCCGTCGTTAAAATAAAAAATCCCCCACTAAATAGCGGGGGATTTTAATTTGAATGCTTATTTAGCTTTCTTTTTGTTGCAACCACATTTTGGGCAACCGCATTTTGGTTCATAAATGATTTCCGGTTCAATTACTGTTTGTGGCATTACGACCATAACAGTTTGTGGTTTTGGTTCCGGTTTAGTGCATTCATGATATGTTGTGTGGCTATAAACGCGAGGTTGAGCACATGTATTGCAAGTATTGCATGTGTTGCAAGCCGGTTGTTCATAGGACACGGGAACATATTGATAAGCAGTCACATATTCTTCACGTGTGGCATGTTCTGTACAAGCAGCCAAAGATAAGGCTGAGACAGCAAAGATTAAAGTTTTTTTCATGTTGGTTTCCTCTTGGTTTATTTTAGGTTTAACACAGTTGCTCTGAAGTTATCCAAAACGGGACGAGCCAAAGCCCGTGCCTTTTTGGCACCTTCACGCAACATTTCCTCTACCTTGTCATAGTGGGCCATATAGTCCACATATTTTTCATAAAGTGGTGCTAATTCAGCGGTAATGGCATCGGCCAACATCTTTTTGATGGTGCCATATCCCATACCACCTTTTCTTAGACCTTCTTCAATTTCTTTTACTAATTCTGGTTGGCAAAATCCCCGTGCAATCTGGAATAATAAAATGTCTTCTGGATTTTTTGGAGCATTGATATCTTGTGAATCTGTTTTAATACTCATGACGGCCTTTCTGATTACTTCGGCATCATCAAATAACGGAATCACATTGTTGTAACTCTTGCTCATTTTACGACCATCAGTACCGGGCAAAAGAGCTGCATTTTCTTGAGTAATCGCTTGTGGAATTTTTAAAACTTGTTTGCCGTAGCAAGCATTGACTGCGCCTGCAATGTCAGCCGTAATTTCCACGTGTTGAACTTGGTCTTTACCAACAGGTACATAATCTGATCCGTATGTCAAAATATCGGCAGCCATCAAAATCGGGTAATTATATAACCCCATGTTGATGCCGGCATCGGCAGGTTCGCCTTTAGCTATATTCTTATCAACGGCAGCTTTATAAGCATGTGCTTTGTTCATAAATCCCTTTGGTGTGAAGTTGGTCAAAAGTGTGGTCATTTCAAATACTTCGGGAACATCCGATTGACGATAAAAAATCATTTGATTCGGATCTAAACCACACGCTAAATATGTACACGCAAGTTTGCGCGTAAAAAGCTGCATTTCTTCTGGGTTTTTCAAATAATTAACCGCATGGTAATCGGCAATAAACATAACATAATGCCCCCCATTGGCTATGACTTCGCGTCCCAATGCAATGGCGGGTTTAATGGCCCCTACATAATTGCCAATATGTACGGTTCCAGTTGGCTTTACGCCTGTCAAAACGATCTTGTTTTGAACATCCATTTTGTTCTCCTTCGAAAAAAGATTGGAATAATTGTATCACAAGTTTGTTAAAAAGTCAAGTAAAGATAAATAGGTATGGACTTACGGATAGTCCTGCCAAATGCGTTCAATATCAGCACCGAGAGCTTTTAATTTTTCTTCCATTTTGTAATACCCACGATCCACATGATAAACACGTTGGACAATGGTTTCTCCTTGGGCTACCAGTCCGGCTAAAATCAACGCCGCACCACCGCGTAAATCAGACGCAGTAACAGTTGCTCCGGTCAAATGATCCACACCATGCACCAAAATCGATTGGTTGTTGATGACTTCAATGTTGGCCCCCATTCGTTGCAATTCTGGCACGTGCATAAAGCGGTTGTCAAAAATAGCATCTGTGATCAAACTTTCCCCAGATGTGATACACGACATGGTGGTCAAGCAGGGTTGATCGTCTGTGGCCAATCCCGGATATTCGGCCGTTTGAATTGTTTGACCTTTTAAGGCGGCGTTGGTGGCATCCACTCGCAAGCCTTCATCCGTTTGAGTGAAAACAACGCCATCATTTTTCAACACATTGGCGGTGTTGCCAAGTAAATCCAAGCGTGCACCTTTGAGTGTGATATTGCCTTTTGTCATCGTAGCAGCAATGGCAAAAGTGGCCGTTTCAATGCGATCTGGCACAGGATACCATTCGGTTCCCTTTAATTCATCTACGCCTTCAACGGTCAAAGTGTTTGTTCCAACGCCCTGAATCTTTGCGCCCATTTGAACAAGCATATTTTCCACATCCACTACTTCAGGTTCCATCGCCGCATTGTGGATAATGGTTGTGCCTTTTGTCAAAACGGCGGCCATCAAAATGGTAATTGTGCCTCCTACGGTGATGCGATGCGGGAAAATTTCGGCACCATGTAATGTACCACTGGCCGACACATAGCCGCCATCAATATCAATTTTTGCCCCCATGGCTTCCAGTGCAGTGAAATAAATATCCAATTTTCTGGCCCCCAAAGCACATCCACCGGGTAACGACACGTGGGCTTTCCCCATACGCCCCAATAACGGACCTATGACCCAAAAGCCGGCCCGCATTTTGCTGAGCAATTCATAAGGAGCGTCGGTGCTGGTAATTTCTGGAGTCGTTAAATGGATGGTGTCGCCATCAACCTGAATATTAGAACCCATTCCCTTCAATATATCGATTAAAACTTTGATGTCGCTAAGCTGTGATACATTGTGAATGGTCAAAGTTTCTTTTGTCAATAAAGCACAAATCAAAAGGGGAAGGGTGGCATTTTTGGCCCCCTTAATTTCGGTTGTCCCGCTTAAAGTTTTTCCGCCTTTTATTTTGAATGCA
>JAFPYW010000030.1 GCA_017394405.1 Alphaproteobacteria bacterium
GTATAAGGTGTAATCCTGTCAATTAAAATGGTATTACTTGGACGATTGCCTGTAAATGTTTTGAACGGAATCAAACGTTCTTCTACACCTTCAGCCAACAATTCTTCTTTATTCTTGCCACGCATTAGGGCTTCCCCTTGCGCTACCACATTGGCAAGAAGAATATCGTGGTGCTGAGTCGTTTCATTTAACGAATGAATTGGGGCAATAAAGTCCACAGGGATTAAATGCGTTCCTTGGTGAATCAGTTGATAGAACGAGTGTTGTCCGTTTGTGCCAGGTTCGCCGAACAAAATCGGTCCAGTGGGGTAGGTGACAGGTTTGCCATCACGATCCACACCTTTTCCGTTAGATTCCATATCCAGCTGTTGCAGATAGGCTGGCAAGCGATTTAAGTATTGATCATAAGGCAATACAGCATAACTTTCTGCCCCCATATAACCAGCATACCAAGCACCAATTAAGCCCAAAATAACGGGCAAGTTTTCTGTAAAATCAGCAGTTTGGAAGTGTTTATCCATGGCATGAGCCCCTTCCAACATTTGAATAAAATTATCATAACCGATACCAATCATTAAACTTAAGCCAATGGCAGACCACATGGAATAACGTCCTCCAACCCAGTTCCAAAACACGAACATATTATTTGGATTGATGCCGAACTTTTTGACTTCTTCTGTGTTGGTTGAGACCGCCACAAAGTGTTTTTCAACCGCTTTTTCACCTAAAGCATCAACCAACCAAGCACGCGCCGTGTTGGCATTTGTCATGGTTTCTTGGGTAGTAAAAGTCTTGCTGGACACAATAAACAAAGTTGTTTCCGGTTTGCATTGTTTCAGGTTTTCGGCGATATCCGTTCCATCAACATTGGACACAAAGTGCAGATGGATATTTCTATCACGATAAGCAGTAAGAGCATTCGCCGCCATACAAGGACCTAAATCAGATCCACCGATACCAATATTCACCACATCTGTAATCTTTTTACCCGTAGCACCAACCCATTTACCAGAACGCACGGCATCGGAAAAAGTATGCATTTTATCAAGCACAGCCAACACATCCGGCATGACATCTTTGCCATCCACTTTAATTGGCCTGCCAGAACGATTACGTAAAGCTGTATGCAAAACCGCACGCCCTTCGGTAGAATTAAATTTTTCTCCCTTGAACATTTGTTCAATGGCATCCTTTAAGTGGCGTTCCTCGGCCCATTGGCGGAGCAGGGACATAGTGTCATCATCAATCAAGTTTTTAGAATAATCCAACAAAAAATCTTCAAATTCTACATGAAATCGATTAAAACGATCATCGTCCTTTTCAAATGCTTTGCGCAGATTGAAAGATTTCATTTGGGCTGCTTTTTTGCGTAAATCATCATAAATACTCATTTAATTCTCCTTTGGTAATTCATCAAAATTTGGGGGTAAAATAATCGATTTTCCATCCACCACCTGTGTTTCATCCAAATCCGGTTTATAAGGCGCACACGCAGTTAAAACAAATAAACAAATCAAACATACTTTTTTCATTGAGTCAGTCCTTCCTGAAGTTTTTGGCTTAAAATTGGATTGACATTTTTCTCCGGAGTTTTAATACCCGGTGATAATTTTCCATCGTCACCAAATAATTTTTCCCCCTTTTGAATGTATTTTTCTAAACGTTGTGCTTCGGCATCAATAGAATCGACACCATAGGGACGGCTTTTAATACCGGCTTTATCACAAAAATCATCTTGAAATGCAACCGCAATGCCTTCATTCAACAAATTAAAATCATCTTTACCTAATTCGTTTTCAAGTGCATCACAACGGCCACTATCATAGAAAAGTTTATGAACATCCTCATGGACAATCGTAATCAACGTTTGTTCTGGTTCGTTTCGACTATCAATTGGAATGGCTACCAGTTGTGTGCGTGAACCTTCATTATTTTCAACAGAACGCCCATGCGGCGGAAAACCTGCAGGCATCGGAAAGATAACTGCTCCCGTTTCATAATCTTCGGGAATATCATACCCAATAAAATCGGCTGCATCTTGAAGTGTTTCTTCAATTTTTTCTTCATTTTCATTAGTAATCGAATTTTCCATTTTCATGCGCAAACCATCTTCGTGTGCATCAAAAAAATCCGAATAAACACCATACAATGTCATCATGGATTCTCGTTGTTCTGGAGTCATTGAATCAGGAGCTAATAATTCGTTCATCTGATTACAAAAATCTTCAATGGTATTGTTGGGGTCCAATTGCCCTGTTGCCACCTTCAATGCTAGACTTGTAAAACGTTCTCCAGTTTGAGCATTTGCATCGGCTGAAAAGAGGGGTTGAAGAGTTTCATAAGCCGAGTCCATTATCTCTGTTTTTTTTGACATAATAGGATCATTTTCATAGGCTTTTTTGCATCTAGATGATCGCATGCTGTTCAAAAAATCAGCGAATCCCATCGTTTTGCTTACTTCAATGTTTATCTTCATTTCTTTCTCCTCAGCGTTTGCCATAATATAATCGCCACGCCAATACAGATAGCAGAATCAGCAATATTAAAAGCGGGCCAATGATAATTGCCCCAATGAAAATCCAAAAAGTCAATGACAACTCCATAGCGCAATCTGTCCCAAACGTTTCCCAAAGCACCGCCCAAAACCAACATTAAAGCAATACGGGAGATTCGATCCTTTTCTTTTTTTGTTAAATATAGGATAAACAAACAAATGGCGCAAGCCACACCAATCAACGCCCAAACACCATACGCACTTTTTGCATTAAACATTGAAAAACTGACACCGGGATTAAAGGTTAAATACCAATTAAAAATGGGTAAAACCTCAACAGGTGTGTGAGGTTGCAGATAACTGACCGCTAAATACTTTGATAACCAGTCTAATGCAAAAACAAAAATGGGAATAACATACAACATCAATAATCCAGCTTAATGCTCCCCCAATTGGTATGTGTTGCACCAGGCACGGTTTTTACAACCGCAGATTTCGGAGCCACCATTCGCCCAACGAAACGTTCAGCCATACGGCGCGGAGTTACTGTATCCTGACCGCCGACATAATGGATCTGTGGCACTTGAGCCAATACCAACAATTCATCCGCTGGATTTTCCGCTTCCGCCATAGCCGGCAAATCGTGGTAATTTGTATAAGCATTCACATCTGTGATACCCGCCACAGTAATAACTCGTTTTGTCGGTAATTTTGTGGCTAAATTTAAGGCAATAACGGCCCCACCATCATAGCCGATCAATTCTAAATCTGGGGCGCGATACTTCAACATTAAGTATTCGGTCAATTCAAACATTTCCTTCATAATTTCTACATGGAAACGTGATTCTTTATAAATTTCTGGTTTTTGGGTACAAATTTTATCATTACTCCACTGACAAGGGCGCGCCACATAGATCACATTCGGTGTCGCATCCTTTTCAGCCAATTCTTTGGCTATTTGGTTTATGGGATTGGGGCTGCCATCCCCTTCAAAATACACCCGAAGCGTCTTTCCCTTTTGAATTGTATTTTTTTCCCAAACAGCAATAGAAAAATTAGAGGTTTCAATTTGTTTTGAGGTAAATCCAGACATATTCGGTTCAATAGCCACACATCCGGCCAACAACATAACCACAGCCAATAAAAAACGTTTCATTTTACCTCCTCACATACCAATGTTTGAACCCATAAAATATATGTGTGAATTATTTTATCAGGAAAAATTGTTTTTAGCAAGTCCTTATAAGCAGCCAATTGTTTTTTATAGTCATTAGGCGCCGATTTAGGAACCAGCCGATTGCTTTTGAAATCAACAACTTTAACTTCCGTGGGCAAAATGGCCAAGCGGTCAATTTGTCCAGAAATAGACCTACCATCCGCCAATTTTCCAACGATAGGAACTTCGGCCGCAGAATTAGGACCAAAAAAATCGCGTAAATCTTCTCGTTCAAAGATTTCTAATAAATTATTGGGAATATCTATACCACTCGCGTCACGAATTTTTGACACATATTTTGCCCGTTGATTCGGCTCAATAGACGGCAAGAATTGCAACAATTTATGAATCAAGGTTCCTCGGCGCATTGCCAATTTTTGATCCTCATCCAACACAGATCCCGTTTGCGCAAAATCCTCTGACCCCAATTTACTGGGTGATAATGGTGCATCCGGAGCTTTTTCTTCGGGGGGGATATCATATACCCAATTTGGTATTTTTGTGTAATCAAGCGGATATTTATCTTTTTGTTTGTCTTCTGGTTCGGCTTTTTGTTCTGATTTCCAACGAATAATGCCATCACTATCTGGGGTTATTTCCGGAGGCAAACTGTTTATAATCAAATCATACCAGTTGTTTGCTGAGGCAGATTGCTTACCATCGCAACCACAAATATATAGTCTGTCGCTGGCACGAGTCAAAGCCACATACAACAGCCGCCGTTTTTCTTGGGCCGCCAACAAATCATGAGTTTTGAATACTTCCTCCATACATGTTGGACGCATCTTTTTATTTGGTATCCAAAAGGGCAGACCTTTATCCCAAAAAACTTCACCACCTTTTTGTCCTTGAGTACGATTAGAGCGTGTATCTGGTAAGAAAACAATATTCCCTTGTAATCCTTTTGACCCATGAACAGTCATAATGCGAACTGCATTCATGCCCGAATTATCTAAATCTCGTTTGATTTCATTAGTATTATTTGAAAACCAATCTAAGAATCCTTGCAAATTAGGCGTATGATTTTGTTCAAACGCTAAAGCTAAATTCAAAAACTCATCCAAGGCCTCATTCACTTCGTGACCAAATCTGGATACAAACGCACGACGTAAGTTCATTGATCCCAGCACACAACCATAAAATTCAAAAGGCGGAACACGTTCAGATAAATATATGATTTCTTTCAAAAAACAAGCCTTATCCGGATGCAGTTCTTGTAATCTATCCCACACACTTCTCATACCGCGATGGGTGCATATCTGATATAAATCATCTTCTTTCAAGTTCAAGATTGGGCTTTTAATTAAATTGGCCAAATTCAAATCATTTTCTGGTTGCAACGTAAATTCCGTCAATGCCATTAAATCTTTAATAGCCAAATAATTGCTCAAAACCAACCGATCTACACCAGCCACAGGAATTCCTCTGTTTTGTAACGCTCGAACGAATTCGGCCATCATTGTTGTACGCTTTTGTAACAAAATTAAAATATCGCCTGGACGAATCAAACGACCACGAGATGGCAATTCCTCCTTTCCAATCATAGATTCAATTTTATCAACAACAGAATCAATCATTCGTCTCATAGAGGAGGGGGATTCTTGCCGTTTAATCGGTGGGATCCATGGATCTGGTCGTGCCGTTTTTTCTGACTTTTCTACAGGCCAAATTTCAACCAAACCGGCATCATTTTGACGATCTGTTTGATGGAAAGCACTTTCATTCCCGAACAAAATACCATCTTTGGCGTGTTCATTTGCCAAGACATCATTTACCAATCGTAAAATGGGTTCTGTGGAACGGAAAGAATAGTTTAATGGCACATTATAAAAAGAATTTTCACTATCTTTAATGGCCTTTTCAAAATGAACTCGCATTTTTTCAAAAACTTCCGGATCTGCACCTTGGAAACTAAAAATGGATTGTTTTTTATCACCCACAACAAATAATGTTCTGTTTTTATCTGTTTGTCCTTCACCAGCAAAGAATTCATTGGCGATGGCTTCAATAATTTGCCATGCAGTTTTGTTTGTGTCTTGTGCCTCATCAACCAAAATATGATCAATGCCACCATCCAATTTATACAATACCCATTGTGTCATTGTTGATTGAGATAATAATATATAAGTCTTATTCAACAAATCTTCATAATCTAATAAAGCGGCTTGGGCTTTCATATTTTTATAAGTTTGAATAACCCTGAAAGTAACCTGGAGCAGATTTTGCGTGCCTATCGCAATACGCCAAGAACGCAACCGTTCATTCACCTCAAATACCTGATATGCTTTCTCATCCTTCTTTTTGTTGGCATAAATCGTTTCATTATCGGTTAAATAAGTTTCCTTTAATTCAGGCCATTCCTCCGTTGAACAAAGTTCATTTATTATTTCATTTTCAGCATGATATTTCTCGATACGAAAGTATTTCTTTATATTAAAATAAAGCGTTTCAATGCCATTTGGATAGGCATCCAACAGGTTCTCATACAAAGAGGCCTTATCTAAAATATGCTCAAACAAATTAGACAGCACATTTGTAGAAATGAAACTAGTTAAAGCATCCAAATTTTCCTGAACATCCGGCGAAACAAGCACATCCTTTAATATCTGTTCACGCATTGTCTTTGCCATTACATCATCAATAATTTCAAAACTCGGCGGCACATCTGCTTCTAATGGGAACCGCTTCAATAATGATTCACAAAAGGCATGAATTGTCATAATCTTCATACCGCCCGGAGTTTCCAATGTCTTAGCAAACAATGATTTTGCACGATTTATTAAATCTTCATCCGGTGTTTCTTGGTTTAATTCAACAATTTTTTCAATCAATTCTGGTTTATTGTAAAGGGCCCAATTTCTCAACACCTCACTGATTCTGTTTTCCATTTCAGAGGCCGCGGCCTTTGTATATGTCAAACATAAAATTGATTCTGGCTCAGCCCCGTTTAATAACAACCGCAACACCCGATCGGTTAAAACTTTTGTTTTACCTGTTCCAGCAGAAGCGGCAACCCAAATAGAATCCAGTGGATTGCTGGCCTGTAATTGTTCCGGATTACTTTTAACCATCTATTCTTCCTCCTCGCCAGTTGCCCATTCAGCCATTCGAGATAAATGTTCATAATCGTTGAACGTTAGTTTTTCGGACGAAATAGGACAAACTTCATAACGTGTTTCTGGCAATTGAAAAGCCGCCACCATATTTAATAAACCCGCCCGGGTTTTATCAATCAATTTGTCAATTTCAGATACTGAATTTATTACTTCAATTGTTTTACTATCATTTTTTTTGCTACTTAAACGCCAATAAGCCAAAGAACTAACTGCCGTTGGTCCTAAAGAACCAAATCCGAATTCCTTCATTATAACCGCCTCCAAAGGCAACTGGGGCGTATATCCACTTATAACATCTTTTTTACTGGATGGATCATATGTCTTCAAATCAATAATCCTGACCGTGCCATCTTTCATAACATCAATTTTATCTGCCTGAGCCGTTAGTGTAAATGTTTCACCATTTACCTTAAATTCCGCAACCCCACTTTCTTCAATCAAAGGTTTCTCTTTAACAACCGCTAAATCTTCAAGTTTTTTATTCACCAAAAAGTCTGCGATACTATCAAACTTTAATCGCATAACTTTTTTATCGCTATCAGAAGCCGCACTTTGATCAAACAAATCATTGGCAATCTTTAATAAAACTTTTTTGTCTGTTGAATCAAAATGCTCCTTATAGAATAATTCTGTGGCTTTATGTGCTAATGTCCCGAACAAGGCATTTACCCGTTGATTTTCCAACGGCATCAGTGGGAATAATTTCAAAATATATCGTGCATAAATATTATAAGGACTTTTCCGCCAAATCTCAATTTGGGTTACAGGTAATTTGGTTGGACGATCTGACAATGGCGGACATGGAGCAGGGCGTTCCGACACATCAAAGGTTGTCGGTGTATCTAATAGGGTTGCCAAATTTGCTGTTTTTATTTCAAATTTTATATTATTGACTTGGGCAACAGCCTTCAATCGTTCCACAAAACGAGAAGGAATAGATTGCGCATTTCCAGATTTAATTGCTCTGGTTAAATACACTTTTGGGCTGCAAAAAGCATGAGCAAAATCCATCGCATAGGTTTCAATTTTATCCTCAGGAGAGGGCAATTTTAATTTTTCTCGCATAGCGCGATTCAACCATGGCCCAGTTTCCGGTAATGGAGGAAATACTTTTTCATTTAACCCCCCTATAATACACACATCCGGATGATGGAATCTGGCCTCAATCGGGCCTAAAATATCCAAACGAGGATGCATTCCGTAACGTGGTCTGATAGACACCTGTTGCATAAATATTTTGAATACTTCCGGGTATGAATTTGATTCTATTTTTCCAATCGCATCGGCATAGTCCAACAGGTCCATCAATAGTTGATGAGCCTGATTTCCAGTATCATTTTGCCACAAACGGTCATAGCCCTTTTTATCGGCGCTGCACGCCAATTCTTCCGCTATCAACAAATGTTGTTTCAATAAATCCTTGAACGATACGATTTGGTTATTCACAAATAAACACGTCCATTTATCAAAGTCCGTTTTTAAGGACATGCTCCATACACGTGCATCCTTTTGTGAACGTAAAAATTTCTCACGTTCCAAAACCATTTTGTGAAAGACATCTGGCATTTCCCCATCCGCAGCCAACGGATGCTTCAGCAAAGATAAATAATTTGTCCCTGTTGGGCGCAATCCGACATCAGCCAACAAAGAAAGATAGATGCCAACAGCGGTATGATTTAATGGCGTACCGGCAGAATCATCCAACTCAATATTCCAACGGCGCATTTGGATAATCACTTGTCTGGCCAAATTGCGATCGGTTGTAACCAAAGCCCCTGTTTGATTAGGGGTCAATAAAACCTCTCTCAACAACAAAGCAATTGTTGTCGCTTCATCCGCAGAGTTTGTGGCTTCAATAAATGTAACATTATCTAAACTATCGGGTGCAAATGATTTCTTTTCCCACTTATCATGAGTCAGTGCCTCAATAATAACTGGTTCCTGCGAACGATGAAAATCCGTATAATAAGGCAAAGGATTCTCTTTATCAGTTATATAATTATCTTTCAAAATCAGATTATTATCATTTTCGCTGACGGCAGCAATCAAATCTGAAAGTGCTGGAAATAGGTCCGTGAAACCAGCCAACACAATTTTATTTGAAATCTTCCCATTTCGGATATCTTCGGTCAATTTCTTAATCAAACGGATATTCCTATCCATCGGATCAATTTTATTGCGTTCTGCCAAAATACGGGGCCAATGAACATGTAAAATATCCAAAAATTGAACGGTTTCTTGCCAATGTTCAGCAAATTGTTTCAGCGGAACCAATTCATCCAACTCAGTTAAATCTACATTAAATTGATAAGATAAATCCAATAATTCAGTCAAACTGAGTGCCATACCTAGTGCCTGGGAATAAGGGACCTTTTCTTTTGCCAAACACAAATTTGCCAATAATATTAGCCGTTCTGTTGTAGAAATTGCTTCGGGGATATCCAATGATAAATCATCCAAGTTATA
>JAFPYW010000003.1 GCA_017394405.1 Alphaproteobacteria bacterium
GCGGAACGGATGCTATGAATGCACAGACCGAGCGGGATAATGCTTGTGGTTGTCCAGAAGGATCCCGTCGAAGTGAAGTGGAAGGATATGAAAATGTCTGTTGTTCGTCCAGCGAGACGGGCAAAGAGGTGACCGAGGACAATCCATCTATAACTAAAGATAACTATGCGGCCTGTGGTTGCCCAGGCAATCAATCGGGTTGGGGTACTTGGAACAAAGACGGAAAGGTTTGTTGTGGCAATAATGGATATGCCTGGGATGGTTCCAACTACAGCGCCATTGATACCAAATATTGTGGATGCCCAGACGGATATAGCCCAATGGGCGGCCCTGGTTCAGATAGCAACATTTGCTGTAACCAATACAGTGACCGGATCAGTAATGGCGGCTCTCAAGAAAGCGATTATACGACCTGTGGTTGTCCGCATGTCGAAAGCGAGGGAACATTAAAGGGCGGTTCATGTTGTTGGGGCAGTTATAAATATGATCGTTATTCTAGCCATACCTATAGCATTTTTGACCCGGCCACATGCGGTTGTTATGATGGTTACACCGAAAAGAAGGGCGTTTGTTGCAGCACGGAATATCCGGGGTATGGATATGACGGTCAGAGCTCGAGCAGTTTCCAGTATATGGACGCCTGTAATTAGTAAATAGAAAATGCTATTTTGTGATGGCTTGTAAATCATCCCATGTGTGTTGGCGATTAGACTTGGTGTTATTGACATCACCTAATGCCAATGTAACGCGGGTTGGAATGCCGTCAAAATTGTGCCAACTGCCCCGTGCTTTTGCCAATGATTCGCACCCCAATAAAGCGCGCGCAATACTGGATCCGAAAAACAACATTTTCTGGGGTTGTACCAACTGAATTTCCCGCTTCAAAAACGGCGCGAACATATTTTGTTCTGCCGTTGTTAAGGGGCGATTGCCCGGCGTGCGCCATGGGCTGAAATATGTGGCATAAACGTCTTTTTGCCAATCTAACCCGATAGCAATCATCATCTTTTTGAACATCTCCCCATTGGCACCGGATAAAGGCGTACCACTTCGATCTGACTCTGTATCGGGGATATCTAGAATACACATCAATTTCGGATTGTTTGGGCCAAAACCCAACAATGTGTGGGTGGCTGTTTTTTTCAAGGATGACAGCGTAAAATTTTTCTTTTCTGCATTCAGCACATCCAAAGTCTTTGCCTGTACCGCATAGGCCTCGGCTTGAGCGGATGCTGGTTGATCTTTTGAAACGGGCCTGGGGGTGTTCAAAATGGCGGGTTGTTCGCCACAAAAACTGGTGACGCCCGCTTGAATCAACCAATATATTTTTTTCGTAATGTCCATTTTTATCTTTCTTTTTTATTGAAAAAAAGATACCATATTTTTATAAAAAAAGAAAGAGTGCGGATCAAATGAACGTAAAAAAATTAGGAATAACAATCATTGTTTTGGCTTGTGTGGGGGCCATAGGTGTCGGTGGTTGGCAAATGTACAAGCAATCACAATCCACCAAAGATCGTGCTGAATTACCATTGGTGTGGGTAACAGATAAGCCGGCGCCTAAAACGGTGGAGCCGGGGGCTTATTTGGCTGCTCTGAATGCTATTTTTAATGATGATTTAGATAAAGCGGCGGCTTTTTATTTGAAGGTGTTAAACGGGGATCCTGAAAACACAAAACTACAACGGGAAGGCTATTTCTTCAATGCAATTTTGGGTAATTTTGAAACGTTGCGACCCATTGTGGAACGTTTAAGTCAAACATCTTCGCCGGAATTTTTAACGGAATATGTGCGGGCGGCGTATGCTGTACAAGATAATGATTGGGGGCGCGCGCGCGAAAGCGTAAAAGATCGCCATTATTCTACGATGGATCGGGTATTGGCGCCGTTGATTCGTGCATGGACCTATGTAGGCGAAAAAAATGCAAAAGACGCGATGGCCGAATTGGAAAAGATTAAAGAATTGCCGGCTATGGTGGCCTATTATTCCTATCACAAAGGGTTGATGGGTTTGGCTTTGGGAGATAAGGTGTTGGCCGATTCGGGCTTTCAGGAAATGGCGGCCAATAAATTGCTGACTGTGTCGTTTTATCCGGAAATTCGCGCTTTCTATATGCAGCAGGGCAAATGGAACATTGAAAATCCTATGTATGTGCAATGGCAACTATTTGCTTCGGAACAACCCGCAACGGCTGAGTTGATTATGTCTGCTTCGCCACGATTGATGTCTGCAAATCGGGGAATTGGTGAGGCGTTTTATAACGTATCTACCGCGTTGGGTAGCAACAAAAGTAATTATGAAAGTGCGTTGATTTTGAGTGCGGCCTCGCTTTATCTGAACAAGGTGCAAGAATTGCCGAAAATATGGAGCGCTGAAGTACTGGAACAGGTGGGTAAACCACAATTAGCGGCACATTATTACGATCAGTTGCCCGATAAAATTACACAAACATTGGCGTTCAAAAAGGCAACAAACTTGATTGCTTGCGGGCGCGATCAAGAGGCGTTGGTATTATTAAATAAATTAAAGGTTTCGAATCGGGACTCAACGCATCTGTGGTTGGCTCTGGCGGGTATCTATCAAAAAAAACAAAATTGGCCCGCCGCTATTCAAGCATACACGCGTGTTTTGGAAATTGAGGGCGAATCGAATCGGGAATATGCAGCTGACATTTACTTTGCGCGCTCCTTTATGTATCAAGAAAACAAACAAAACAAACTGGCCGAATCGGATTTGAAACAGGCCTTGGTGTTAAATCCCAATAATGCGCTGGTGTTAAATCAGTTGGGTTACCAATGGTTGGAACAAGACGCCACATTGGATGAGGGCTTCAAATTGGTGGAAAAGGCCTATCAATTAAAGGGCGCAGACCCACATATTTTAGACAGCATGGCCTATGCTTTTTATCGTAAGGCCGATTATCAAAAGGCATTGCCGTTGGCCGAAAAAACGGTGGATGTGATGCCACAAAGCTCTGTGGCTAATGCACACTTGGGCGATATTTATGCGGCCATGGGTCGTTCGCGCGAAGCACAATTTCAATATCACAAGGCGTTATCATTATCGTATGATTTGACGCCAACGCTGAAGGCATCTTTAACTCAAAAAATGGCGATAACGCGCGCAAATAAAGGACAAAAATAAATTAAAACCATTTGAAAAATAAGAAAATTTGGTCCTTTGTAAAAAATCTTAAAAAAAGTTTAAAAAAGTGCTTGACATTTTATAAATGTTCTGATAGAATAATATCACTTTCGCGAAAAAAATCGCGAATTTGTTGTTTTACTAAGTCAATATGAAATATAGAAACGGATGCACGGACGGTCGTTGATCGTTATAGATTAGGGCTGTTGTGCATCAGGAAACTATAAAAACGGATAGTGTACATAACATGTAGATTGGTAAGTTTTTGTAGGGTTTCTGTTATACTACTTTATAGTAAGTAATGATGATGCACAGGAACAGCTACTCAAGATTTTTTAAA